>CABRZA010000076.1 GCA_902475285.1 uncultured Porphyromonadaceae bacterium
CAAATTATCGCCGACAGAATTTTGAAAAAAAAGGAGAAATAGGGAGGAGTTGACTTGTACGGAATGGGGAGAATTTAACAAAATTTTATTTTTAAAATGTAATGTTTGCGGAGCGGGTGCGTCTTATATGCAGAAGCATTAAAAATCAGTCCGCTCAACGAATCTACAATGATAAAACTTCGCGATCTCAACAAAACTTACCCCGGGGCTGTGCCTCTGCATGTGCTCAAAGACATCAATCTCGACATAGCCCGCGGCGAGCTGGCGTCGATAATGGGTGCGTCGGGCTCGGGCAAGTCGACCCTCCTTAATATATTGGGCATCCTCGACAACTACGACAGCGGCGAATACTACCTCGACGGCGTGCTTATCCGCGACATCGGCGAGAACCGCGCCGCCGAACTGCGCAACCGCATGATAGGCTTCGTGTTCCAGTCGTTCAACCTCATAGGCTACAAGAACGCGCTCGAAAACGTGGCGCTTCCGCTCTACTACCAGGGCATAGGGCGCCGCAAGCGCAACGCCCTGGCCATGGAGCAGCTCGAGCGCATGGGTCTGGCCGACAGGGCACACCATCTGCCGGGCGAACTTTCGGGCGGTCAGAAGCAGCGCGTGGCCATAGCGCGCGCCCTGGTGACCAAGCCATCGATAATACTTGCCGACGAGCCTACGGGCGCCCTCGACTCGCACACCTCGCGCGAGGTTATGGAAGTGTTCCGCACCCTCAACGCCGACGGAATGACAATAATCATCGTGACCCACGACCCGTCGGTGGGCGAGGCGACCAACCGCATCATCCGCATCGTCGACGGCCAAATACTCAACGGCAATGTTTGACCTCGCGCGCGAAATCGGGCAAACTCTCCGCAACAACCGCCTGCGCACCGTTCTCACGGGCATCTCGGTGGCGTGGGGCATATTCATGCTCATAATCCTGCTCGGGGCGGCGCGAGGGGTGAACAACTACTTCCTCGAACGCACCGCCGACAGCAACTACAACGTGATATCGGTGTGGGGCGGCCGCACGTCGATGCCCCACAAGGGTTATAAGGACGGCCGCCGCGTCGACCTCCACCAGCGCGACGGCGAGGCCATCGTGGCCGACAACCGCGGCACGGTGAGCAAGGTCGTGCCTTTCGCGAGTGCCGACACCGCCGCCATAGCCAGCGAGCGCCGAGTGGTATCGGGGGGCTTTAACGCCGTCTTCCCCGAGGCCGCCTCCGGCGACCGCATAGAGCTCAAATACGGCCGCTTCATCAACGACCCCGACATCGACGCCGGGCGCCGCGTGTTCGTAATCCACGAGGCCAACGCACGCCTGCTCTTCGGCGACGACCAGACGGCTGTGGGCAAGACAGTGCGCTCGCTCGGCCTTGCATGGACCGTTGTGGGCGTCTATTCGCACCCGTGGCGCAAGCAGAGCTACGCCCCCTACACCACATATAAAAAGGTAACGGGCAACAACGACGACGCCTACCAGCTCGACGTGACCATCGAAGGCGTGACCGACGAGGCCTCCAGCGAAGCCGCCGAAGAGGGCGTGCGCCGCAGCCTGGCGCGTGTGCACGAATTCGCACCCGCCGACCGCAGCGCCGTGTGGACGTGGAATCAGTTCTCCTCCTATCTGGCCAACCGCAAGGGCAACTTCTATCTCGAGCTCGCCGTGTGGGTGATAGGCCTGCTGACGCTTATGACCGGCATAGTGGGCGTGAGCAACATCATGTTCGTGTCGGTGCGCGAGCGCACGCACGAAATAGGCATACGCCGCGCCATAGGCGCCAAGCCGCGGTCGATACTCGGGCAGGTGATAGCCGAAAGCGTCGCCCTCACCACCCTCTTCGGCTACATAGGCGTGGTGCTCGGCATGGCAGTGCTTCAGGTGCTCAATGTCTTCACCACCGACATGGAGGGCTTCTCCAACCCGACGGTCGACATATCGATAGCCGTGAAGGTTACGGTAGCCCTTATCGCGGCGGGAGCCGTGGCGGGCCTCTTCCCGGCACTCAAAGCAACGAAAGTGAAACCCGTAGAAGCCTTGCGCGACGAATGATATGAGACTCACCATTTTCCAACGCGACAACTGGCGTGAAATCGCCGCAACGCTCTCGCGCAACAAAACCCGCACCTTCCTCACGGCTTTCGGCATCTTCTGGGGCACGGCCATGTTGGCGCTTCTCACCGGCGGCGCCGACGGCTTCAAGGGCATAATGAGCCGCCAGTTCGCCGGCTTCGCCACCAACATGGGCGCCGTCTTCCCCGGCCAACGCTCCGAGCCCTGCATGGGCTTCAACCGAGGCACCTCGTGGTCGCTCACGGCCGAAGACATCGCCAACATACGGCGCGTCAGCCCCGCCATCGAAGCCTCGTCGGCCGTCATAGGCACACGCGTCGACGCCGTCTACGGCTCAAAGAGCAAATCGGCGCAATGTATAGGCGTGGAACCATCCTACACGCATATCATAGAGCCGGTGCTCTACGGCGGCCGTTTCGTGAACGACGCCGATATGGAGCACTCCCGCAAAGTGGCCGTGATAGGGCGCAACCTCGCCTCCGATCTCTTCGGCACTGACAGCGCCGTGGGCAAGCGTGTGTCGCTCAACGGGGTTTACTACCTCATCATAGGCGTGGCCGGCCAAAAGGGCGACGCCAGCATTGCCGGGCGCATCGACGACAGCTTCTTAGCTCCGCTGAGCACCGTGCAGCGCAGCTTCAACATGGGCGACAACTACGGCTTCTTCACCTATGTGGCGCCCAAGGGCCGCCGTCCGTCGGACAATCAGGCGGCCATACGCCGCTACCTCGAGCGGCGCCACGCCATAGCCCCCGGCGACGAGCAGGCCATAGGCTTCATGGACGTCTCCGAAATGTTCGACATGGTCGACGGCCTCTTCACGGGCATCAGCCTGCTGGCATTCTTCGTGGGCCTGGGCTCGCTCATGGCCGGCGTGATAGGCGTGGGCAACATAATGTGGATAGTGGTGAGAGAGCGTACGCACGAGTTCGGCGTCCGTCGTGCCATCGGTGCGAAGCCCCTCGACATCACCATGCAGGTGCTCTCCGAGAGCATCCTCCTCACGCTTGTGGCCGGTACGGCCGGCGTATGCTTCGCCGCACTCATCCTCGGCATAGCCGACACCGTCACCGCCGACCCCATGCTCGGCACGGCCGGCTTCGAAATCAGCTTCGGCGGCGCCATGGGCGTGCTTTGGGCGTTCTTCATCGCCGGCACGGCGGCAGGCACCCTCCCGGCCATCAAGGCCATGAAGATAAGGCCCATCGAGGCACTACGCGACAAATAACCTCAGTCTATAATACTACAAGCATCCAACCACAATGAAAAAGGTATTCCGCTATTTGCTCTGGGCCGTGATAGTGCTGATATTCATCGGCACCTTCGTGTTCCTCTATCAGAACAGCAAGACCAAAGAAGACGTCTACGGCACACTGACGCCGCAGCGCCTCACCATCCAGCGCACCACGGTGCTCACCGGCAAGATAGAGCCGCGCGACGAAATTGAAATCAAGCCCCAGATAAGCGGCATCATAAGCGAAATCCTCGTCGAGGCCGGCGACGTGGTGCGCGAGGGCGACGTAATCGCCAAAATCAAGGTCATACCCGACGCATCGCAGCTCTCGTCGGCACAGAGCCGCGTGAGCGTGGCCGAAATCGAACTCGCCGACGCCAAGACCAAATACGAGCGCGACAAAGCGCTCTTCGGAAAGGGCGTGGTGTCGCGCCAGGACTTCGAGGACAGCGAGAAGGCATGGCACAAGGCCGCCGAGGAGCTCGAGGCCGCCCGCGACGCCTACAACATCGTGCGCGAGGGAGTGTCGCGTCTCAACGCCAAGGAGAGCAACACCCTCGTCCGCGCCACAATCACCGGCCTGGTGCTCAACGTACCCGTCAAGGTGGGCAGCTCGGTAATCCAGGCCAACACCATGAACGACGGCACCACCGTGGCCACCGTGGCCGACATGAACAAGCTCATCTTCAAGGGCAAGGTCGACGAGACCGAAGTGGGCCATCTCCGCACGGGCATGCCCATGGACATCTCCATCGGCGCCCTGCCCTCCCTCGCCCCCAAGGGCGTGATAGAATACATCTCGCCCAAGGGCGACGACACCGGCGGCGCCAACACCTTCGAAATCAAGGCCGCCCTCGAACTCGACGACGTTAGCGACCTGCGGGCCGGCTACTCGGCCAACGCCACAGTAATCCTCGAGCGCGCCGCCGAAGTGCTCACCGTTCCCGAAGCGGCCGTGACCTTCGCCGGCGACAGCACCTTCGTGTATGTCCGCACCGACTCGGTGCCCAAGCCCGTATTCGAGCGCCGCGCCATAAGCACCGGCCTCTCCGACGGCATCAACATTGAAGTGAAGGAAGGCATCGACTCAACCGCCGTGCTCCGCGGCGACAAAATTCAGTAAGTCATGCGACGGATACTTGCCATAGTCCTTGCGCTCTCGGCCGTGGCCGCCGGAGCGCGCACATGGACGCTCGAAGAGTGCGTCGATTACGCCGTCGAGCACAACATCGACGTGCTGTCGAGGCGCATCGAGGCCGGCCAGAGCGAAAACGAGGTGACCGCCGCCAAGGACGCCTTCCTGCCGCAGGTGAGCGCCTACGGCTCGCAGAGCTTCAACTTCGGCCGCGGCCTTACCGCCGACAACACCTACGCCAACCGCAACACCACGTCGACATCGTTCGGAGCGCAGCTCAACCTTCCCATCTTCCAGGGCCTCGGCGCGGTACGTCGTCTCGACTACTCGCGCACGGCCCTCAAAGCCTCGCTCCAGCAAGTGGAGGCCGCCAAGGACGACGTGACGCTCAATGTCATTGCTCAGTACCTCCAGGCCCTCTATGCCTCGGAGATGACGCAGGTGGCGCGCATCAATCTCGCCATCTCAACCGCCGAGCTGCGGCGGCGCGGCCTCCTCATCGAGGAAGGCCGTCTGCCCGAGCTCGACATCCACGAGGCCCGCGCACAGGTGGCCAACGACGAGCTCGGCCTCACCAACGCCCTCAACGACAGCATCACCGCCGTGCTCGACCTCGCGCAGCTGCTCAACCTTCCCTCGGCCGACGACTTCGAGCTCGCGCCCCTGGCCGACGACGACTCCCTCCTCCCCGACCCCGGGACGGTCTTCGCCAACGCGCTCTCCTTCAACCACAGCATCCTGGCACAGCAATACAATGCCGAGGCCGCAGGCAAGAATGTAGCCGTGGTAAAGAGCGGCTATCTGCCCACACTGAACTTCTCCGCCGGCCTGGGCACCAACTACTACCGCACGTCGGGCTTCGACAACGAGACCTTCTCACAGCAGATGCGCCACAACTTCGCCAAGTCGATAGGATTCTCGCTCAACGTTCCCATCTTCGACGCCTTCAACACCCGCAACAGCGTCCGCCGCGCCCGTGCGCAGGAGGCCACGGCGCGCCTGCAGCTCGACGACGCCCGCAACCGCCTCTACAAGGCCATCGTGCAGGCCCACACCCAGGCCGTGGCCGCTGCGAAGAAGGCGGTGTCGGCCGACGTGGCCGTGGAAAGCAACAAGGCCGCCTTCGACGCCATGCAGATAAAAATCGACAACGGCCGCGCCACCGCCACCGAATACGAGACATCGAAGCAGAACTACATGTCGGCCCTCGCACAGGCCGTGCAGGCCAAGTACGAGCGCATCCTCCGCGCCCGCATCCTCAACTTCTACAACAGCGCGGAGATGTAATTCGCATATGTCGCGGAAAATTTGTATTTTTGCGAGATAAAACGAATTTTTATGAGACAGTTTTTGATTTTGGCCTTTATGCTTGTGGCGCTGGGTGCGGAGGCTTTCCGCGTCGACAGCGCCAAGGTGGCCACGCGTTACCTCGCCACGCCCGAGGATATCACCGTAATAATCCCCGACGCTGCTGCCAAAGGCAAGCGCGTGCCGACAGTGTATGTGCTCAACGGCTTCGGGGGCGACCACAAGACGTGGATAAGCAAGGTTCCCGCCATAGGAGAGATGGCCGACCGCTACGAGGTGGTGCTCGTAATGCCCGACGGCCGCGACAGCTGGTACTGGGATTCCCCGGTCGACCCCGGCATGCAGATGGAGAGCTTCTTCGCCAACGACCTCGTGCCCTACGTCGACGCCCACTACCCCACCCTGCCGCAGCGTGAGAGCCGCGCCATAACAGGCCTGAGCATGGGCGGACACGGTGCGCTGTGGCTCGCCATGAACCATCCCGAGCTGTGGTGCGCCGTAGGCAGCATGAGCGGAGGCGTCGACATCCGCCCATTCCCCAAGAGCTGGAAGATGGAGCAGCGCCTGGGCAACGCCCGCGACGCCGACCCGGCACTTTGGGAGAGCCATACCGTGGCTGCAAACATCGATAAATTAAAGGACGCCAACCTCGCCATAACCGTAGAGTGCGGTGCTGACGACTTCTTCGCCGATGTAAACAACGCCCTCCACGACGCCCTGCTCAAAGAAGGCATAGCTCACGACTATACCTCGCGCCCCGGCAAGCACACTTGGGAGTATTGGGCCAACGCCCTGCCCTACCATCTGCTCTACTTCAACAGCAAGATGACCCGCTGACATGCAGCTGCTGTCGCTGGCACTGGCCAACTTCAAGAACATCGAGAGCGCCGAGATGGAGTTCTCGCCCGCCATCAACTGCCTTCTGGGCAACAACGGCATGGGCAAGAGCAACCTTCTCGACGCCATTTACTATTTGAGCTACTGCCGCAGCTTCACCGGCGTGGCCGACGGCATGCTCGTGTGCCGCGGCCACGACTTCACCACACTGCGCGGCAACTACCGCCGCCGCGGCATCGACGAGGAGATAAGCGCGGGCTTCGCCCCGGGGCGCCGCAAGACTTTCCGCCGCGCGGGCAAACCCTACCAGCGCCTCGCCGACCACCTGGGACTCTTCCCCTCGGTGCTCCTCTCGCCGGCCGACATGGAGCTCACCGCCGGCGACCCTTCGGAACGCCGCCGCTTCATCGACCAGATAGGCTCGCAGCGCGACACCCGTTATCTCGACGCCCTGATGCGCTACAACTCGGCCCTCGAGGGCCGCAACCGCCTGCTGCGCGACGGCGCCGACGACCAGGGCCTCTACGAAGCCCTCGAACTGCAGCTCGAGATGGCCGCCGACTATATCGTGGCCGGCCGTCGCCGCAACATCGCCGATTTGCAGGAACTCTTCACTCCATATTACAATGCCGTTGCCGGCGGCGACGAGGCAGCGCGGCTCGACTACGAACCCACCGACTACCCCGAAGGCCTCGCCGCGCACCTCGCAGCCAACCGCCGTCGCGACCTTGCGCTGCGCCACACGGCGTCGGGGCCGCACCGCCACGACCTGACTTTCAGCGTCGACGGGCTGCCCGTGCGCCGCACCGCCTCGCAGGGGCAGGCCAAGACCTTCAGCACCGCGCTGCGCTTCGCGCAGTACGAGCTGCTGCGCCGCGCCCTGGGCATAAGGCCGCTGCTGCTTCTCGACGACATCTTCGACAAGCTCGATGCCGGCCGTGTGGAGCGCATAGTGCGTCTCGTGGGCCAGACCGAATCCTTCGGGCAGATATTCATAACCGACACCAACCGCCGCCACCTCGACGAGACCGTGGCCGCCATAGGCCAGGGCGACTACCGCCTGTGGAACGTGGAGCGCGGCACCTTCACCCTGCTCTGACGCCATGCGCCGCTCCGAACCCCTCAAACTCGACCGCGTAATCCAGCAGATGATCGACCGCACCGGACTCCGCGAGGAGTACGAGCGCCGCACCGTGGAGTCGCTGTGGCCCGACGTGGTGGGCCGCAACATCGCCTCCTACACCCGCCGCGTGGTGCTCCGCGAACGCGTGCTGCATGTGGAGATAGTGTCGGCGCCGCTCAAAGAAGAACTGTCGTTCATGCGCGACGACCTCGTGCGCCACATCAACGAGGCCGCCCGACGCAACGCCATCGACGCAATAATAATTCACTGACAAGAATATGTTCAAGACTCCCGTACAAATACGATTCAACGACATAGACCTCTTCGGCCATCTCAACAACACGGTCTACCTCCAGTTTCTCGACCAGGGCAAGTACGCCTATCTGAGCCGATACCTCACCAAGGGCTTCGGCGAAGGCGGCACCGCTCCCGTGGTGGCCAACATCAACTGCAACTTCCTGGCGCCCACACTTATCGACGAGGAGCTGACCGTGCTCACCAAGGTAGAGTCGGTGGCCGACAGCTCGTTCGTGCTCTACCAGACCATCGTCAACGCCAAGGGCGAGACCAAAGTTGAGGCACGCACGGTAATGGTGAATATCGACCTAACCACGCACCGCCCGGCCACGGTGAGCGACGAATGGCGCCGGCGCTTCGCCGAAACGGATTGACGAGCGGCGCAATATTCCGCCTCGGGCGACCGTTATGACTTCACTATGGGTACAATCAAGGATAATAAAGTAGACATGCTCCACGGGGCGCCGGCAAAGCCTATGATGGCCTTTGCCCTGCCCTTGCTTGCCGGCGGCGTGCTGCAACAGTCGTTCAACTCTGTCGACATAGCCGTCGCCGGCCGCTTCATCGGCAGCGAGGCACTGGCTGCCACCGGCAGCAACGGTGCCGTGGTGGGCTTGATAGTCAATATGTTCCTCGGGCTGTCGATAGGCGTCAATGTTGTCATCGCCAACTACATAGGCCAGGGCAACCGTCGCGGCGTGCAGGAAGCCACGGGCGCCACGGGCGTGCTGTCGCTGCTCTGCGGCGTGGCCATGATGCTCGTTACCCTCATAGTGGCCGAACCTCTTCTCGTTGCTCTCGACACCCCTGCGGAGGTGCTCCCCCTTGCAGTGGAATACCTGCGCATCTTCGCCCTGGGCATGCCCTTCATGCTCATATATAATTTCGGAGCCGCAGTGCTCCGCAGCGTAGGCGACACACGCCGCCCGTTTTACAGCCTCGTCGCCGCCGGTATCGTCAATGTGGCTCTCAATCTCGTCTTCGTAATCCTCATGGGCATGGGCATAGCCGGCGTGGCGTGGGGCACGGTGATATCCAACGTGGTCAACGCCGCCGTCATCGTCGTTCTGCTGGCGCGCGAGACCACCGACGTGCGGCTCAGCCCCGCCGGCCTGCGCTGGCACTCGCCGCAAGTGGCACGCATAGCGCGCATAGGCTTACCGGCAGGATTGCAGACCACGGTGTTTTCTATATCGAACGTCTTCATCCTAGGCGCCATCAACAGCTTCGGAGCAAAGGCCTCTGCAGGCTCGGCCGCTGCCCTCATCTACGAAAGCTACTGCTACTTCATCATCGTGGCCTTCGCCCAGACCGTCACAGCCTTCGTGGGCCAGAACTACGGCGCAGGGCACATGCAGCGCGTGCGTCGGATAATTTTTCTCGGTCTGGTCATGTGCACGGCGGTGTCGGCGGTGTTCGACGTAGGGTTTGTGGCCCTGCGGTCGGCATTCCTCGTGCCCTTCACCGACGACGCCGAGGTGATGCACTTCGCCGCCATACGCATGACCACGGTGCTGCTCTTCCAGTTCATAGCAAGCTACTACGAAATTGTCGGCGGCGCCATGCGCGGCATGGGGCACTCCATGACTCCGGCACTCATTACCATCTTCGGCACATGCCTGCTGCGCCTTGTATGGCTGTTTTTCCTGCCGGCAGGAGCCCCTTTCTGGCTGTTGATGGCCGTATACCCGGTGTCGTGGGCTCTCACCGACGCCATGATGTGGGTGGCCATGCGCCGGTGCATGCGCACCGTGGCACCGGCAACGAAAGCCGACTTGACGGAGGTCGTCGCCGTTAAATAATGCTAAAAGGGTAAGGTTTAAAAGTTTAAATATGGCGGATTTGTTATATCTTTGTAATTTCAAATCCTCCCGGGCATGGAAGCCAATCCCAAGCTATTCATTATTGCCGGTTGCAACGGAGCCGGCAAGACCACGGCAGCTTTCACGCTGCTTCCGCAAATATTTGGCTGCAAGCAGTTTGTCAACGCCGATGAAATAGCCCGCGGGCTCTCGCCCTTCGACCCCGCCGCCGTGGCCTTCGCCGCCGGGCGCATCATGCTCCGCCGTGTGACCGAACTGGTAAAGGCTCACGTCACCTTCGCCATCGAGACCACTCTTGCCACGCGCTCCTATGCCTCGCTGGTGCGCACGGCCCAAAAAGCGGGCTACTCGGTGGAACTTCTGTTCGTGTGGCTCGCGAGCCCTCTTGCCGCCAAGATACGAGTGGCGCGACGTGTGGCCGAAGGCGGCCACGACATTCCCGACCATATCATAGAGCGACGCTATGCCGCCGGACTGGCCAACCTCTTTGATATCTTCATCCCGATAGTCGACTTCTGGACTATCGTCGACAATTCCACAGGCCTCTACCGCATAGTGGCCTCATCGCTCGAAATAATAGACCAACACACATATCGACAGATAAAAGCTATTTATGATAAAAACCGAAATGGATAACAGGCTCCGCCAGCTGCGCCGCGGCTTCGACATAGCCATCGAGAAGACCCTTCGCGAGAAAGCCGCGAAAGGTCAGCCCGTTGTCGTAGCCGCCGAAGACGGCACGCCATCTCTGCGCGACGCCCGCCACGCCCTGGCCGACTTCCTGCGCGAACGCCACACCGCCGACGCTCCCGCCTGCCGCGAGAGCGCTGCTTCGGCGGTATAGCCACTCCCTTGAAACGAAGTCTATTTAACTCTGACTACAAAGAACACCTTGCCGGCGCTGTTGGCAGTGATTTCGACCTTGATTGCTCCTTTTGACAAATTCCAATCGTACATGTTTCCGCGACCAGGATTACGGACCTTGTGCGAAAGGAGTTCAAACCCATTGGTCGTCAGACTGTCAAGCAGTTTGTTTACATAGGTTAGTATGCGCTTCTCCGTTACCGTGCCGCTCATAGGGTAAGTGTCCATCGAATACATTATCAAACGTCCCCGATTGAAACTCCAGCCGCAGGCCCATATTTCGGCACCGTGCAATGTGAACGGTACTTTGAAATTCAAATCTGCGCGATAACCGTTTGCTTCGGGCCAACCTTCTTCGCGCATCGCCTGCTTGATGTCTGTTTCCGAACGCCAGTCCGACGGAAGGAAACCTATCGGATGCGTGGCAAGGCTGTAGGCTGTCAGATCTCCTCTGGCCGGGAGACGCCCTTCCGACGACGGTCTTTGAGCCGAAGCGTTCCTTGATGAACTTGATGAAGCCGAGCCTCTGGACAACGAGTTCTTCAAGCGCTTGAACTCGGCAAGAAACTCTTCATCGCGGCCGGCTTGTGTAACTTTGGTGTATTCCCCATCCCATGGGAATACTATATATGCGCCCGAGCCATCAGAATTACAGCCAAGTCCTGC
>CABRZA010000077.1 GCA_902475285.1 uncultured Porphyromonadaceae bacterium
ATTGCCCATATATAGATATCGGAGCTACCTTTGCAAGCGAAAAATCGCTAATCGAACGGCAAGTCACTCCCACCCGACACCTGTAGAATTACGGCGATTATCTTTTCTTTTTTCTTCTATACAGCCCTCCCGGATGAAACGGACTTTTGTCATCATCTCAGTTCTTGCAATAGCGTTTGCCTCGTCGGTCGGCAAGGCCGACAACACCATTGCAGTGAAAAGCAATTTTCTCTACGACGCTCTGCTCACCGCCAATGCCGGAGTGGAGCTGCGGCTGGCGTCCAAGTGGAGTCTCGACCTCTCGGGCAACTACAACGGCTGGCGGCTCTCGCACGGGCGCCAATGGAAGCATTGGCTCCTTCAACCCGAGGCAAGGCGCTGGTTCAAGGAGCCGATGAACGGACATTTTCTGGCAGCACATCTCTTCGGCGGCCAGTTCAACACCACCCTTCGCGGAGCACGACGCCAGGGGTGGGGAGCCGGTGCCGGAATTGGCTATGGCTACGCATGGCGCTTTGCACGCAATTGGGGTCTGGAAGCGGAGTTGGCCGTGGGCTACGCCCGTTATTCCTACGACAAATATCCATGCGCCGAGTGCGGACGCAAGATTGCCCACCGCTCCCGCGACTATTTCGGCCCCACAAAGGCCGCTGTGAATGTCGTGTATTATTTCGGCGGCACGCCTGCCCCCGCACCCGTGGAGGTTGTCGAGGAAGTCATCATCCCCGAGCTCCTCGCTCCCGAACCTGAGCCTGAAAAACCCGTGCTCGACTTCATTTTGGTCGACGTCCCCCACAGCCGCGTGCTATCGGAGCAGGTCAGCGGAGTGGCTCGCGTTCAGTTTGCCGTCAACAAGACCGACATCGACTATGCCATCGGAAACAATGCCGATGAAATAGGTGCCATTATAACCAAACTCGACTCGGTACGCAACGACCTCGACATGCAGGTAGTGGCAGTGCAACTCACCGGCTATGCCTCACCCGAAGGCTCGTGGACCAACAACGACCGCCTCGCCAAGGGACGCACCGAGGCTCTTCTGCGCTATATTCAGAACGAACGCGACCTTGCCGACAGCATCGTAAGCCGCAGCTCGGTGGCTGAGGACTGGGCAGGTCTGCGTGCCGCCGTCGCCGCCTCCGACCTCCCCGACCGCGACGAACTCCTCCGCATAGCCGACAGCGACATGAAACCCGACGCAAAAGAGGCTGCCATGCGCCGTCATCGCGCATCATGGGTACGCATAGTCAAAGAGATGCTCCCCCCCTTGCGCCGTACCGAATACCGCATCGACTACGAACACCGCTACGAAGAGCGCGAGGCCCGTACTCTCGAAGAAGTCAACGCCGCCATAAGTGCCGGCGACATCGACAGAGCCGCCATGCTGATGGTCGACATGCCCTCGTCGCCCGAAGCCGACTACACTCGCGGAGTGATAGCCGCCCGCAAAGGCATCTACGGCGAGGCAAGAGCATGGTTCGAACGCGCGCGCCGACGCGGTATCAAGGCCGCCGACAATGCCCTCGGTCAACTCGATGCCCTAAATGAAAAGTAAAATCTAATCCAAATATCAATCAAATCACTAATTCACATCAAACATGGGAAATCTTTTCAAGACCCTGCTCTGCGCGTTGCCGCTCGTGATGCTCGGAGCATGCTCGTCGGATGAACCGAACGCGCCTGGCGATGTTGCCCAGAAATCGGAGACACGCTACCTCAAAGTCAACCTCGTCAATGCCGGCGGCGATCCCGGTTCCCGCGCTCCTATCGGCGACAACACCGGCGACTATACCGACGGCACACAGGCCGAAAACAAAATCCGCACCGTCGACTTCTACCTCTACAAGACCGACAAGAGCTATCACAGCCATGTGCCTTTGTCGCTCACAGCTCCGGAGGACCCAAAGACCGAAAGTGTGACAAACCCCTCTGTCCATGGCTTCTATGAGGCAAACGTACCCATCAGCCTTGTTCAGGGCGAAGAGATGCCGGCTTACGTAATCTGCATCATCAACGCCGTACAGTCGACCTGGTATGAAAACCGCTCCATGGCCGACGCCCAGCGTCGCCTCCTCGGCTCGCTGTACAGCCCCGAAAAAGGCCTCAATGGCGAAGAAAACGTATATTTCGGTATGAGCAACTCCGTATATTACGGCACCGACGAGGTTACCGGTGAGAGCAACACCCTCATCATGGCCACACCGTTCGACACCGACAAACTCCTCACCATGACCCAGCTCGAGGAGATGAGCCCCGATGAAATCCAGGACGTGACCATCGACATCTACGTGGAGCGCTACGGGGCCAAGGTGAACTTCGACCTCGCAGCCGGAGCTGTCGAGCCCTATGTGACATCCAACGGCGTCACCCTCTCGTTCACTCCCGAGAAATGGGGCCTCAACGCCTATGAGAAAGAATATTACTTCCTCAAATCTTATCGTCACGACGACACCGAAGCCGCCGCATTCGAAGAATTCGGAACTATGGACGGTCTTCTCTTCGATGGCTGGAACCGCAACGACCATTTCCGTTCGTTCTGGGCCCGCACTCCCGGATACTTCAAGGACAACTATCCCCTTGTGGCCGACGACATCCTCGACCTCAACATCACCGACGACAAAGACTATCCCTTCGGCGCTCACTACCTGAGCTACAGCAGCACCGCAGGCACCGTAGGTACACCCCAATACGTGATGGAAAGCACCATGAAGGGCACACGTCTCACCGGCCAGGGTATGCCCGATCAGTATCTGCCCCTCACATCCATTCCTTCAGTTGTACTCGTAGGCCAGTACAAAATCAACGACGTTGCCAAAACATTCTATACCTATCAGAAAGGCAACGACGGCAAGCCCGAACTCTTCTGCGAAACTGAAGGCGACATCGACGGCGTACAGACCATCGAAGACCGCCTGCTCAGCACCCAGTCGACCGTCCTCCTCAAAGACAGTGAAGGCAAATACCGCCCCTTGCGCAAGAGCGACAACGCCGATATCTTCACCGTTAAGCATCCCGTCTATGCCGTGCGCAACGGTATAAAGGTAGGTGGCGACGTCGTTACGCTACAGGTCGACGGCACTGATTACGAAACCCTCAAAAACTACTATTATTACGACTCCGACGCCAGCGACTTTGTGGCCATCAACACCGCCGACCGTGTATCCAAAGTCAACCGCCTACTCTATCAGAACATCGGCGGCGCGCACGCCTACATCGACGGCAAGGCATTCTTCAGCGCTCCCATACAGCACTGGGGTTGGTATCGAGAAAACAACGAAAACAAAGACCTCACCATCGACAAGTGGGACTGGAGCAAGATGCAGACCGGCGACTTCGGCATCGTCCGCAACCATGTCTACACCATCGAAATTGGTAAAATCACCGGCCTCGGCACCGGCATAATCGACGACAACGATCCGCTGCTGCCCCCCACCGACAAGGTTAGCTACGCAGTGCGCTTCCGCGTCAACATCCAGAAGTGGGCCACTCTGCCCAAGCAAGTCTGGAACTGGAACTGATAAACTGTCCGACAATGAATAAGAAACACCTTATACATCGACTTTTCGTCGCACTGTTTGCATGCGGCCTCGCCACCGCATGCATCACCGAAGATTTCCACGAGTGCCCCAACACCTATGTGCTGAAAATCGTCTACGACCGCAACATGCTCTCGGCCGACGCCTTTGCAAGCATGGTGAAATCGGTCGATGTCAAGGTGTTCGAGTCCGCAACGGGTCGTGAAGTGTACAGGCACAGCGAGGAAGGCGAAGCTCTCGCCGCCGACGGCTACTGCCTGACACTTCCCCTCGACCCGGGAACCTACGATATTCTCTGCTGGGGAAGCATGGCCGAAGGCAAGTCCTTCGGTTATGCTTCGTCCGGGCAGGAAAACCTCTCCGAAAACGGCGTACTGCTCGATACCGGAAACGGTACAAGCTCCCTTCGCCTCAACAATCTCTTCCACGGCCTTATGACCGCCGTACCTTTCCCCGACAACAACGATACGGGCACCCCCGACGTGCATACATTCACTCTCCACCTCACAAAGGACACCAACCGTGTCAACATTATACTACACAACCTCGACGGCACGGCTATCAACGAAAACGGCTTCACCTTCGAGCTCATCAGCAACAACGGCGAGATGGCCTTCGACAACTCGCTCAGAGCCTCGCGCGCCGTAACATATAAGCCCTGGCATATCGCAGGACTGACATCCGACACCGATCATTCGCGTGCCGCCGTGCAGACAGCGGTATCGGCCGAATTGTCGTTGGCCCGACTTTGTGCCGAATCGAAATCACGGCTCAACGTATACCGCAACAGCGACGGCGAACGTATCATATCCATTCCACTCGAAGCCAATCTGCTGCTTTATAAAGGCGCATTTCATGCCTCTATGTCCGACGACGAATATCTCAACCGTCAGGACGACTATACGTTGACTTTCATCCTCGACCGCAACAACAACTGGGATGCCGCCGCAATGATATACATCAACGACTGGGCAACGCTCCCCGTACAATACGAAGAATGGTAAAAAGACTTGAAACTACTCTGACTCTGTGCCTGTTGCTGCTGCTTGCAGCAACTCTGCCGGCATGCTCATCAGAGGCCGACCGCCCCACGCCCGGCACGGGCACAGGCTCGGTGATGACTTTCAAGTTCAACATATATACTTCCGACCGTCCCGAAAGCCGTGCTCCCGGCGTGTGGGAAGAACCCGCAGCCAATGTGGCCGAACGCATACTGAGCATCGACGACTTCCGCGTGCTCGTCTTCAACCAAAGCGGTGAACTCCTCACACGCATGTCGCCGAGCAGTCTCGACTATGTAGGCGACGAAACCGTCAACGACGGATACTACAACCTCCGGGTGAGTTTCAGCCACGACTACTTCGACAAATTCACCGACGAGGCCGTGGTACCCTTCACCGTAATGATTATGGCAAATCTCAACAGCGCTGGCGGAGAATATATCGACTATCCTGCCGGCGAAACAAAAGTGGCAGATGTGCGCGAGGATTTCCTCATGCCGGCCAATTTCGTGCCGACACCCGACAGTGGCATACCAATGTACGGCATCAACAGCTTCGCCATAACAAAGTCGCAGCTCATGCTTGGTGCCGACGCTCCCTTTGCCGGCGATATCGACATGATTCGCAGCCTGTGCAAGATTGAAATCGCCGACGCCATCGCCAACTCCGCCAAAGGCCCCGACGGTATTCTATATCCCCATGTGACCGGCGTCGAAATGGTATCATGGAACGCGCACGGCTACCTCCGCCCGGCCCACGACAGCTACTCCGCCGGCCTCACCGAAGCAAACATTTTCCCCGCTGCACCTGTCGCCAATATTGCAAAAGGCATCCCCGTCGACGGTAAATACCGCTTCTATTGTCCCGAAGCCAAGAGTGCCGACATGACATTCCGCGTCGCCGCAGTCCTCGAACCTGGCGGAGAAACCCGATTTTTCACCACAAGCCTCGACACCTACGCCTCGGCGATAGGCAGCGAGCTTGTGCGGAACCACATATACCGTTTCGACGTAAACGCCGTCAACACTATGGCCGATTTACACATTGAGGTAAGCGACTGGAGCAAGGAAATCAGCGAGTTTGAGCTCAACAATACGGTGAGTATGGAGCCCAACGGCTTCCTCCGCTGGACCTACGACGACAGCAACTTCGCCGTAAGCACCGAAACTTACAACGGTATGCCGGAAGAACAGCTCTCCATTCTCAACGGCACATCGGCATATGCCACAGGCCGTTTCTATGTCATTTCGCCAATCGGTGCCACATGGCGAAGCTATTTCATACCGGGCGAGAACGGCGTGGACGCCTTCGAGTTTGTCGACGTTGATGCCGACGGCAATGTCGTCGACGGCTCGGCGCGAGTCTATGCCGAAGGCAATGTGGGTGAGCCCGCCGTAATACACATCCGTGGAAAGGGCACTGCCGACTCCTACCGTCACTGGGCCGAACTCGTGGTGGAAGTCCGCACCGTCGACGGCCTCATCCTCCACGTGCCGTTAACGACGCGAATGAGTACGCGCTTCGTAATTTACAGGGAGAACAGAATGTAATATCATGAAAATCAAATCTCTGATAGCCATTATCATTCTTTCCGCAATATCGGCGGCATGTGCCGGCATCGCCGACGAGCCGCCGGTGCCCGACAACACGGAGGGCTTCGGCCTCCGCGTGTCCGTCCCGTTGGCCCAAACCGGCTCGCGTGCACCGGCCGACGACCCTCTCAACGAATACCGCGTGGAGAACCTCCACCTCTACTTCTTCCGCCTCGCCGGCCACGACGACGCCACTTCCGAATATCTCTTCGACTTCCGGGCCGACGAAACTTTCAGCTATGCCCGCGACATTCGCTGCGCCCTCCCCTCCGACGCTCTCGACGCCGACGGTCTCTTCGGCACCGATGCCGATCAATGCCTTGTTTATGCCGTGGCCAACGTCGACGAGGACCTGCTTACGGCAAAGACCGTCGACGGTCTTAAAGCCACTGCAATAGGGAGTGGTTTCGACAGGACGGTAATTCAGCCCCGCTTCGTCATGGACGGCAATGCCACCATTACCCTCGACCGCACCTCGCGCCTCGCTACCGGCACCATCGTCTTGAAGCGTGCCGCAGCAAAACTGACACTGGCTGTCGATCTCCCCTCGTCAATCGACGTCGAGGAGATCGTTGTTGACCCCTTCGACGGCACTGAGACAGTCACGACCACAACCTATTTCAGCCGTGCCGACCAAATGCATGTATGGATTTACAACGGTGTCATGA
The DNA here is from genome assembly GCA_902475285.1 of uncultured Porphyromonadaceae bacterium. GTDB lineage: Bacteria > Bacteroidota > Bacteroidia > Bacteroidales > Muribaculaceae > CAG-873. The sequence continues at coordinate 6,798 of CABRZA010000077.1, forward strand.
CATCGGCCGTCAATACCGATCCGGCTGTCGTCGACGCCGACGCCCTCTACTCCAACGAAATAACATCCGCCATTGGCAACGGTTCCGATTTCTCCTTCTCCAATTCGCAACCGAAATATAATTATTTGCAGAATATTCCGTTTTATAGTTATCCCAACAAATGGGATCCGTATTCGCCGCAAGGCAACACCTCGCTCACCCTCGTCGTGCCATGGTATTACATCGACGAGGGTGGCAACGTGCAGAATATCGTCACCTATTATAGGCTCAACGTTCAGCCCAACAAAAACTTCATTGCCCGCAACATGCACTACGACATGCGCATATCAATTAGCCGTTTGGGCGGCACAACGGTGCAGGAGCCGGTTGACATGCTGTTCAACTGGGACTACGCCATGGAGTGGAATGTGCAGACTCTCCCCACCGACATCAAGGAGATACAATATCTGCTGCTGAACAACAATGACTTCGACAACGCAAAGAACGCCTACGTATACACCCTCGACAACGAGCGCGCCATATCCATACCATTCAGTACCTCGCATCCGGTAAAGATAGCGTCCGTACGGCTCACCTGGCGGGATTATGCCGCAAATGCCGACCGCAGCATTACCCTCTCAGCCGACCGCAGCAGCAACGGATACAGCAGCGATATCGACGGCTATGAATCCTCTACCGATTTCGCCGCAATCGAAATCGACGGCACAGCCTCGACCCTCGACTTCCTGCGCGACATCCTCCATATAGCATGGAGCAGCAATCGCGCTCAGATACAGGACGCCGACGCCATGTGCGCCTACACCTTCACAATCGAGTTGCAACACATCGACGGCGACCCCTCCGATCCTTCAACACACGCGACCGTGATGATAACCCAAATTCCGGCAATATACATCACAACGCAGCGGTCGTCGTCGGCATCGATGCATGTCAACAACGATTACAGCACCCGCTCCACCACATACGGTTTTATCTATAGTTCAACCCCGTCAAGCCGATACTATGACTACTGGCTGGGATCGCGACATACCACGGGCATCAACAACTACAACAATTATATCCTTACGATATCGAAGTTCGCTGCCGGCGACGACTACATCATTGCAGACCCCCGCAAGCGAACCGTCGACAATCTCAATCAGAACGGTTCTGCCACAGCCGGCTCATGGACACGTCAAGCCGCAAACCGACGACTCAGCTACTACTATCCAGCCGATGACAGCGACACCAAGATGCGCTACATCGCCCCGCAGATTCGCGTAGCCTCGCAGTGCGGAATTACATATCCCGTTACGCGCCGGGGTGCCCAGCGACGCTGTGCCGCTTATCAGGAAAACGGCAGGCCGGCAGGCCGATGGCGCCTTCCCACTGTCGCCGAGCTCGAATTCATATGCCGGCTCTCCAATCAGGGCTACATTCCATATCTCTTCGGCGAGCGCAACGGTACTGCCGACTATTGGTGTGCGTCGGGTGGCGTCGACGTCGACAACACCGTGGGTTCGCCATCGGTGACCGTCGCAACAAATATCGGGGCAAACGACACCCGGTATGTCCGCTGTGTATACGACGAATGGTACTGGGGCACCGATACCCTCACCAACAAGAATACCTTCACCTGGGGCGACCGCGCGCGCTCCGTTTCGGGCAACTGACATGAAGCACTTCGACTACATACTTTTGCTTCTTACGATGGTCGTGCTATCCGCATGTTCCCAAAACGACGTGCCCACCCCTGTTGCACCAACCGTACCCGATGGCACGCCCGTGACAATCATAACCGGCACCGAGTTTCCCGAAATGCTCTTCCACTCCCCGCTATCGCGTGCCATGAACGACGAACCGACCGTCGACGACCTCCGAAACAACCTCAAAGTAAACCTCTTTGTCTTCGATCCATCCGGCGTGATGCTTCAGTTCATCGGACCCGAAGATATAAACATTGTCCGTATCGACGAAGCCAACAAGCAGGTATACTTCAAGGTTAACAACATATATAGCTCCTCGCGGCCGCGCGTTCTCCACTTCGTCGTCACCTCAGCCGACGACCTCCACTCCATAAGCGGCGGAGAATACATCACCGCCATGGCCAGCGAAACAACTACCATGCCGGCGCTCGTGGTAGAAAACGGCATCGACGCATATTGGGGCATACACCAGCTCGAAGCCATCACAAGCGACATGACGCTCCACATAAAGCTCATACGCAACTTCGTAAAAATCAACGTCCGTTCATCGGCCCCAACAAATGTATTCCGTCTGCTCGGCTACACCATCGTCAACCGTCCGACCATGGGCACAGTAACACCCTACATATACAGCGACCATCTCTTCGCCGCCTTTCTCAACCCCGACAATGTCCTCCTGAGCTACGACGAAATCATCGCACAGGGCTACTACGGCGTCAACCCCGCCGGTTCCGACAACCGCATGACATGCACCACGGAGGCCGAAGTACGTACCGCACTCGACTACTCCGAAGGCCGCCTTGCAGCAGGCGACGACGACACCCCATGTTATATCTACGAACGCTCCCAAAGCGCCATCACATCGGCCGGCAGCGACGTGATGGTAACCTACGCCATCATTGTGGGTGAATACGAAGGACGGCGCACATACTACAAGATTGACATAGGCCGCGACAAGGACGGCCGCTTCGGCTTCTACGACCTCCTCCGCAACTTCCAGTATACCATCGACATAACCGAAGTCGGAGGCGAGGGTGCCCCTACCCTCCTCGACGCCATGAACGGCGCGGCTCACAATAACCTCTCCACATCCGTCGTAACCCGCGACCTCTTCTCCATAGGCTACGAAGGAGAGAAAATCGAGGTAAGCGCCACACGCGTTGTGTTCACCGAGCGAACCGTCGACTATGTGTTCCGCTTCAGATACACGACACCTTCGGGTATGAATTTCGACGCGTCGAAACTCAAAGTATACAACCTTGCCGACGAATCGGTAGAATACGACATGGAGGGTGTCCGCAACGGCTCCGACAAGCCCATCGCCCTTGCCGGGGAGGTCATCGAAAGCGCCTCGCTCACGATGGACGCCAACGGCTGGTATGTTATGAAAGTAACGTGTAAAGATGTTCCGGCCGACAACCGCCGCTACGAGCAGAACGTACGTATATATTACAGCGGTGGCAACGCCGGCCTCGGCCGTACCGTCACCTTCATGCTGCGGCGACCCTGGGAATTCGGCAATGTCACGGCAACAGCACCGGGCAGTGGCCTCAAAAGTGCATTCGACATCTCGTTCACCATCCCTTCGGGCCTTGCACGCGCCCTCTTTCCCTTGATTATTACCTTCGAAAGCGACAAGCAGAACATCTTCAGCGTCAACGGCAGCGACCTCACCGTAGCCACGGGACGCTCCAATTTCGCCGGAGGAACCACCGATACTGTAATGAGCTACGAATGGCGCCTTGAATGGGCCGACTATTCACCGACCGACGGCGTGGAGGGCGGAACTTTTACCGCACGCTTCATGACCAACACTCTCGGCACCGACGATGCCGCCTACGATACCTCGGCCATCGACAACGCCTCCAATGGCTCACGCATCCAAAACAACGGCACGCGCCGTTTCTGTATCCGCATGGCCAACAAAGGGCTCAAATATCTGCAACCGGTTTATGTCAATATCACGCGCAATTAAAATAATGCTCGCCGCCGGCATCCTCTGCGCCTGCTCCATAAGCGCAAAGGAGAAAAGCGCCGACACACGTATCCGCGACCATATCGTCAACTATTGGAACGGCATCGACACCGACAGCCTCGACGCCGCGGCCATAGAGCAGCACAAAGTCGACTTCGTATATGTGGTCCAGCACGCCGACAGCACCACGCGACGCGAAGCCTGGCGATTGATGGCAAAAAAATTCGACGCTTGGCCCGACGGGCTCGTGGTCGATTATTTGGGACAGTCCGACTCGCCTCTCTACGCCCCCGCCATGCTCGTGGAATATCTTCAAACCCTCCGCGACGCACTGCCTCCCGACAATCTCAGCCGCGACGTTTTGGCCTACATGATTGAAGAACAGAGCCGCAACCTTCCCGGCAGCGAGGTAGCCGACATCGACCTCGTCAGCAACGGTGCCTCCACCTCACTTCATACCCTCATCAGCAGCGACACGCGCCATTGCATGCTCATATTTTACGACCCCGACTGCTCCACATGCAACGAGCTCACCTCCCTCCTCAGCAGCCGCGACCTCAGTGACTACAACGTTGTCGCAGTCAACACAACCATGCTGTCGAAGAAACTCCCGACCTCCTGGACCGACACCCGCGCAGCCGATTTCCAACAGCTCCACGAGCGCTTCTCGCTGCCGGCCCTCCCTTCTGTCTACTTCATCGCCCCTAACCTTATT
>CABRZA010000078.1 GCA_902475285.1 uncultured Porphyromonadaceae bacterium
CACCAATTGGGGTGAATCGCTATATCTCACCGGCGATATCGAAGCCTTGGGAAAGGGCGATTACAGCAAAGCTCTGAAGCTAAACCTTACCGGCGACGACCACTGGTCGCTCACGGTGGAGGTGCCTGACAAAGATTGTGATTTCACCTACCGCTATTTCGTGCGCAACGACAATGGTGACGTGAAAGATGAATGGGGCCATGGCAACCACTTTTGCGGCTCGCCCGGCACTCCCGTCGATATCTACGACCGCTGGCAGGACCAGCCTTTCGACAAACCTTTCTACTCGTCGGCTTTTGTCGACTGCTTCTGCCGTCAGGACCGGGATGCCGCAGCCATCAAACCCACCGTAGGCTATACACTACTGTCGGTTGCCGCACCCATGATAGGCAAAGGCCGATGCCTTGCTGTGAGCGGCGCCAGCACCGCCCTCGGCAATTGGGACAAGAGCAAGGTGCTCCGCATGAGCAATCATTTCTTCCCTCTCTGGACAGTGCTTGTGCAGAGCGAAAGCCTGAACTCCAACACCGAGTTCAAATTCCTCGTCATCGACGAAAAGACCGGCGATGTGGTAGCTTGGGAAGGCGGTGAGAACCGTCGGCTCGGCATTACCCCCGACAGCAAAGGCGCCAGCGTCGTGGCCGGTCTTCGCTTCATCAACTCGCTCGACCTTTGGCGCGGTGCCGGCACGGCAATCCCCGTATTCGCACTCCGAAGCGACGACGACATGGGCGTGGGCGATTTCTACGACCTCCTACCGATGATCGACTGGGCCCAGCAGACCAATCAGTGCATTCTTCAGCTGCTCCCCATCAACGACACCACCATGACCGGCACATGGACCGACTCCTACCCCTATAACGCCAACTCGACCTTCGCCCTCCACCCGATGTATCTCCGCGTGCAGGACCTCGGCGAGATAGCCGACCCCAAACGCCGAAAATATTACGCCGAACAGATCCGCGAGCTGAACGCATTGAAAGAAATCGACTACGAGCGCGCCAACAACCTCAAAAACGAATACACCCGGGAGATATTCGCTCAAGAGGGTACAAAAACTCTCGCCACCAAAGAATACAAGGCTTTCGTAGAGCGCAACAACCACTGGTTAATGCCCTACGCCGCCTTCTGCGTTCTCCGCGACAAATTCGGCACGCCCGACTTCACGAAGTGGGGTAAGTTTGCCGCCTTCTCGCCCAAAGTGCTCAAAGACGTAATCAAGGCCAACGCAAACGAAATTAACTACGTCTGCTATCTCCAATACCATCTCGACCGCCAGATGCGCCGCGTGCATGAATACGCCGCATCGAAGGGCGTGGCTCTCAAAGGCGACGTTCCCATCGGCATATCGCGCACCTCGGCCGATGCTTGGACCGACACACGCCTCTTCAACATGGACTGCCAGGCCGGCGCTCCACCAGATGATTTCTCGGTGCTCGGCCAAAACTGGGGATTCCCGACCTACAATTGGGAGGAGATGAACCTCGACGGCTTCGCATGGTGGAAGGCACGCTTCTGCAAGATGGCCGAATTCTTCGATGCATACCGCATCGACCATGTCCTCGGTTTCTTCCGCATATGGCAGATACCCATGGACGCCCTCCACGGCCTGCTGGGATACTTCAATCCCGCCCTTCCCTACTCCGTCGACGAGCTCCGCTTCAGCTACGACTTCTGGATTGACGTCGACAAGCAGACCAAGCCCTACATAATGGACTACTTCCTCTCCGATTTCTTCGGTCCTTATACTGCCGAGGCCACGCAGACATACATGGAGAAAATCGCCGACGGACGCTATCGTCTCAAAGAGCAGTTCGACACCCAGCGCAAAATCGCCGACCATTTCGCCACACTGCCGAAAGACGAGAAGAACATCCGCCTTTGCAACGGCCTCCTCGGCCTCGTCGACGAAGTACTCTTCATCGAAGACCCCGTGGAAAAAGGCAAGTACCATCCGCGCATCTCGGCACAGTACACCTACATCTACCGCTCGCTCAACGACTACGAGCGCTGGTGCTTCAACCGGCTCTACAACGACTTCTTCTACCACCGCCACAACGACTTCTGGTATGGCAAGGCAATGTGGAAGATGCCGCCGCTCATCAATGCCACCGACATGCTCGTGTGCGCCGAGGACCTCGGCATGATTCCCGACTGCGTACCCGCTGTGATGCAGCAGCTCGAAATTCTCTCACTCGAAATCCAGCGCATGCCCAAGGATCCCAAAGCCGCCTTCGGCAACACCTGGAACTATCCGTACTACTCGGTATGCACAACCTCCACCCACGACATGGGCGGCATACGCCAATGGTGGGAAGAAGACCGCGACGCCACGCAGCGCTTCTACAATGAAGTGCTCCACGAAGGCGGAGCCGCGCCCTACTTCGCCGAACCTTGGGTATGCGACCGCATAGTCGACCTCCATCTCATGTCGCCGTCGATGCTCTGCATCCTTCCGCTTCAGGATTGGCTGTCGATCGACGGCTCCATACGCCGCGAGGATCCGCGCGAGGAACAGATCAACGTTCCCGCCAATCCGCGCCACTACTGGCGTTACCGCATGCACCTCACCGTGCAGGAGCTTCTGGCCCATACCGACTTCAACAAATATTTGGCATCCAAAATAAAAAATACAGGCCGTTGAGAACCCGGCTCGGAGCACACCAGCTCCGCGCCATGCTCCGACCCTCGTTGAATGAGGCTACTCTGGAAGATATTTCGCGCCGTAGTATCGGTACTGTTGCTGCTGGCAGTTCTGCTGCCGGCAGCAATTTATGTGCTTCTGTCGATCGACGGAGTGCAGGATATGGTACGACGCGCCACGGAGGACTCACTGTCGAAACTCCTCCGTGCAGAGGTGCGTGTGGGCAGCGTGGCCATACACCCTTTCAACCGCGCCACCGTGGGCGACATCGCTCTCATCAGCGAAGCCGATACCATAGCCCGTGTCAGCACCGTCAGCGCAGGTTTCGAGATTTGGCCGCTGATTACCGCACGCGAAGTAGTGGTCGATTATGCCCTTCTCGACGGTGTGGATATCCATATAACACGCGCTACCCCAAGCTCTCCGCTCAACATCGAGCCCATCATAGAGCGTCTACGTTCCGACAATCCGGGCGGAAACTCCGCCGTCGACATCGAAGTGTCGTCGGTAGTGATACGTCGTGCCAACGCCCGCTATGACGTCCACTCCGAGCCCGAGGCCGACGACGGCCGTTTCGACCCGAATCATATAGCCATAAATAATCTTGCCGTAAATGCCTTCATTCCCCATATCAGCAAAGACAACTACCGCGCTACCCTCGACCATCTCTCGTTCGACGAACGCAGCGGTTTTGTGCTTGAAAAACTTTCGGGAAGTCTCGAACTGACTCCCGACATACTTAAAATAAGCGACTTGCGCATCCAGCTTCCCGGCACAAGCCTCGCCTTGGCGCCGGTTGTAGTCGACATCGACAGCAGTCTCGCCGACGCATTGCGCAATAATGGCTCCGATATCGCCACACTCGAGCCGGCTGTTATATATCCGCCCGACTTCAAGGCCTTTATACCCGTAGCCGGAGAAATCGATGTGCCGCTGGAGGTAAATATCGCGGCCCATGCCTCCACACGCAACGTCCTGATAGAGCGTTTCGACCTCACCGACAGGCATGCCGTGGATATTACGCTCAAGGGTAGGGCCACCGATATCGACGACCGCGAATCGTTTTGTTTCGATATTCCTCAGGGTACAGTCAATATCGACGGCCGGGCACTCGTCAGCGACTTCGGCATACTCATCGACAAGAAGACAAGCAGTGTAATCCGGCGGTGCGAACGGCTGTCGCTCCTGCTTGAGGCTTCGGGCAACCTGACTCGGGGACAAGCAACCCTACAGTCCGACGGCACTCTCGGAAACATTGACATCGAGGCGGGGTACCGCCGTCGCGGAAGTATGCTCAACGCAAGCATTTCGGCTACCCTTGCCGATTTCAATCTCGGGCTACTCACAGACAACGAGCATCTCGGTATGGTCGATGCCGAGATTGACGTCGACGGTAATTTCAACCGCCGTCTGACCACATTGGGCGCCACGGCAAGAGTATCGCGTTTTGATTTCAACGGCACGAGATACAACAAGATAAACCTCGACGGCGAATACAATGTCGGTCGGAATATCGAGCTAAATCTAAATATCGAAGATCCGGCCCTGCGCACCAAGGCCTACGCGCTCTACACAATAGACAAGGACACTCCTACCTTCGACGCCACGGCGGCCATCTACGGCATCGACCTCCACGCCATTGGTCTGGCGCCCGGCCATGAGGGTTACCGCCTCAGCGGAAAACTCAATGTCCTGGCCGATAACGCCGATTTCCGCCAGCTTTCCGGGCGCCTCGATCTCAGCGACGTAGCATGGGTCGACGGCGAAGGCAAAGGCTTCACAATGAACCGCCTGACGGCAACAGCACGCCCCGACGGCATGCAGCCCGAGCTTCGCATCGAATCTCCCGTAATCGAAGGATTTCTTAAAGGAGAGTACGACTTCACGACACTCGGGCGTACTCTCCACGAAACGGCAAGGATATTCCTTCCCGTACTCGACGCGCCGGCGAAGTCCCGAGGAAAGCACGGCAATCACCGCGTACGGCCCAACAATTTTTATTTCGATCTCACACTCAAACCTTCCCCCGCCCTCTGCCATATGCTCGGGCTCCCCGTGGAATATCCCGACGATGTGATCTTAACGGGCCACGTCGACGACAGCACGGGCTATGCCACGGTAAATCTCAACGCACCATACCTTATTCAAGGGCAGAAAATCATCGAGAATACCCACGTCTTCGGCGTGCTCGACCCTACGCAAAGCCACGCCATGGTCTATGGCACTACCCAGTATCCTACTAAAAAAGGCGACATGGCCGTCGCTTTCACGCTCAAAGCCAAGGACAATGTAATCGGCTCGCATATCGACTGGGAAATAATCCGCGCCATACCGCTCAACGGGCACATTGATTTCGACATTGCCCTCCACAGCCTGCACTCGCCTACAGGCTCTGCCTTCCCTCTGACGGCGACCATGGAGATGCAGCCTGGCTCGATAAACTTCGGCGACGAGACATGGCAAATAGAACCGGGAACTCTGGCAATGTTGCCCGATAAACTTCTCGTCGACAACTTCGCCCTCGACACCGGCAGCCAACGAATCGACATCACCGGCACCATAGGCACCGACAACGACAACATCGTGGCCGTCGACCTCGACAATGTGTCGTTGCTCCCAATCTTCGAGACTCTCGAAATCGACAAAGCCCTCATCGGCGGCCGAGCATCGGGGCATTTCAACGCCTCGCATCTGCTGTCGGCAGAGCCACGCATCATATGCCCCCTGCTTCACGTCGACTCCATAGGCTACAACCGATGCACCATCGGCAATGCCGATATTACCGCCCTATGGGACAATTCCAACAAAGGCGTATATCTCGATGCCGACATCACTGGCTTCGAGAACAAAAAGTCGCGCATCGACGGCTACATCTTCCCGATGACCGAATCGCTCGACATCAACTTCGACGCCGACAGTGTGCCCGTTCAATTCCTCAAACCCTTCATGGATGCCTTCACCAGCGACATCAGCGGCCGCGCCTCCGGCAAATGCCGCCTTTTCGGCACGTTCAAGGAAATTGACCTCGAAGGCGACATCTTCGCCGACAATGTCAAGTTGAAAATCGACTTCACCAACACGTCGTATACCGCCACCGACAGCGTGCATATCCGTCCTGGCAGCATCAAACTCGACAACATCATAATCCGCGACACCGAGGGCCACACCGCCCGTCTCTCGGGAACTGTCGGCCACACCTTCTTCAAGGCGCCGACATTCGATTTCCGCGTAACCGATGCCCGCAACTTCCTTAGTTACAATGTTACCTCGCGTCAAAATCCCGACTGGTACGGCACAATCTACGGCAACGGAGGCGCCACGATATCCGGCTATCCCGGCGAGGTGAACATAGGCGTCGACATGGCCACGGCACCCGGTTCGACATTTACCTTCGTCCTCTCCGACCGCCTCGACGCCGAGGACTACTCCTTCCTCACATTCCGCGACGTCACCCCCGATTCGCTGCGCGCGCCGCAGAAGCAGCTCGACGACACACCAGAAATAGTACGGCTTCTGAAAGACGGTCTGAACCAGAACTCCGACGACAGGCCGTCGGACTACAACATGGATATCGCCGTCAACATCACTCCCGACGCCCGCATATCGCTGGTGATGGATCCCGCCGGGGGCGACGAAATCAAAGCCGTAGGCAACGGCACAATGCGTATGCTCTACCAGTCGGCAAACAATGACCTCGGAATATGGGGTAAGTACATCGTACAGTCGGGCAGCTACCGTTTCACACTCCAGGATATCATTATAAAAGACTTCACTATCAAAGAAGGAAGCGAAATTCAGTTCGACGGCGACCCCTACGGCGTAAAGACAACTCTCTCGGCCTACTATGCCACCAACGCCAATCTCAGCGACCTCGACGAGTCGTTCCTGCAAGATAAAGAAGTGGCACGCACCAATGTCCCCGTTCATGCGGTGATGAATGTCGACGGCGACATACGCCAACCGTCGATAAGTTTCGACCTCGAATTCCCCACCCTCACGCAGGACACCTACCGCAAGGTCCGCAGTATAGTGAGCACCGACGATATGATGAACCGACAGATTATCTATCTGCTCGCCCTCAACCGCTTCTATACGCCCGACTACATGAACACCACCAAGGGCAGCGAACTCTTTTCGGTGGCATCGTCGACAATCGCCGGTCAACTGGGCAACATGCTAGGCAAGCTCTCCGACAACTGGAGCATAGCCCCCAACCTCCGAAGCGACCGCGGCGACTTCTCCGATGTGGAAGTCGACCTCGCGCTCAACAGCCGTCTGCTCAACAACCGCCTCATATTCAACGGCAACTTCGGCTACCGCGACAAGGCGCTAAACAACAACCAGTTTATCGGCGACTTCGATATCGAATATCTCCTCAACAAGCGCGGCACATGGCGACTCAAAGCCTACAACCGCTACAACGACCGCAACTACTATGTGCGGACTGCACAGACCACGCAAGGCGTGGGCATCATGTTCCGACGCGACTTCGACTCATTCCTCTCCTTCCTCCGCAAGAAGAAAAAGAAAACCGAGACGGAATCGACAGAAAGCAACGACACAACTTCTACTACACCAAATTCTCCTCAATAATAATACATGGAATCAATACGTCAGATCTACAAGATAGGCCATGGCCCGTCGAGTTCACACACGATGGGGCCGCAGAAAGCCTCGGGGCTCTTTGCCAAACTTATCCCAGCCGGTACAGCCCGTATCCGTGCCACACTCTACGGGGCCCTTGCCGCAACCGGCAGAGGCCACCTCACCGACCAGGCAATCCTCTCGGTACTCAATCCGATCTTCCCTACTGAAATCGTCTGGAAGCCCGAAACCGTACTGCCCTTCCACACCAACGGCATGACCTTCGAAGCTCTCGACGTGCAAGGCAATGTTGTTGCCTCCAAGACCTACTTTTCGATAGGCGGTGGCGACATCGTTGAAGAAGGTCAGGAACGCACCGAAGGACAGTCGATATATCCGCTTACAAAAATCAAGGACATCCAGGCCCTCTGCGAGAAGAACGGCCAGAGCTATTGGGAATATGTCAATCAGTGCGAAGGCCCGGAAATTTGGGACTACCTTCACGAGGTTTGGACCGTGATGAAAGAAGCAGTCGAGCGCGGCATAGAGGCGGAAGGAGTGCTTCCCGGAGGTCTCGGCGTGCGCCGCAAGGCCGTAAGCTACTACGTACACGCCGAAGGCTACAACAAATCGCTCAAAAGCCGCGGCCTCGTCTACGCCTACGCTCTTGCCGTCAGCGAAGAAAACGCCTCCGGCGGCCTCATAGTCACCGCTCCCACTTGCGGCTCGTGCGGCATCGTCCCGGCTGTCCTCTATCACCTCCACACCTCAAAGGGGTTCAGCGAGCAGCGTATACTGCGTGCGCTGGCTACCGCCGGACTTTTCGGCAATGTGGTGAAATTCAATGCCTCCGTTTCGGGAGCCGAGGTAGGATGCCAGGGAGAAGTGGGTGTGGCGTGCGCCATGGCGGCCGCTGCGGCCTCGCAACTCTTCGGCGGCACCCCGGCACAAATAGAATACTCGGCGGAGATGGGGCTCGAACACCATCTCGGCCTAACCTGTGACCCCGTATGCGGTCTGGTGCAGATACCCTGCATCGAGCGCAACGCCTACGCCGCCGCCCGTGCTCTCGACGCCAACCTCTATGCCGCTTTCTCCGACGGCCGCCACTCCGTCGACTTCGACCGCATTGTGGAGGTAATGAAGCAGACCGGACACGATATACCCTCCCTCTACAAAGAGACGGCACTCGGCGGCCTCGCTGCCACGCAATAATTTTTTGACACTTTTAGGGCGACAAATCAGTCAAAATCCCACTTTTCGGCGCTTTAGGCGGCAATTTGACATGGAAAGCTACAAGCCCATGGCATATGGCTTTTTTATGCTCTTTAACATCAAAAAAGTTTTTCGTTTTTATATCCGTTTATTCATTTTTTGTTGCTATCTTTGCTGCAACCATACCTGAAACACCAATCTTTAACTAACACGTATATGGATATAAACAGTATCATAGCCTCTCTCGAGGCCAAGCATCCCGGCGAGAAGGAATACCTTCAGGCCGTACGCGAAGTCCTCATGTCGGTTGAGGAAGTCTACAACCAACATCCTGAATTCGAACGCAACAAAATCATCGAACGCATGGTGGAACCCGATCGCATCGTCACATTCCGTGTGACATGGATCGACGACAAGGGCGAGGTACAGAACAACCTCGGCTACCGCGTGCAGTTCAACAACGCCATAGGCCCGTACAAGGGCGGTATCCGCTTCCATGCATCGGTCAACCTCTCCATCCTCAAATTCCTCGGCTTCGAGCAGACCTTCAAAAACGCCCTCACCACACTCCCCATGGGCGGAGCCAAGGGCGGCAGCGACTTCTCGCCCCGCGGCAAGAGCGACCGTGAGATTATGCGCTTCTGCCAGGCCTTCATGCTGGGTCTATGGAAAAACCTCGGCCCGGACCGCGACGTTCCGGCCGGCGATATCGGCGTAGGCGGCCGCGAAGTGGGCTACATGTACGGCATGTACAAGCGCCTCGTCAACCAGCACGACGGCACCTTCACCGGCAAGGCCATGGAATTCGGCGGCAGCCGTATCCGTCCCGAGGCCACCGGCTTCGGCGCGCTCTACTTCGTGCAGAACATGCTCAAACAGCGCAACGACACCATCGCCGGCAAGACTGTGGCAATCTCCGGCTTCGGCAATGTGGCATGGGGTGCCGCTCTCAAAGCGACAGAACTCGGTGCCAAGGTGGTGACCATCTCCGGCCCCGACGGCTATATCCTCGACCCCGCAGGTCTCGACGCAGAGAAAATCAACTATATGCTCGAGCTCCGCGCTTCGGGCAACGACGTTGTGGCTCCCTATGCCGAAAAATTCCCCGGCTCGACATTCTTTGCCGGCCGCAAGCCCTGGGAGCAGAAGGTCGACATCGCCCTCCCCTGCGCTACCCAGAACGAGCTCAACGGCGACGACGCCAAGCAGCTCATCGCCAACGGTGTTGAAATCGTTGCCGAAGTTTCCAATATGGGCTGTACGCCCGAAGCCATCGATGCCTTCATCGAATCGCGTACGGTTTATGCCCCCGGCAAGGCCGTCAACGCTGGCGGTGTCGCAACTTCGGGTCTCGAAATGAGCCAGAACGCCATGCACCTGCAGTGGTCGGCAGAAGAAGTAGACCAAAAGCTCCACACAATCATGACCGACATCCACGAGCAGTGCCTGCGCTACGGCGTGGAGCCCGACGGCTACATCAACTACATGAAGGGCGCCAACATCGCCGGCTTCATGAAGGTTGCCAACGCCATGATGGGCCTCGGCGTGTGCTGATCGAATCACTTGATAATTACACCCGGATTTCCTGCCTTGGAAACCCGGGTGTTTTCTGTTGTTATATGAATCTAATCGTTCAGCGCGATTGCTCGAAAAGCCAGGTGCGCACTGAGGCTATGCGGTAGGCATAATCGAAAGAATACATATGCTCGCTTCCGCGACCGTCGGACGGAAGCACGGTGCCTGATTCGAATTGAAATAGATTCACCGGAGCACCTTTGGCAAGCATGGTCGCGGCAAGTTCGCACTGCCGAGCCTCCGGAAGACGTGCGCTCCATTCGGCATAGGTATAGTCCACTTCCACTTGCTCGGCGGCCTCCTCCATGGGTTTGATTTCGGCAGCGGCCTTGCCCGAGGTGCCCGCGATAAAGTAAACAAACTTATGACGCACAAGCTCGGGGAAAGTAGCAGTATCCCAATGGCAGTCTACAAAAATCGAGGCCGCGAAGACATCTGGATACGCCACATTGTAGTACATCGATATCATACCTCCCATCGACTGCCCCGTGGTATAGAGCCGTCGCGAGTCGATATCCTTGTGTGCCTCCTCTATCGAGCGCAGCATTCCTATCACCATATCCACTTCGTCGATATGCTGATAGGCAGCGTTTACCACCACTCCCGAGAAATGCGGCACAAGCACATAGCATGGATGTTCGGCCTGCCACTCATCGGTAGCCCAGACAAGGGCTCCATAGCCTTGCGTCAAGGGTGTGAGGGGATTATCTCCCGGCGTGCTGGCATCGGCCATAAAAAGCACAAGGGGGTACATCGCACCGTCATCGCCCCCGGCAGGTGTATAGAGATTGTATTTCATTGTCTTGCCGGTCTCGGAGTCAGTATATTCCAACTGACGGAACTTAGGCACAACGGTGGCTATCATTGCTTGGAGCACTGAATCGCCGCTTTTGTCGATAGCAGGGCCGCCACCGGGTTTTCCGAGCTGAGGGCCTCCTGGATGCGACATTGCGGCCTCTTGTTCGCTACGCTCAGCACCGCCCGATTCCGAACGGCTGCATGAGAAGAGTGTGGGAGCGACACTGAAAACAAGGGCCATTCCTAATACTAATACAGTTTTTCTATTCATTACAATATGTTTATTTCGAGAAAAGACGTCGATTAGAATCCACGTCTATATTATAAGACATTTTTTTGCATAAAGTTTTAA
>CABRZA010000079.1 GCA_902475285.1 uncultured Porphyromonadaceae bacterium
CGTTGCTGCAATGCATTGCTATTCAAGACATTGTTTTTAAGTTAGTGACATTGCAATATATTGCGGCCGCCTCTCTAATGCAAACTACTTCGATTTAGAAAGTTACCATCGTCTGAGCAAGCGCAATATATTGCGCCCCGGCTTCGTCGTTGAAAATCAGGTGCTTATATTGCCTACTGCGTTGCAATATATTGCATCCGCCCGGGCAGCATATTCTAAATCTGCCTTTTACTATTTGCAGGCAATCACAGACGGTGGTCGGCGAGCCAGGTGAGCATGGTGGCGTATACGGCCTCGCGTATTGAGCGTGCTGAGAGGACAAGGTCGTGCAGACCGCCGGCGAAGGTAGCTTCCGTCACGTCGGTGCCGAGTCGTCGGCCATAGCAGGCAATGGAGCGAACGTCGAGGATGGCGTCTGCGCTGAGGTATTTCTCGCGGTCCGAAGGGTCGCGGACAGATTCGGCGGAATGCATAAGAAGTATGGGAACGGCGATTTTCTGTCGGCGCAGCGCCTTCTGGGCGCGGTGTATGGCTCGTATCCACCCCATGTCGGGGTCGGGAAGGATGTCGGGCTTCCAGTCGGTGCGGTATGTCCACTCGCCGCCGTGTTCCGACGAGAGCGATTCGGCGTAGCCCGGGTCGGGCTTCTGATGCACCCGCGCGTTGGGGAAGAGGCGGCCCAGCATGCTGATTAGCGGTATGCCTACACGGCGTTCAAATGCCGGGAGGTTCCAGTCGAGGAAGGGGCTGTTGAGCATGAGCCCCTTTATGAGCGGCGACGGTTTCTCGGCCATATAGAGCGACGCCGTAAGCCCGCCGGTAGAATGTCCCAGCAGGACGATTTCGGCGTGTCTGTCGGCTTTTATGATGTCTACGGCGGCATCGATGTCGGCGAAGTATTCGCGGAGGTCGCGCACTTGAAACATCCGCTGCCCGTCGAGGAGCGAGCGCCCGTACTTGCGCAGGTCCACGGCATAGAAATCGTAGCCGTTGCGGCCGAACATGTCGGCCATCTCATATTGCAGGAAGTAGTCGCTGTAACCGTGCACATAGAGCACGGCCTTGTCGGTGCGCATGTCGGCGCGCCGGCGTATGACGGTAGAACGGACCTCTCCGGCATAGTCGTCGGGATGTCCGATGTATGTCATTTCAAAGCCGTCGCCGGCGAGAGTGTCGGGCTTCCAGGTGGGTGTAGAGGTTTTCATCATGGTAATCATGTATTGATATAAACATGCGACGTGTGATTTGGTTAATGCAAATTTAGGATTGTTTGCGAAAAAAAGTGTATAAAAATTTGGCCAGAGCTATGAAAATGCTTACTTTTGTGAAAATTTGACAAAATGGGCACGGACTTGAATGAGCAGTTGACCAGAATTGGGCACAAGTCGGAGTTGCTGGTAACGCGATATTCTACCTTGCTTGCGAGCAACCGCGCTTTGCGCGAGGAGCTTGCCGAGAAGGAAGCAGAGCTGTCGGAGCTTTACGGCGCCAACGAGCGGCTGCGGACGGAAGCGGAATATCTGCGCATTTCCGGCGCGATAGCCCCCGATACAGGGTCGGCGGTTGAGGCCCGGGCCGTTTTGAGCGAATTAGTGCGGGAGATAGATGCCTGTATAGCAATGATAGTAAAAGACTTGTAAGCCCCGCAGCCCAGCCGATGGAATCGTCGCCTAAACATAAGATAACAGTCAATATAGCCGGCGCACCGCCTTTCAAGGTGCCCGTCGAGGAGAGCGAAGAGTCGTTCTACCGTTATATTATAGAGCGAATCAATGAGAACTGCAATAAGTTCCGCTACGGGCAGGAATCGAATCCCGACACCGTGGCTCTGGCGAAAGTTGCACTCTATTATGCCACGATGCTTTATCGTACTAGCAAGGTGGCGCGCGAGCAGTCGCGGATGCTGGAATCCTTCGAGGCCCGGCTCGACGAGCTGCTCGGCAGGCTCGACAACTGAGCCTGCGCGAAAGGAGCGCTACTCCGACGTCGCCATGTTGCGGAATTGAAGCAGTAGCCGGGAATACCGGCGCGACAGCAAGGCTTGAGGGCCGAGAGAATTTGATATTGTTGCTTTGGGGGCGTTGCCTCGCCTCGAGAGTATTAACCGCACTTGCGTCACGGCACGGCCGTGGCTCGGGTGCTATTTTGTTTCACAATTTGTTGAACAACAATATATATGACGATTTTAATAAATATAGTAGTAGCCATCGTCGCCGCTGCCCTGGGCATCCTCGGCGCCACGATGCTGCAGCGCCGCTCGGCCACAAGCCGCGCCAAGCAGATAGTGCTCGACGCCGAACGCGAGGCCGACGACCTCAAGCGCGACAAGGAGCTCGCCGGCCGTGAGGAGGCGCTCCGTATCACCAGCGAAGCCGAGAAGACTGCCGCACAGCGCATGTCGAAGGTGCAGTCGGCCGAGGCCAAGATGAAGCAGCGCGAGCTCCAGCTCAACCAGCAGCAGAGCGAGAACCAACGCACGCGCAACGAGCTCGACGCCGTGCGCCAGAACCTCGACGCGCAGCAGGCCGTGCTCAACAGCCGCCAGGCACAGGTCGACGACCTCCACCGCCAGGCACAGGATCTGCTCGAGCACATCTCGGGCCTGTCGTCGGCAGAGGCTAAGGAGAAACTCATCGAGAGCCTCAAAGACGAGGCCAAGACTGCCGCCGCAAGCTACATAAACGACATCATGGACGATGCCAAGCTCACCGCCAACAAGGAGGCGCGCCGCATAGTGGTGCAGTCGATACAGCGCGTGGCCACAGAGACCGCCATCGAGAACTCCGTGACAGTCTTCCATATCGACAGCGACGAAATCAAGGGCCGCATCATCGGCCGCGAGGGCCGCAACATCCGTGCCCTCGAAGCCGCAACGGGCATAGAGATTATCGTCGACGACACCCCCGAGGCCATCGTCCTCTCGGGCTTCGACCCCGTTCGCCGCGAGATAGCCCGTCTGGCGCTCCATCAGCTTGTGGCCGACGGCCGCATACACCCTGCCCGCATCGAAGAAGTTGTGGCCAAGGTACGCAAGCAAATCGAGCAGGAAATCGTCGAGACGGGCCAACGCACCGCCATCGACCTCGGCATCCACGGCCTCCATCCCGAACTCATACGCCTTGTGGGCAAGATGAAGTACCGTTCGAGCTACGGCCAGAACCTTCTCCAGCACTCCCGCGAGACCGCCAACCTCTGCGCCGTCATGGCCTCGGAGCTCGGCCTCAACCCCAAGAAGGCCCGCCGCGCCGGCCTGCTCCACGACATAGGCAAGGTGCCCGACGAAGAGCCCGAGCTGCCCCACGCACTGCTGGGCATGAAGCTGGCCGAGAAGTACAAGGAAAAACCCGAGATATGCAACGCCATCGGTGCCCACCACGACGAAGTGGAGCAGACCTCCCTGCTTGCACCCATCGTGCAGGTGTGCGACGCCATATCGGGTGCGCGTCCCGGCGCGCGCCGCGAAATCGTCGAGGCCTACATCAAGCGCCTCAACGACCTCGAGCAACTGGCCATGTCGTATCCCGGCGTTCTCAAAACCTATGCCATCCAGGCCGGCCGCGAGCTGCGCGTGATAGTTGGCGCCGACAAGATCGACGACGCCGAGACCGAAAAGCTCTCCGCCGAGATTGCGCGCCGCATCCAGGACGAGATGACCTATCCCGGCCAGGTGAAGATTACCGTCATCCGTGAGACGCGCTCTGTAAGCTTTGCCAAATAAAAGCCATGGATCGCGACAAACAGACGCCCGACGACAAGGCGCGCGAGCCCCAGGCCCCTGCAAACACCCCCGACACCCCGCAGGCGGCCGCCGAGACCCCTAAGGACGGCGCCGCTGAAACTGCGAAGGCCGACGATGAACGCGGCGCCGTGCGGCGCGGCCCCATGGCCGACTACCGGCGGCACAAGCTCCATGTCACCGACTGGCTCGACGACATACCCGGCGGCATGGCCCGCTCGGAGATTGTGGAGGTGCAGTTCAAGAACACCCGCAAAGGCTACTACCGCAACACCACCAACCTTCCGCTGGGTCCGGGCGACGTGGTTGCCGTGGAGGCCTCGCCGGGCCACGACATAGGCACCGTCACCGTCACCGGCGCGCTTGCCGAGCTGCGCATGCGCAAGGCCGCCGGGCGCAATACTCCCGAGCCCAAGCGTGTGTTCCGCCTGGCCAAGCCGTCGGACATCGAGAAGTACGAAGAGGCTCGTGCCCGCGAGGACGACACCATGATCCGCGCCCGCAAGATAGCCGAGAGCCTCAAGCTCAACATGAAGATAGGCGACGTGGAGTATCAGGGCGACGGCAACAAGGCCATCTTCTACTATATCTCCGACGAGCGTGTCGATTTCCGCCAGCTCATCAAGATCCTCGCCGAGACCTTCAAGGTTCGCATCGAGATGAAGCAGATAGGCGCGCGCCAGGAGGCTGGGCGCATAGGCGGCATAGGCCCGTGCGGCCGTCCGCTGTGCTGCTCGGTGTGGATGAGCAACTTCGTGTCGGTGGCCACCAGCGCGGCGCGCCATCAGGATATATCGCTCAACCCGCAGAAGCTCGCCGGGCAGTGCGCCAAGCTCAAATGTTGCCTCAACTTCGAGGTCGACGCCTATGTTGAGGCCGGGCGCAAGATGCCTCCCCGCGAGGTACGCCTCGAAACTGCCGACGCCACATACTATCATTTCAAGAGCGACATCTTCAACCGGCTAGTGACTTACTCCACCGACAAGAGCATGGCCGCCAACCTCGTCACCATCTCCGCCGAGCGCGTGTTCGAGGTCATAGCCATGAACAAGGCCGGCGAGAAGCCCCTTACCCTTATGCCCGAGGGCGAGCAGAAGCCCAAGGAGAAGCCTGCTTTCGGCGACATCCTCGGCGACGACGACCTCACGCGCTTCGACCGCAAGAAGAAACGCAAGAAGAAAGGCGGCAACGGCGGCGGCCAGCCGGCCAAGGACAATTCTCCGAAGGATGGCCAGCCGAAGGACAACGGCCCGAAGGAGGGTCAGCCTCGCGACAACCGCGGCAAGGACGGCGCCAAGCGCAAACAGCGCGGGCCGCGCCCCGACGGCGAGCGAGGCCAGCAGCAAGGCGAGCGCCAGGCGGGCGGACAGCGTCCCGATGGGGAGCGGCAGCAGGGCGAGCGGCAGGCAGGTGGTGAAAAGCCCCAGGGCGAGCGCCAGCCGCGCAACAAGCGCCGCGGCCCCAAGGCGCAGGACGGAGCCGGCAAAGGCGACAGCCCCAAGGTCACCGACGGCACCCCCAAGGCGCCTGACGGTAACACCAAGCCCGGCAACGGTGCCTCCAAGCCTACGGAAGGAACTCCTAAGCCTTCGGGCGGCAACGAAGCCCAGCAGTAGCCTATGCGACGGATGAAGTTCGGAGCAGCAGCGGCGGCGCTCCTCGTGGCGGCCGCATGCAGCGTGGGCGGCTATCAGGGCAACGGCTACGATAATTATTTCAGCGCCTTCCGCACCTTCGACAGCCAGAAATGGGATTACCGCGAGCCTCTGACGGCGCATGTCGACACCCTTCGCGACAGCGTGTGTCGCCGCGGCGACCTCATTCTCACCCTGCGACACACCAACGGCTATGAATATGCCAATATATGGCTTGAGCTCACCAGCGACCGCGACAGCACGCTGTGCGACACCTTCGACATCGTCCTTGCCGACAGCTACGGGCGCTGGCTGGGTCGCGGCAGCGGTCCCTCGCACCAGATTGTCGACACCCTTCGGCGTGGCATGACCCTGCACCGCGGCGAGACCCTGACGCTGCGGCATGTGATGCGCGCCGACACCGTTGCCGGCATCGAGCAGGTGGGGCTGAGCTACTGCCCCGAGCGCTGAAAGAGGCCTGGCGGGAGAACATTGGCCCGCGGGCGGTGTTTCACTTTGTAGATGAACGAACATATGAATTTCGACAGTATGATATTCGACATGGACGGTACCCTTTGGGATGCCGTCGACAGCTACTGCAAGGTATGGAACCGGACCATCGCCGACCTCGGTCTTAGCGTAGCCGAGGTTACGCGGCCACGCCTGGCGGCCCTCATGGGTGTGCCCATCGAGGGTATCTATGCCGAGCTCATAGGCGACGAGAAGGTGGCACCGGAGTTCATGGAACGCCTCGGCGCCAACGAGCGCGCCATGATGCCTACGCTCGGCGGCCGGCTCTACCCCGGCGTGCGCACAACGCTCGAGGCCTTGCGTGAGCGCGGGCTGCGGCTGTTCATGGTGAGCAACTGTCAGGCCGACGGGCTGCCGAATTTTCTTAAATTCACCGGCCTGGGGTCTTTGGTAGAGGGCACATTGTCGTTCGGCGACGATGGATGCGAGAAGGACGAGAACATCCGCCGCATCGTAGGGCAGTACGGGCTGAAGCGGCCCGTTTATGTGGGCGATACCGCGGGCGACTGCCGCAGCAGCCATGCTGCCGGGGTGCCCTTCGTGTGGGCGGCCTACGGCTTCGGCAGCGGTGTGACGGGCGAGGAACATAAAATCGACAGTATAGAAGAACTCGTAGATATAGTATGACCAAAAAAGAAAGTATCGACCACCTTCAGGTGTGTCTGTTGAGCGACGAAGAGCAGGGCCGGCGCCTTGCCCGCGTGTATGCCGGGATGCGCGCGGCCGGTATTGGTGCGGCTCTTGTGCGCGACAACGCCAACCTCTACTATCTCACGGGGCGCGTGTTCCGCGGATATGTATATCTCGAACCCGACGCCGAGCCCGAGTACTTCGTGCGCCGCCCCACCACCTTGCGCTGCCGCCGCGAGGGGCAGCTGCACTTCATACGCAAGCCCGAAGAAATAGCCGACATCCTGGGCACCACAGGCCGCGGAGTGCGAGCCGACGTGGCGCTGGAGCTCGACGCCCTGAGCTACTGCGAGGCCGTGCGACTGGCCAAGGCCTTCGGGGGTGCCGCTCCGACGGGCGACCTTTCGCCCGTGCTACGGCGCGCGCGTGCCGTAAAGACAGCCCAAGAGCAGGCCATGCTGCGCCTGTCGGGCGAGCGTCAGAGCCTCGTTTACGAGCGCATACCTCACCTCTACCGCGAGGGCATGACCGACATAGAGTTCCAGATAGAAATCGAGCGAGCCTCGCGTCTGGGGGGCTGCCTGGGGCAGTTCCGTGTGGCCGGGGGAGAGATGGAGCTCTTCATGGGCAACGTCCTCACGGGCGAGAACGGCGACACACCGTCGCCCTACGACTTTGCCATGGGTGGCGCGGGGCTCGACCCGTCGCTGCCGGTGGGTGCCGACGGGACGGTAATCAAGCCCGGGCAGCCGGTGATGGTTGACGTGAACGGCAACTACACCGGTTATATGACCGACATGACGCGCATATACTACACCGACAGCCTCGCCGACGAGGCGCGTCGTGCGTGCGCCCTGTCGGCCGACATATGCCGCGAGCTTGCCTCGATGATGCGCCCCGGCACGGAGGCCAAGGCCCTCTACGAGCGTGCCGTGGCCATGGCTAAGGAAGGCGGCCTCGGCCATTGCTTCATGGGGCACGCCAGCCAGGCCGGTTTCGTGGGGCACGGCGTGGGCATAGAAATCAACGAGCTGCCCGTGATAGCCCCGCGCTCGCGCGACATAATCGAGGCCGGCAACGTTGTGGCCCTCGAACCCAAATTTGTCATCCCCGGCATAGGCGCCGTGGGCATTGAGAACACCTATATAGCGGGCTCCGACGGTGGCGAGTGTATCACCAATGTCGCCGAGACGCCCATAGAACTCGACTGATGAATCTTAAAGACAAACTGCGCCGGAAGGTTTTCCACACCGTAGGCGAGGCGGCCGACGAGCTCGGACGCCCTTGCTATGTGGTGGGAGGCTATGTGCGCGACCTTATCATAGGGCGCCCGTCGAAGGACATCGACTTCGTCACTGTCGGCTCGGGCATAGAGCTTGCCGAGGCCGTGGCGCGCCGACTGGGCAAGGGCGCCCGTCTTGCCGTGTTCAAGACCTACGGCACGGCCCAGCTGCACAGCGGGCCCACGGAGCTTGAATTTGTGGGTGCCCGCAAGGAGTCGTACCGCAGCGACTCGCGCAACCCCATAGTGGAGGACGGCACCCTCGACGACGACCTTGCGCGCCGCGACTTCACCATCAACGCCATGGCTGTGAGCGTCAACGCCGGCAGCTACGGCGAGCTTATCGACAAGTACAACGGCCTTGCCGACATTGAAGCGGGCATCATCCGCACTCCGTGCGACCCCGACGTGACCTTCTCCGACGACCCCCTGCGCATGCTGCGCGCCATCCGCTTCGCCACGCAGCTGCAGTTTGAAATCGAGCCGGTGACTTTCGCCGCCATACGGCGCAACGCCCCGCGCATAGAAATCATCACCAAGGAACGCATCAAGGACGAACTCTTCAAGATTATGGCGTCGCCGCGGCCGTCGATAGGGTGGAAGCTGCTGCTCGACAGCGGTCTTCTGGCCATCATCCTGCCCGAGCTGGCGCGAATGAAGGGCGTTGAGGTTGTGAAGGGCCGTGCGCACAAGGACAACTTCACCCACACCATGCTCGTTCTCGACAGCGTGGCCGAGGCGTCGGACAACATATATCTCCGCTGGGCGGCGCTTCTGCACGACATAGGCAAGCCCGTGACGAAGCATTTCGACTCCGACCGCGGCTGGACTTTCCACAACCACAACTACGTGGGGTCGAAGATGGTGAAGAGCATCTTCCGGCGCATGAAGTTTCCGCTGGGCGCCGAGATGAGCTATGTGGCGAAGCTGGTGGAGCTGCACATGCGCCCCATAGCGCTCGTCGAGGACGAGGTGACCGACAGTGCCGTGCGCCGTCTGGCCAACTATGCCGAGGACGACCTTGCCGACCTTATGATTCTTGCACGCGCCGACATAACGAGCAAGGACGAGGCGCGGAAGGCGCGCTACCTGGCCAACTTCGACCTCGTGGAGGAGAAGTTCCGCGAGACCGACGCCAAGGACCGGGAGCGCAACCGCAAGAACCCTGTGGACGGCTGCGAGATAATGGCGCTTTTCGGGCTTCCGCAAGGGCCGGAGGTGGGTTATTTCGCCAAGAACCTCAAGCAGGCCATCAAGGATTGCGAAATCGAGGACACACGGCGCGCGGCTTTCGAATATCTTCTGAAACTGGCCCGAGAGCGGGGCATAGAGCCTCTCTACGACCCACTGGCCGCAGCCGACGAATAGATGGATGCCGCCGCTTTCGCCCAAAGCCTGAGGGACAACCTTCCGTATGCTCCCAACGCGCAGCAGACGGCGCTTATCGACGTTCTGGCGCGCTTCTGCACCGTGCCCGTCGACGGGCAGGAGCGGGCGTTCATTCTCAACGGTTACGCCGGCACGGGCAAGACTTCGCTTACGGGTGCGCTTGTGAAGGTGCTTCGCGACGCAAAGCGTCCGTTCATGCTTCTCGCACCTACGGGTCGTGCGGCGAAGGTGCTGAGCACCAACGCGGGAGGGCTGAAAGCGTATACCATCCACCGCAAAATCTACCGTCACGACCCCTTCGGTGGCGCGGGGTGGCAGCGCGGCGAGCATACACCGGCCGACAATAAGTTGCAGAACGCCGTCTTCATCGTCGACGAGGCGTCGATGATAGCCGCCGCCGACGAGCGCGGCGAGAATTTGCTCGAAGACCTTCTGGCCTACGTGTTCGGCAATCCGGGCAACAGTCTGATACTCATAGGCGATACGGCGCAGCTTCCTCCTGTGGGCTCCGACCGCTCGCCGGCGATGAACCCCGACGTGCTGCGGCGCTACGGCATAAAGGTGACGCATGCCGTGCTTACGGAGACGGCGCGTCAGAGCGCCGACTCGGGGATACTTTTCAACGCCACGCGTCTGCGGCGCATCATGGCCAAAATCAAGGCTTTGCCCGAGGGCTCGCTTCTGCCTGTGCCCAAGCTTCGCGAGCGGGGCTTCGACGACGTGGCGGCGGTGGAGGGCACGGACCTTCCGGAGGCCATCTACGACGCATATTCGGAGGGCATCAACGACACCATCCTGATAACGCGGAGCAACCGCCGTGCGGCTGAGTACAACGCGGCCATACGCAGCCAGGTGCTCTACCGCGAGAGCGAGATTGAGGTTGACGACATGCTGATAGTGTCGCGCAACCATTATTTCCAGAAGAAGGTGGAGGGGCTGGACTTCGTGGCCAACGGCGACATTGTGACTGTGGTGAAGATCTACGGCATCGAGGCGATGCACGGGTTGCGCTTTGCCGACATCCGTGTGGCGGCGCCGGCTGCCGACGGCGAGGGGGAGGATGTGGAGTTCGACTGCAAGATTATTCTCGATACGCTGAACAGCGCGGAGGCGTCGCTTTCGCAGGAGAGCTGGAACACGTTGTATTACAGCCTTATGGCTGGCGACGGGCCTTACGGCGCGATTCCTGCGGACCGCCGTCCGGGGGCATTGCGGAGCGACCCGTACTGGAACGCGGTGCATGTGAAGTATGCCTATGCCATCACCTGCCACAAGGCGCAGGGCGGCCAGTGGAACAATGTTTTTGTGGACCTGAGTTACATTCCCGAGGACGCTCTTGGGCAGAATCTCTACCGTTGGCTTTATACGGCGGTGACGCGCGCGCGGCGCAAGCTCTATCTCATCGAGCCGCCGGAAGCTCTGATGAGCGGCGGCCGCAAGGAGGAGTAGTTGTGCGAGGGGCCGGCGGTGGCTGGCGCCGATGTTGGCGCGGCGGTTTTTGCGGGGGTGCTTTTGGGAGAAAGATTTCATTTTGCTTTTTTTGATGCAAAATTACGGCGGCGGGGAGGAGATTATCCCCGATTTTTTCCCAATGGGAAAAAGTAGGGGTAAAATGGGGGTTTTTAACTTATGTGAATTGAATTTTTAACATAAAAGTTGGATTAGCTCGCACGGAGGGCACGGAGACGGAGGCCCACCACATTCGGGAAAATATCACACAGAGGCACAGAGATCACAGAGGGGCTCGCGCTTAGCGCGCGAGCGGGATTTTATTTGGATAGAAAAATCACGCAGAGGCGCAGAGGGCGCAG
>CABRZA010000080.1 GCA_902475285.1 uncultured Porphyromonadaceae bacterium
GCCGCAGTTGAAGCATTTTAAGACACACACAATTGCTGCACAGTACATTAAGACGAAAGACAATTTATGTCACTATTTCAAAATGACAGAGTGCCGCAAATATTGCACTTTTTACAGTGCAAAAATGGCAAAATGCCGGCGGTGCGACAAAAATTTTGTACCTTTGTCCGCATAGAATAACATTACCATGAAAAAATTAAGCATAGCAGCCCTTGTCGCTATTGTGGCCGGCTGCTCGTCGCATCCGGCCGAACGCCCCGAAGAACCCGTACCCGAGCCGGCGCCGGCAGGAATGTATTTCGCGGCCTCGAATCCGCATGAAATCGTCGCTGCCGAGGGCGGCAGAGGCAGCTTCGTCATTACCCTCGCGCGCCTCGACGGCAGCATTGACACCGACGAGAGCTTCGTCATCCGCGCCGAGTGCGCGGGGGCACGGGTCGGGCTGCCTCCGTCGGGTCATTTTACCTCCGGATCGGCAACATGCACCGTGGCAGCGACTTATGAGGCTTTGACTCCCGGTGAACGGGCCGAACTGACGCTGCGCATAGTCGACGCCAACACAGCGCCGGAACTACCGGCGGTGTGGCAAATAGAGCTGATAGCGCCCGACGAACGGCCCGAGGCGTTGAAAGGCCTCTACATACACGCCTGCCGCAGCCATGAGGTGACCTACACTGTGGCCCGTGGCACAGATGCCACTGTCTACTCCGTGGCGGGCGAGGGCTTCGGGCGCACCATCCGTCTGGCCAACGACGGCGGAGTTACCCTGACAGCTGCGGAAGCCGGCTTGGAAGAAGGCTCGGTAGCGCAGTGCGCCGACCTTCGCACCCAGGCCGAGGCATCGGGGGCATGGGTCGACAATATATATAAGGTAGAAAACAGTTTCGTCGAAGCCGAAGGGCGCTTCAACTTGGCCGTGTGCTACACCGACGGCGAGGGGAGGCGCAAGCCCGACATCGACTTTTTCTTCACCGCCCCCGACGGAGCAGAATGGTCGGCACCCGTGGCATATACCTTTGTCGACGGATGGTTTCTGCCCGCGGTGAGCGTCAATGCTATGCTCTACAATCCCGACGAGCACCCATGGGATGTGGCTGTGCAGCGGTCGCTCATCAGGCCGGGAGTATGGCGGGTGCTGAATCTCTACCGGGGCGCATCGCCGCTGAGCACAAGCAATATCGCCCCGGCCGACTGTGTGGTGGAAATCGATGTCTCCGACCCTGAGAATGTGATTGTAGCACCTCAGCCGTCGCCGTTTTATTGCCCCGACATCCACCTTGCTGTGCCCTACATCGGCGGCAACGGCGTGATGTCGGCCGACGGTACAATCACCATACCTGCACCTGAATGGGGACTCTCGCCCGGTGCCCTGCACTGCCGCCCTACCCCACACCCTTCGGTGCTGAGGCCGCTCCAATAACGCATCGCCATTACCTAGCCGCCCGCAACATGGCGAGGCCTGTGTGGAAGTAGGCGGAGGAGGCGTCGCGGGGGCGGATGCAGGCCTCGTTCCAGTAGACAATGTCGATATCGACGGCTACCGTACCTTCCGCCGGGCGGCGGTAACGGCTCTCATGGGCCTTGCAGAGCGCCGTGAGCGCGTCGAGGGTAAGCGACGTTTCGACAACGAGGATTTGGTTGGTGTAGAGAGGAGCGGACGGACAGTACTCCGGCTCGGAAGGATAGGCCGGCGTAGCCGACACCACCACACCCGCACCTATCAATAATGCACGCGCTCTGAGCAGCTGCCGCGCCGCGTCGGGGCTGTTGGCGCCCAAGCATATTACGGCCGTGTTTCGAGGGTTGCGGCAGGTCATTTTCTACTGAGGGTGAAGAGCGTGATTTCGGGCGTGGCGCCTATGCGCGCCGGTATGCCCACCTCGCCTATGCCTATGTTGACATAGAGCGAATGCGAGCCGTCGGCGTCGGAATACATGCCTCCCCATGTGGAATAGCGCAACGCTGCCGGCGATACTCCCAGCACCTCCATCTGCATGGCATGGGTATGCCCGGATAGCGTCAGAGGTATGTTCTTGTCGGGGGCATCGGCAATGTCGGCCGTCCAATGGGCCGGGTTGTGGCTCATGAGAATCTTGAACACCGGGTCGGCCAGGTCGCCGGGATATGCCGCGTCGAGGTCGCCGTAGACGGGAAAAGGCGGGTCGCCGATGTTCTCCACACCCACAATGGCTATGGAGTCGGGACCCCGGTGGATGACGGCGGTGGCGTTGTTGAGCATCTTCCACCCCATGCCTTCCTGCAACTCGACGAGATGGCGGCGGTCGGCAACCTTGGCCTCGGGCGAGGGCCACACGTAGTAGTCGCCGTAGTCGTGGTTGCCCAGGACGGAATATACGCCGTAGGGCGTCCGCAAGCGGCCGAGGACACCAGTGAAAGGCTCAAGCTCGGAGGAGTGGCGGTTTACAATGTCGCCCGTGAAAAGTATCACGTCGGGGTTCAGGGCATTGACGGCCTCCACCACCTTGGCGAGATATGCCGTGTCGGTGCCGTAGGAACCCGTGTGGATGTCGGAAATCTGCGCCACGCGCAGGCCGTTGAAGGCCTCGGGAAGTGCCTCGCTCTCGAAGGACACCTCGCGGATGTCGATGCTGTAACGATTTACGAGGGCGCCCCACCACATGGCCACGAAGACTACGGCGGCCAGCACCTCGCCGGCGACGCTGAGAGCCTTGATGCGCTTGCGGCGGAAGAGCTGCGGCAGCTTGGCAAGAAGATCGACTGCGACGAAGATATACTTGGGCATATACACCGAGAAATAGGCGTAGAGACACCACATTATGGCCGTGAGATCGGCGTCGGAGCCGCTGCGCTTTGGCAGGACAATGAGCACCACAAGCCCCAAGGCGAAGGCCACGCCCTGCCATACGGCCAGCAACCGCGGCCAGCGGCGGCGGCAACGGGCGCCGACGGCACGCACTATGTACCAGTCGACGAGCACCCCGAGTACAAGCAGGGGTAGGATGAGGACGAGGGGCAGACGCATGGAGCTCAGATACGCGGCGAACAGGCTGCAGCCAGCTGGTTCTTCACGGGGTTGGCATACATCGTGAGCATCATGTGCATCATGAACTCATGCTCCTCGGCGGTGATGTCGGGCACGTCGACGCGGCGCAGCTGCGCGGCAATGTAGGCGTCGAAGGCTCCGAGGTCGTCGGGCGTATAATGCTCCGCGTAGGTATCGGTGCCGTTCAGGCGATCGAAGGCTATATAGTTGCAGGGGAAGAGGCGGTAGCCGCAGTGGATTTCGCTGTCGATGGCCGCGCAGGCACGGTGCAGCGTGGCGTGGCGGTCGAGACCGTCGGGTATCGCGTCGTTGATGCAGCGGCCGAGGTGGAAGTGCACGCGCCCCTTGTGGCTGAGCAGGCCGGTTTCCATGCTGAAAAGGTCGTCGCGCTGCGACTTCTTGAAGTCGGGGTCGCGGCGGCGCAGCAGGAACTCGCGGGCTTTGAGATAGTCGTTGGGATCGTACTCGTAGGATATGGCCACGGGCGTGATGTTGAGCTCGCGGAGATTGGCGCCGGTATCGCCCTCGCCGCCGAGCGAGAGCATCTTCACCACACTCTCCTGCGTGAGGTCGTTGGAGTCCTTGGCGCGCCCCTCGCGCTGCGCTATCCACACCGACTGGCGGCTGTCGCGCAGAGTGTGGTGGATATACTGCGAGAGGTGCATCGCGGCGTCGAGAGCCTCGCGAACCTTCACGTCGCGGCGCACTATGAAGCTGCGGTTGAGCTTAACGAGGTCGGTTATCCAGTCGTATATCAGAAGATTGTTGCCTATGGCCACTTGCGTGATGGGCATCTGCCGGCGTATGAAGCACAGGTTCAGGAACGAGGCGTCGAGCACGATGTCGCGGTGGTTGGTAATGAACACGTGCGGCACCCCGGCGTCGTGCCCCTCGTAGCCGTCCATGCTCAGACCGCTGGTGGTGCGAGCCACAAGGAATTCCAGGAACGGGCCCATGACCTTCACCTGAAAGTCCATCTGCGTCTCGACGGTGATAAGGTTTTTCACAAACTCCTCGTAGTCAACGTCGGGCATCACATATCGCACTGCATGCTCGAAGCCCGGCTCGCGGACCAGTGCGGCGATTTTGTCGCGGAACTGATGGTCGTCGTAAGGGCGTATGTCGGCAAACGGGTCGCCGGCGGGTGTGTTATGTTGGGCGTTGTGTGTCATTTCAAGCAATTTAAAGTGCAAAGTTACTCATACTTCGCTAAAATGACAAACAATTTGTGCGGCATAAAAGGTCGCAAAGTCGGAAAATATTGCAAGATAGGCGTTTGCAGGCTCCGCCAACCGAGCCTATGGCTCGATTGCCTCGGCCGCCCTGCGATAGGCATACGCCGCGTCGCGGTCGGCGCGCTCGGCCTTGCGGATGCAGTCGGAGGCATTGTCGAGAGCCTTGGCGGCACGCCGCTCGTAGTCGCGGGCTCGGGCGTAGTCCTTGCGGCGCGTGTAGTAGTCGGCGTCGCGCTGGGCGCTCTCGGCCTGACGCTTGTAGCGGTCGGCGTCGTTGCGGTAGCCCTGGGCCTTACGGGCGTAGCTGTCGCCGTCGCGCACATAGGAAGCCGCACGAGAGTACTTATAATCAGTGGCATAGACCGCAGGAGCGGCGACGGCTGCCGACGCACACACCAGGGCGACGGCAAAGGCAGTGCGGAGAACAAAGTTTCGCATAGTGAAGATCTTTTTTGCAATAATACGGAAAAAAAGCGTAATTTTGCACCATAAAAACAAATTTGCAATGAAAAAACTGCTAATAGCCGCCACTATGGCAACATTACTCATGGCACCCTCGTGCAGCCGCCAGGCACAGAGCGACCGCGCCGACGACAATTTCAACTATCACGTCGACCGCTTCGCCGACATTGAGGTGCTCCGCTACAAGGTGCCCGACTTCGACAGCCTCTCGCTCGACCAGAAAAAACTCGTCTACTACCTCACAGAAGCCGCCCTCTGGGGCCGCGACATCCTCTGGGACCAGAACTGCGCCGTAAACCTCCCCATGCGCGACCTCCTCGAGGCCGTATACACCAACTACGACGGCGACCGCGAGAACGCCGACTTCAAGGCATTCGAAACATACCTTAAACAGGTGTGGTTCGGCAACGGCATACACCACCATTACAGCACCGACAAGTTCGTGCCGGGATTCAGCCGCGACTTCATCGAAGCGCAAATCGCCGCACTTCCCGAGGGGACGGCTCCCGCCGAAACTGCCGAGCTCGTCGAAGTGATTTTCAATCCCGAACTCCTGGCCAAGCGCGTCAACCAGGCGCAGGGCGCCGACCTCGTGGCCACATCGGCCAACAACTTCTACGCCCCCGGCATCACCCAGGCCGAGGTCGAGGCTTATTATGCCGGCAAGAAGAAAGCCGACGACCCCACCCCGATTTCCTACGGCCTCAACAGCCGCATGGAGCGCGACGCCGACGGCAAATTAGTGGAGAACACCTACCGCCTCGGCGGCCTCTACGGCGACGCCATAGGCCACATCGTGGCCAACCTCGACAGCGCCGCAGCCTATGCCGAGAACGACGCCCAGCGTCAGGTCATCCGCTCGCTCATAGAATTCTACACCACCGGCGACCTCGCCACCTTCGACCGCTACTCCATCGAGTGGGCCGAGGATACGGTAAGCCGCGTCGACTTCATCAACGGCTTCATCGAGAGCTACGGCGACCCGCTGGGCATGACAGGCTCATGGGAATCAATCGTAAACTTCAAGAACATCGAGGCCTCCGAGCGCACCGAAATCCTCTCGGCCAACGCCCAGTGGTTTGAGGACAACTCGCCCGTCGACAGCTCGTTCAAGAAAGAAACCGTCCGCGGCATCTCGGCCAAGGTCATCACAGCCGCCATCCTCGCCGGCGACGCCTACCCCGCCACGCCCATAGGCATCAACCTCCCCAACGCCAACTGGATACGCGCCGCCCACGGCTCGAAGTCGGTCACCCTCGAAAACATCACCCAGGCTTACGACGCCGCCAGCCACGGCGACGGCTTCAACGAGGAGTTCGTAATCGACCAGCCCACCCGCGACATCATGGACCGCTACCTCTTCATTACCGACAACCTGCACACCGACCTCCACGAGTGCCTCGGCCACGGCTCGGGCCGTCTGCTGCCCGGCGTCGACCCCGACGCCCTCAAAGAGCACGGCTCCACCATCGAGGAAGCGCGCGCCGACCTCTTCGCCCTCTACTACCTGGCCGATCCCAAGCTGCTCGAAATAGGATTGCTCGACAATCCCGACGCCTACAAGGCTGAGTATTACAAGTATATTCTCAACGGCATGATGACGCAACTCATGCGCATCGAGCCGGGCAAGGACGTCGAGGAGGCTCACATGCGCAACCGCAAGCTCATTGCCGAATGGGCCTACGAGCACGGCCGCGACGAGAACGTGATAGAACTCGTGGAACGCGACGGCAAGACCTTCATCCAAATCAACGACTACGCCAAGCTCCGCGGCCTTTTCGGCGAACTTCTCGCTGAAATCCAGCGCATTCGCTCCACCGGCGACTACGCCGCCGCCTGCAGCCTCGTAGAGACTTACGCCGTAAAAGTCGACCCCGAGCTACACCGCCAGGTGCTCGACCGCTACTCGCACCTCGACATCGCCCCCTACAAGGGCTTCGTCAACCCGGTCTACACCGCCGTGCGCGACGCCGAAGGCAACATCACCGACGTAACCATCTCCTATCCCGAAGACTACGTGAGCCAGATGCTCCGTTACAGCCGCGATTACAACGGCCTTCGCCGCAAATAATAAAAATTGTTAAACTTCCTTATCTCTCCGAAGTTTTTCACTACCTTTGCACCCGGTATGCCTCCGGGCTGCCATACAAATACATTATTAACTACCTAAATTTCCAAAGAATGCATTTAAGTTCTGAAGAAAAAGCTCAGATCTTCGAGAAGTACGGTAAGAGTAAGACTGACACTGGCTCGCCTGAAGCACAGATTGCATTGTTCTCGGTCCGTATCGCTCATTTGACTCAGCACCTGAAGTCAAATCACAAAGATCATACCACAGAGCGCGCGCTCAAAATGCTTGTAGGCAAGCGCCGCCGCCTCCTGGACTACCTCATGCGCAAGGACATCGCCCGTTACCGCGCTATCATCGCCCAGAAGGAGCTCGGCATCCGCAAGTAATTCACACTGCGCACCAAGCATCGCAGGCTGTGCCCGAGGCACAGCCTGTTTTTTTGTACCCTTTTACCTCGTACTTCATAACTCTGCCCTCCCCTTAAACCCTCCCCGCCCCCTCGGTGTTTCTTATATACATTAACATTCAGCCATGGACAAAAAAAAGAAACTCGTAATCATCGGCGGGGGCTTCGGCGGCCTCAACACCGCCCGGCTTGTCGATAAAAAGATATGGGACGTGGTGTTGGTCGACCGCAACAACTACCACTCCTTCCCTCCGCTGTTCTATCAGGTAGCATCGTCGGGCCTCGAGCCCGCGAGCATATCCTTTCCCCTCCGCCGCGAGCTCAACAGCCGACGCTATCGCGGATGCTCATTCCGTATCGGCAACGTCGACCGCATCGACACTGCCGCCCGCACAGTGCACACCCAATTCGAAACCATCCCCTACGACGCCGTGGTGATAGCCGCCGGCACCACCAACAACTTCTTCGGCATTCCCGACCTCGAGAAAAAGGTCTACACAATAAAAAGCATAACCGAGGCCATACGCTGCCGCAACGAGGTGCTCGACCGCCTGGAGCGCGCCGCCATCTGCTCCGACCCACAGCACCGGCGCCGGCTTCTCACCTTCGTGGTGGTTGGCGGAGGCCCCGCAGGCGTGGAAATTGCCGGAGCACTGGGTGAGATGAAGCGCTACGTCATACGCCGCGAATACCCGTCTATCGACCCCGACGAAATACGCGTAATCCTCGTAGAAGGAACCGACTCCCTCCTCGGCGCCATGGGACCCAAGGCATCCGCCGATGCCCTCGAAGGCCTCAGCCAGCTCATGGTCGACGTGTGGCTTGGAAAGAGGATGCAAAGCTACGACAAGGGCTCTCTCACCTTCTCCGACGGCACTTCGACAGTAACCGACACCGTGATATGGACCGCCGGCGTCGATGGCGTTCCATTCACCATCGAGGGTGCCGAGCCCGTTCGCGGAGCCCGCTGGGAAGTGGACCAATACAATCGCGTGAAAGGTCTCGCCGACGTCTACGCCATAGGCGACATTGCCATGATGCCATCCGAAAAATATCCCCGGGGCCATCCGCAGGTGGCACAGGTAGCCATACAGCAGGGCCGCAATCTGGCTCGCAATCTCAGCCGCGACGCGACGCATCGCCTGCCGTTCGCATACCGCGACAAAGGAACCATGGCCACCATCGGACGCAACCGCGCCGTGGTCGACGCCGGCAAACTTCACCTTTCCGGCCGTGCAGCATGGTGGATGTGGCTGTCGGTACACCTGATGTCGATTCTCGGCATGCGAAACCGCACCGTGGTGATGATCAACTGGATATGGAACTACTTCACCTTCTCCACCGGCCTCCGCCTCCTGCTCAGGCCCGACCGTTACCCCATCCGCCATTATTGGAACGACTGAGATGAAAAGCAAATTCTTCAAAAAGGTATTCAACGCCGCATTCGGCGAGAGCGAACAGTGGCGCCAATGGTTCTACGACGCCGTTGTGACCGTCGACGATGTCGTCATAGGCGAAGACGGCGCCGGCCGCCAGGTATCGGCACTCCTCCTCCAAAACTACGGCTTCCTCTTCCACGGCGCCATCCTTCCTTCGGGCTACATCAGCTGCGTGGGCACTCTTCCCGAAGCACGAGGCAAAGGAGCTGCGTCGCGCCTCATGGTAAGCGCTCTGCGCGAAGCCGCGGCACGGGGGATGGCATTCTGTGAGCTCATACCGGCTGCCGACAGCCTCTATTTCTTCTACCGGCGCTTCGGCTTCGCCACGGTGTTCTACGTCGACCGGCTGCGCTACACGTCGCGACATCGCTTCACACCAGCCATCGACGGCCTCATCCGCCAACCCGACGCCGACATGCTCGGACGGCTCGAACGCGCCAACGGCTGCGGCATAGTCCACGACGCCGGGCAATTCTCGCAGATATTGAAAGACATGGAGCTCGACGGCGACAGCTATGCCCTTGCCGCCACCGACGGTCTCGGAGGCGAAGCCATGGCCTTTGTGCGCGGGCAACACGGGCAGGCCACGGTGCGCAGCCTCCTGAGCACATCGGAGGCTGCGGCCGACACAGTCCTCGCCGAGGTGCGCCGCCGGGAACCCGACAAGATGATTGTAGTGGAGACACCTCCGGTGAGCGCCACACACGCATTCATGCGCTCTCGCGGCATGGGGCGTATAGTCGACGCAGGCAAAGTCCTCGCCGCCGTCGCTGCGGCACACAAGGAGGTAAGGCAAGCCATACGGCTCACCGACAGTCTTTTGACAGAAAACAGCGGAATATACCTTCTGAGCGACGGAATCTGCCGCCGCGACGACGCCTATACCGGCCACATCGACCTCGACACAAGCCCCGACATCCTCACGGCCGTACTTCTGGGCAGCTCGGCCACGGGAAACATTTTCAACATCCCCGCCGGCCGCCCCTATATGGCCATGATGCTCGACTGACTACCACTTCGACGCGCGACGGTATAGAATCACGGCAATGACGGCGTAGATGGCATTGGGTATCCACATGGCCACGAAAGCGCTCGTCAATCCCGACAGCGCGAAGGTCTGCGTGATGGTCATGAAAAGTATATAGCTGAAACTCAGCACCAAGCCTATGCCTATATTCAGGCCCATGCCTCCCTTCACCTTCTTCACCGACAGCGACATGCCTATGATGGTGAGGATAAAGGCCGCCGCCGTCATGGCGTAGCGCCTCTCCCGCTCAACCTCGAAGCTCTTGATGTTGGCCACACCGCGCTCCTTCTGCCGCGATATATACTCCGAAAGCTCCGGCGAGGTCATCTTCTCGTGGTCGAGGCTCGATATCAGGAAGTCGCGCGGCTCGAAAGCTATGGTCGTATCCTTCTGCCGACCCTTCTCGATATATTCGCGGTCGTCGCGGAAATCGCGCTTCACATAGTCGCGCACTGTCCAGTTGTAGATGGTATCCCATTTTATCGACTGCGCCGTAAGCCGCGACACCAGCCGCTTGTCGCCGTCGAACGACTCGAGCGAGAACTTGTAGCCGGTCTTGCTGATGTTGTCATAGCGGTTCATGTAAGCTATTTGCCCCGGCGACACCATGAGCATAATGTTCGCGCCGTAGTCCACCCGCTTGTTCTTCACATATTTGTTGGTGTAGTCGATGCGCTTGATATTGGCCGGAGGTATCACATAGGCGCTCAATACGAAAGTTGCCGCGGCAATTACCGTGGCCGCAACAAGATACGGCCGCAGAAGGCGCCGGAAACTCATCCCCGTCGACAGCATGGCTATTATCTCGCTGTCGCCGGCCAGCTTCGAGGTGAAGAATATCACCGCTATGAAGGTGAACAGCGGAGAGAACTGATTGGCGAAATACGGCAGGAAATTCAGAAAGTAGTCGAAAATGGTCGCCGACAGCGGCGCCTTCACGAAAGAGTCGACCTTCTCGTTGATATCGAACATCACAACTATCGCCAGCAGTAGGATGATGGCGAAAATATAAGTCCCAAGGAACTTTCGGATGATATATCGGTCGAGTATCTTAAACATCGCTG
>CABRZA010000081.1 GCA_902475285.1 uncultured Porphyromonadaceae bacterium
AAAATAGATGGTTTATTGTATAAAAGCAAATTTGTTCCCAAAAATCGACATTTGTGTCACTTTTTGGCAGCGGGACCGAAAATCTTTCTTTCGAGAGAAAGATTTTGGCGGATTTTTTTCTTTTGAGAGAAAGATTTTTGCAATGCGCTGAAAATCAGCAGTGTGTGAGTGATGTTTTTTTAGGGGCGGGCGGCGTCAGCCGAATTTGCTGATTTTGCGGAGCATGGGCTCGTTGATGATTTTTATGCGTCGGCCGTCGACGATTAGTAGCTTTTCGGATACGAAGGTGGAGAGGGTGCGTATGGCGTTGGAGGTGGTCATGTTTGAGAGGTTGGCCAGGTCTTCGCGTGCCATGTAGATTTTGAGAGTGCAGTTGTCGTCCTCGTATCCGTAGTTGTCGAGGAGTACGATGAGAGCTTCGGCGAGGCGGCCGCGTATGTGCTTCTGTGTGAGGTTGACAATGCGGGTGTCGGAGCCGCCGAGGTTGTGCGAGAGCTCGTGGATGAAGAACCACGCGAGCTTGATGTTTTTGTCGATGAGCTCTTCGACGAGTTTTAGCGGGATGGCTCCGAGGGTCGAGGGCTCGAATGCGAGTGCGCTCGACACGTATGGCTCGTTGGCGAAATATGCGCGGTAGCCGAAGTACTGCACCGGGCGGATGAGACGGATGATCTGCACGCGGCCGCCGACGCCTTCCTTGGTCTTTTTCACCTTACCTTTGAGGAGACACCATAGGTATTCCGGTTCTTCGCCTTCGGCATATATGAGTTGGTTTTTCTTGAAAGTGTGTATATGAAGATTCTCGGCCACGGCGCGGCGTTCGTCGGGCGTAAGTATCGACCATATTTCGGCCATGTCTTCATCGATCACTTTCCGAAGGGTGTCTTTTATCATAGAGTTAAGAATGCGAAGGGTGGGTTGGCGCTTGCAGGGTGCCGTATAATTATGTTATTCGACAGCAAAGTTACATATTTTTATATTGCCGTGCAAATTATTATATTTTTTTCAAGCAATTTTGTTGACAAAACGTCAAAGAAACTGCCGTTTAGTCGGTAATTCGCTGCTGTTGGTCGATTTTGATTTTTTGCTTCGGGGGGAATTATTTATTTTTGTGCAGTAAAAGCGACACTATGAAAGTATCGGAGAAACTCAGCGGTTCGCGCGGCCGGATAGCCGGCGTAGCCACGCATCTGCTCTTCATCACTATAATATTCATTCTGCCGGAGCTGCTTATGGCCATCGCCATGCCGCAACGCAACGGCTTCACGTTCTATCCGGGTTTCTATGTGAAGAATCTGGTTTATATCGCCGTTTTCTACATGAACTATTTCGTGCTCATCGACCGCACCCTTGGCCGCGCCACCGACCGCCGGGCCATAGCTCGCTTCGTGCTGTGGAATCTGCTGGTGATCCTGTGTGCGCTGGCGCTGTGCTGGGTGCTGAGCAATGTGGTGTTCCCGGCGCCGCGCCGCCATGGCCATCTGCCTGCGGGGAGCCGCCGCGCACTGCTGAAGGCTGCGAGTTTCCTCATACGCGACGGCGCCATGCTCATCCTCACGGTGGCACTTGCCGTGGCGTTGCGCCTGTCGGCGAAGTGGAACGACCTGCGGCACCGGCATCAGGAACTTTTGGCGAGCCAGCGCGCCACCGAGCTCGACAGCCTCAAAAGCCAGCTCAACCCGCATTTTCTATTCAACACCCTCAACACCATATATGCCCTCATCGCCGTCGACGGCGCCGACGCGCAGCGTGCCGTGCACCGGCTGTCGGGGCTGCTGCGCTACATGCTCTACGAGGATGTGGCGGCAGTGCCTCTGCGCCGTGAGGCCGACTTCATAGAGGACTATGTGTCGCTGATGAAGCTGCGCCTGTCGGGGCGCGATGTGGTGCTTACGGTCGACCTTGCCGACAAAGCCACCTCCAACGTGCCGCCGTTGCTCTTCGTCCCTTTGGTGGAAAACGCTTTCAAATACGGCACTGCCGGTGCCGACCATGTGCCGGTGGAGATTTCGCTGGTGGTTGAGGGCGACGCCGCGGTGTGCACCACGCGCAATGCCTACACTCCCGGCGAGGGCGGCCGCGAGGGCAGCTCGGGCATAGGTCTGGCCAACCTGCGGCGTCGCCTCACGCTGCTCTTCGGGCAGAAGGCGTCGTTCGGCACGGTGGCCGACGGGTATCTGTACACCGCGCGCCTTGTGGTGCCGCTAACGTAAAGATAATGTTATGAGTGAACTAAATCCTATACGCTGTCTGGTGGTCGACGACGAGCCTTTGGCGTCGGCCCTTATCCGTTCCTATGTGGAGCGGACGCCTTTCCTCACCTGTGTGGGCGAGGCCCACAGTGCCGACGAGGCCATGGCCGTCATCGACGGCGGCGACGTGGAGGCTCTCTTCCTCGACATCCGCATGCCGCGTCTGAGCGGCATGGAGCTTGCGCGCATGCTTCCGCCGGGGGTGAGGGTGGTGTTTACCACGGCCTATGCCGACCATGCCGTGGAGGGCTTCCGTGTCGACGCCTCCGACTATCTGCTCAAACCGGTGAGCTACGACGAGTTTATCGAGGCAGCCGCGCGTTTGCGGCGCGAGCTGCGCGATGCCGTGCCTGTGCGCGTGGATGGCGCGCCGGCAGTGCGTTTCATCACGGTTAAGAGCGGCTACAAGCTGCGGCGCATACCCGTGGGCGACATTCTTTTCATCGAGGGGCTGAAGGACTATGTGAAGATCTATGTGGCCGGCGAGCCTCAGGCGGTGCTGTCGCTGATGAGTGTGAAGAGCCTCGAGGACAGTCTGCCGGCGGAGAGCTTCATGAGGGTGCACCGTTCGTTTATCGTCAACCTCGACCGCGTGCGCGTGGTGGAGCGCAACTGCATCATCATGGCCGACCGGGCCATTCCCGTGAGCGACAGCTACCGCCACGCCTTTTTCGAAAGGCTGCAATAGCCGGGTGTCGCTGAAGCTCCACGCACTGACAAAATTATTTTAAAAGGTTACCTTTCCAATACGCGAGTGGGTTGACACCCACTCGGATTAAAATGTCGCCGCCAACGCGGCTTGCGTGCCTTGTTGTTGATTTACACGGGCTTACGCCCGTGCCTATAAAAATATCGCCGCTATGCGGCTTTTTCATGGTATTTGGCTGTGCCCTTAAATAAATATTGTATCGCATTAATGCTTTATGATTGAATATGAAGTGTTTATGTGAATATGTGGTGCAAAAAACAAGCCCCGGCTGTGAGGCCGGGGCTTGGTGTATGGGGGATGGGGGGTTACTTGGCGATGAGCTTGCGTGCGCCGGCGGGGGTGGCTACGATGTAGAGGCCTGCGGCGGGGAGCTCGACGGTGGCTTCGCCGGCAGCGGTGGCGGTTGCAGCTGCCACGAGGCTGCCAGAGAGGGTGTAGACCTTCACGGTGTCGGCGGCGTTGCCGGTGTAGGTGAGGGTGAGGCCGTTGAGGTGCAGGGCGGAGGCGCTGCTCTCGATGTCGGCCACGCCGGCGCTGACGGCAACCTCAACGAGGTTGGAAGCCTTCGACTGGCGGCCGAGGGCGTCGACGCCCTTGACGGAGTAGCGGAGCGAGGTGACTCCGGCGGGTACGGTGACGGTGTAGGAGAGTTTGCCTTCGGCGGAGGCGTCGGCTACGATGGTGGAGAAGGTCATCTGGCCGTGCGACACCTTGATGTCGTCGATGGCGCAGTTGCCGGAGTTCTTGTTGAACACGAAGCGTATCTGGCGGATTTCGCCGTTGACGGCAACGCTGATTGTTGAGCCGGCGTTGTTGTAGACGTTGAGGGGCGCCACTTTGTGGAGTGCCGACCATGTGGTGGACTCGCTGCTGCGGCCCTGGATGTCCATCGACGATGATGCGGATGCGTTGGCGCCGCGGAGCCAGAAGTCGATGTTTGTGACGTTGCCGGTGTAGAGGGGCGAAACGAGTTCCATGCCGTTGGAGCTGAATTTGAGCGAGGGCGAAGCTTCGCCGTAGAAGCCCACGGATGTGCTCTTGTAGAGGTCGGTCGACTTTCCGGAGAATGTCCATCCTTCGGGGAGTGCGAGGGCGCTGTCGCTCTTGCCGCCGTCGACGAGGTCGATGGCCGTGCCGCCGTCGCAGAATCCTTCGACGGTGACGAGGTAGTCGACGGCGCCTTCAAGGGCGTCCCATTCGAGGGTGGCGTTGCCGTTGGCGCTGTTGCCGGAGGTAGCCACGGGAGCGGTGTAGATGAAGTCGATTTCGGGCGTGGTGGCCTTGGTTTCGGCGGAGTAGTCGCTGAGGATGCGGCCGTTGGTGGCGCGGAGCTTCACGGCGTATTCGGTGTTGCCGTTGAGGCCTTCGAGGGTGTATGATGTCACGTTGCCCACGGCGAAGTCGGTGTAGGCAGCCATGGGGGTGCCGTTGGCGCTTACGCAGATGTCGTAGCCGTTGGCGCGGTCGACGGCTGTCCATTCAACTTTCATGGTGCCGTCGGCGGCAGGAGTGAGGACGGGAGCCTCGGGCACGGAGAGGTCGAAGTTGCCGCCGCAGACGTTGAAGGTTATGGTTCCGTCGGTGTTCTCGGTGATGTCGGTTATGGGCATGTCGATGGGTCGGCGTCCCCAGTCGACGAGTGCGGGAGTTGTCGACGATGTGAATGAGCGCACCTTGGCAGTGCCGGGGAAGGGGTATCCTGCCATTGCGGTGTCGTAGCCCGAGGGGTTGTTGTTGGCCTCGACGATGTCGACGTTCTGCTGCGAGCGGTTGTTGTTGACGGCGTTGCGGTCCCATACGGTCTGGTCGAAGTTGATGTGCCATATGAGCATGCCGTGGCCGGGGAGGTAGGTGTCCCAGCCGGTCTGTTGGCGGTTCTCGAGGAGGAAGAATTCAGTGTCGCTCTGTGTGGGGATGAGGTAGGATACGTTCGACTCGGCGATGTGGCGGAGGGTCACGGTTTCGGCGCCGGTGAGCACCACGGGGTCGTTCCAGGTCATGGCGTTGCGCTCGTAGGCCGAGTATGCGGGGGGAGTGCGGCCGTTGTTGCTGTAGCTGCCCTGGTCCATGATGTCCCATGTCATGGGGGTGCAGTAGAGGTTCGACGATGTGGCGTAGAGGTCGGGGAGGCCTATCACGTGGCCGTACTCATGGCAGAAAGTGCCGATGCCGCAGGGTATGCCGTCGGTAATTTCGTTGGAGCAGGCGTAGCTGAAAATTCGTTTGCCGTTGTAAACCGGGCCTTTGGAAATTTCGAAGCTGTGGGGCCATACGGTGTTGGCCGAGCCGCCGTCGGCTTCGCCCTGGCCGGCGTAGATTACGTAGATGTTGTCGACGCAGCCGTCGTTGTCGAAGTCGTACTCCGAGAAGTCGATTTGGTCGGCGAGGGCTTCTGCGGCCTCGAGCACCATTTCTTCGGGGCGGAGGTCATTGCCGTAGTTGTCGTTGCCGCCGTAGTACGACATGTTGTTCTTCATCGTCACGGGGCCGTATACGTCGAACTCGGGGTCGAAGTTGCCGTTGCTCTGTGCCAGGAAGTAGTCGCGTGCGGAGCCTGTGCCGGAGTAGTCGGAGAAGCCCTCCTGGTTGAGCATGCGGTTGAAGAAGTCGTTGGTGTTGGGTGTGCGGAACTTCACGTCCTTGTATTCCACCAGGAACACGAGGCTCTTCACCTTGCCCTTTCGGGGGTAGTTGGATGTGAAGAGGCCGAGGCCGGCGTATTTGTTGGTGGCGTCGGCAGCCTTGGCGTCGGCTTTCGCGGGAGCCTTTGTGGCTATGCGCGGTGTGCGTAGGCGGCGTATGTCGAGGGCGCGGGCCGAGAGGGCGTCGCGGAGCGATGTCTCGTCGGCGCCGGCGAGGAATTGCTTGGCTGCGGCGGAGCGCTTGTCGGCGTCGGCAGCGGCCATGGGGCTGAGGGTGAGGGTTCCGTCGGCTTCGGCCTTGGCATAGCGGAGGGTGCCTTCGGCGTCGGCCAGAAGCGTCACGCCATCGGGAGTGACGAATGCGTGGCCGAACTCGTCGCCCACGAGCATGGCAGTAATCTGCGTGCCGTCGGGCTGTGTGAAAGTCCGGTACACTCGCTTGGCGGGAACGGCGTTGGCTGCCGTGGCGCCCGTCAGAAGCGCGGCAAGAATTAGTGCTGTCTTTTTCATTATTTATGTGGTAGTTGGATTGATTTCTTTATATTGGGACGGCAAAGTTAGCGTTTTTGCCGCAAATATGCCAATAATTTCGACATAAAGCGATATTTTGCCTATAAAAGACGGCATCTTGACGGCGTATGCTCATTCCTCCGTAGCGTCGGCGGCATCGGAGCGCAGGCGCGCCAGCTCGGCGGGGTGCTTGGCGAAGTACTGGTGGAGCAG
Source organism: uncultured Porphyromonadaceae bacterium (assembly GCA_902475285.1). Taxonomy (GTDB): domain Bacteria; phylum Bacteroidota; class Bacteroidia; order Bacteroidales; family Muribaculaceae; genus CAG-873. Next base: position 6,327 of record CABRZA010000081.1, read on the forward strand.
CTCGGAGATGTTGAAGTAATAGCCCTTGGGGCCACGGGAGTCGGGAGAGGTGACTTCGATGTAGTCGTAGTATGGGGGCTCGAAGCGGTTGCCGGTGGCGGTGTGCTTCGAGAGGCTCAGGAAGTCGTATTCGTGCTGTGGGTAGACCACCACGAAAGCGTGCTCGGGGTCGACGCCGGTGCCCGAGGCGGCGATGACGAGCAGGAGGTGGTTGAGCTTGTACTGCCATATCTTGGCGAGGTCGTACTTCTTGTTCTGCTCGTAGACGTATATGCGGTTGGTGAGCTGGCGGAGGTCGACGGGGTTGTCGTCGAGCACCTGGAGGGCGTAGGCGAGCATCTTCTCGCGGTCGGAGCGGGTGCGCTTCTCCTTGGCGTAGATGGGCATTAGCTCGGCGAGGAGGGCTTTGTTGGGGGCTTCGCGGTAGGGGTCGTAGTCTTCCTGGAAGAGGGTGCCGTAGTAGAAGTACTGGAAGTCGGTGGCCGACATTGTGGTGTCGTTCTCCATGAATTGGCGCAGGAGTGTTGGGTAGTAGCGCGGCGATGTCTCGTCGACGCTTTCGCGTGCTATTGCCTCGAGGTTGGGCGCGCCGAGTTCGGCTCGGGCGTTGTTCTTGGCCACGGCCGGGGTGAGTGCCAGTGCGGCGAGAAGGGCTGAGAGTATGCGTTTCATATTGCTGCTGAGGCTGTTGTCAGTGCCATGCTCACCGTTACGATGTCGGGGAGGCCCTTAGCGCAGGCATAGTGCACGAATTCGCGCGATGCCAGGCCGAAACGCGGCCCCGAGGGGGTGCGCATATATGCCATTGCTCCGAGGAATGCACCGAGGAATGCGCCGGCGATGATGGTGGCCTGCGAGGGGCTTATGAGGTATCCCCACGCGGCGCCCACGAGCGTTCCGCCGGCCACATAGCCGTGGCCCTGGCGTGCGGCGGTGAGGGCGCGTGGCTGGAGCCAGTCGACGGCGAGGACTATTGCGGCGGCGGCTCCCCAGAAGAGGAGCATGCGGCCGTCGATGGCCGGCGCGCCGGCGAAGTGCATGGCAAGCATCGAGGCGTAGCCCACGAGCACATGAGGCAGGCGCGGCACGAACGTGCAGCCCACGCCGAGGCCCGCGAGAACGAGCGCGACGATTTCCATAATATTGGTTTGCATGGTAGAAAGTGTTTCCACAAAAATACGAATAAAAACGCGAAGCCCCGCCATGCAGGGCCTATTTTTGAGAAACTTTCACATTTCTTCTATTATTCCACCAGGAGGAGGCCGATGCAGGTTAGTGGGGCTGAGGGGCGCGGGGGGATGTCGATGGCTATGCCGGCGCGTCGTGCGGTGGCTATCACGTCGATGCCGCAGGCTTCGGGCGAGGGGGCGGTGTCGGCGGGGCGGGGGCAGGCGTCGGGAGTGCATTTCGGGCACAGGCGGCATGGGCCGGCGCCGAAGGCGAGTGCTTTGTAGCGGCCGTCGGCGGCGAGTGCTTTTGCGGCGGCGAGTGCGGCGGGAGTGACGGCCTCCATGCGGGGGCAGGAGAAGATGATGGCGGTGGTATATTCGGCCAGTATGCGGCGCATGCGGTCGGCGCCGGGGGTGTAGGGCGGGCAGCAGCGGTTGTGGCCGTAGTTGGGGCAGCCGTAGAGGCATTTCATTATGGTCCAGTCGGCTACGACGATGTCGGCGGCCGATGTCACGAGGGCTTCGGTGGCGCCGTGGGTGTGCAGGAGGTCGAGGTATTTCTTCATGGCCGGATACGAAAAAAGGGTAAGCTGACTACATCGCACCGCTACAACCCGATACCCTTGCTTCGGTCAAGACCTGGGGGAATTCTCGGGGAGCTGGTCGTGTAGGACTTACCCGGGTACAAAATTACTGCTTTTTGGCGGACCGGCAATGCCCGGGGGTGGTATTTAACACGCCTTAACACTGTCGGCGGCTGTCGGAGAGGGACGGAAGAGGCGGTTGACGATTTGGGCTATGGCGCCGTCGCCGGTGATGTTGCATGCGGTTCCGAAGCTGTCCATGGCTATGTAGAGGGCTATCATGAGGGCGCAGTCGGCTTCGGTGAAGCCGAGCATGGAGCTTAGCAGGCCGAGCGAGGCCATGATGGCACCGCCGGGCACACCGGGGGCGGCGATGATGGTTATGCCGAGCATGGCGATGAAGCCGGCGAACATGCCGATGTCGAATGGCATGCCGCTCACTATCATCAGCGCCACGGCGCATGCCACGATTTTGAGGGTGGAGCCCGACATGTGTATGGTGGCGCAGAGGGGCACAACGAAGCCTGCCACGTCGGGCCTTACGCCCAGGGCCACCGTTCGCTCGAGGGTGACGGGTATGGTGGCCGCCGACGACTGTGTGCCCAGGGCTGTGGCGTAGGCCGGGAGCATGATTTTGAGGCCCTTGAAGGGGTTGACTCCCGAGAAGAACCATGCCACGGTGTATTGCAGGAATAGCACTCCTATATGGAGCACGAATATCACGGCGATGATTTTGATGAAGGTGGCGAGCACGGGCGCCACGGTGCCCTCCATGGTCATGCCCATGAAGATGCCGAAGATGTAGAGGGGCAGGAGGGGTACTATGACCTTGCCTATGACGAGGTTGATTACGTCGCGGAAGTCGCCGAGGAGTCCGCGCAGGCGTTCGGCCGAGGGAATCACGGCGCAGCCGAAGCCAAGCACGAATGCGAGCGCGAGAGCGGCGGTGACGCTCATCAGCGGCTCGACGGCGATGGTGAAGTAGGGCACGGGAGCGGTACCGGCTGTGGTCGAGGCATCGAGGCTCACGCCTTCGACGAGCGAGGGGAAGACGGTCTCGGCGGTGGCGTAGGCCAGCAGGCCCGACCCGAAGGTCATGGCGTAGGCTATGGCCACGGTTGCGCCGAGCATGGCGCCGGCTCGGCGGCCGGTGTCGGCGATGGCGGGTGCCACGAAGCCCACGATGAGGAGGGGTATGATGAAGCCGAGGAGGGTTGAGAATATGGCGTTGAAGGTGGTGAAGACCTGGGCGGCCCACACGGGGAGTATCATGCCGGCGCCTATGCCGGCGGCGATGGCTATGACGATACGGAGGAGAAGTGACACGGTATTGAAATTATTAGGTTTTATTTAAGTTATAAGTCAGAGTTATGAGTTATGAAGTTTTTTAGTCGGCGATATGCAAGGGGCCTTATCACTTGTCAGTTTGACTTATGACCTCTTTCGGTACCAGTCGGGAGCTTATTTCCCAAAGGGCGTAGATGGGTATGAAGACTATTAGTAGGGTGAAGGGGTCGCCTGTTGGAGTGATGAGGGCGGCTATTACGGCGAGCGCCACTATGGCGTGGCGTCGGTAGCGGGTGAAGAATCCTCGCGTCAGTATGCCCGTCTTGCCCAGCAGCCATGCCAGTACGGGCAGCTCGAAGATTGCGCCCATGATGAGGAGGAGGGTGAAGAAGTTCTCCATATAGGAGTCGAGCGACACTATGGGCCTGATGGCGTCGCTGAGCTGATATCCGGCCAGGAAGCGCACGCACAGGGGGAAGACGAGGAAGTATCCCGCGGCCACCCCGAGATAGAACATTACGTTGCCGAAGACGAAGGCGCGGACTATTCCGCGTTTTTCGTTTTCGTAGAGTGCCGGGGCTACGAAACCCCACAGGAGGTATATTATGATGGGGAAGGCCGCGATTACGGCGCACCAGCATGCCGCCGAGAAGTGGACGAAAATCTGCGACGTAAGTTCGAGGCTCACAATGTCGACCGAGAATGTGCCAGAGCCTTCGGTGTCGCCGGCGAGGGCTGCCACGGCGTCGAAGAGGCGGTAGGTGGGGAAGGCGTCGCTGCACGGCGCCATTATCACGTGGTCGAACACCCACGGCATGGCTATGAACGCCGCCACCGCCAGCACTGCCATCACTGCGACGATGCGCACCACCACGCCGCGCAGGGCGTCGAGATGGTCCCAGAACGATTCCGTGGGCTGCGTGTCGTCGGCCATGGGCTGGGGTCAGGAGCGGTCTTTGCCTTTATCCTCGGGCTTTTTGGAGTTCTCGGAGCGCTCGGAGTTCTCCGAAGGTTCGTCGAGGGGGCGGTTGATTTCGTCGCGTGCTTCCTGCATTCCGCGCTTGAAGGAGTTGATGCCTTTGCCGAGGCCGCGCATAAGTTCCGGAATCTTCTTGCCTCCGAAGAGCAGCAGCACGAGCAGGAAAATCACTATCCACTCCCAGCCGCGGATATTGCCTAAGAAAAATAAGGGTAGCATGGTGCCGTAAGTCATATGATAATGAGGGGTTTTGTCTTTTTAGTGTGTAAAGTTACGCAAAATTGCCCGA
>CABRZA010000082.1 GCA_902475285.1 uncultured Porphyromonadaceae bacterium
TAAATGACAAGCATGAAATTTTGCTGTACAAATGCAAAATTACAAAAAAATTATGCGCCGCGCAAGAAAAAGAGCGACGCATTATAAATTTTTAACAACGAAAATACAATATCTTACTCAACGTAGAGGACCAGACCTTTGAGATACTCGCCCTCAGGGTGATAGATATTCACCGGATGGTCGGCGGGCTGCGTGAGCTGATGGAGCACGCGCACCTTGCGACGGCTCTGCGCTGCGGCACTGAACACCGCCAGGCGGAACTGTTCCTTTGTTACGGCCTGCGAGCACGAGAATGTGAACAGGATGCCGCCGGGGGCTATCTTCTCGAAAGCGCGGGCATTGATGCGCCGGTAGCCTTGAAGGGCGTTGCGCAATGCACTCCGGTGCTTGGCGAAGGCCGGAGGGTCGAGAATTATGAGGTCATAGGCACCGGATTCCATCGTGTCGAGATACTTGAAGGCGTCCACGGCCTCCGAGCTGTGGCGCGTGCAGCCGGGGAAGTTGAGCTCCACGTTGGCGTCGGTGAGGGAGATGGCCTTGGCCGACGAGTCGACGCTCACCACCTTTTCGGCGCCGCCGGCGAGGGCGTAGACCGAGAAACCGCCGGTGTAGCAGAACATGTTGAGCACACGTCGGCCTTCGGCGAAACGCTGCACGAGCGAGCGGTTGTCGCGCTGGTCGACGAAGAAACCCGTCTTCTGCCCTTTGAGCCAGTCAACGCGGAAAGTAAGGCCGTTTTCACGCGCCGTATCGCCTTGATACGAGCCTATGAGATAATCGTTCACCGGGTCGAGATGAGCTTTATAGGGCAACGTGGTCTCCGATTTGTAGTATACGGCGGTGATGCCCAGGCCGGGAATGCGCGTCAGTGCCTCGGCGATGGTTTGCCGGGCGAAGTGTATGCCGGGCGAATGTGCCTGCATCACGGCGGTGGCGTCGTAGACGTCAACCACAAGGCCGGGGATGAAATCGCCCTCGCCGTGCACCAGGCGGAAGGCCGTCGTACTCTCCGAAGGCATGCCGAGGGTGCGGCGGAGCAATGCGGCCTCGCCCAGACGCCGTTCATAGAAGGCCGCATCGATGGTTTCATCGGGGTCGAACGACAGCATGCGCACGGCTATGCTGCCTATCTGGAAATGGCCAGTGCCTATCACGCGGCCGTCGGAAGCAACCACGCGCACAAGGTCGCCCTCCTCTACCCCGTCGCGTTCGGGGTCGGGCATATGTGTTAGAGCGCCGGAGAATACCCATGGGTGGAAGCGGTCGAGCGAGTCCTCTTTTCCGCGCCGGAGCCGCAGCTCGGCAATTGCTTTGTCGGTCATTTTATCAAGAAGCGGTATATGTCGTTGCCGTTGGCATAGACGAGAAGAAGTATCAGAAATACAAAGCCACAAGTATTGGCTATTTCAAGGAAGCGGTCGGAGGGCTTGCGGCGCGTCACCATCTCCACCAGCAGGAACAGCGTGTGGCCGCCGTCAAGACCGGGGATGGGAATGATGTTCATGAAGGCCAGAATGATGGAGAGGAAGGCCGTAATCTGCCAGAAGGAGTACCAGTTCCAGGTGTTGGGGAAGAGGTCGCCGAGCGTGCCGAAGCCGCCGAGGCTCTGCGCGCCCTCCTTGGTGAACACCAGACCGAGCGACGACACATAGCTCGTAAGGCGGTCGACGCCTATCTCCCAGCCGCGCGGCACCGACTGGAATATGCTGTAGTTGATTTTCGTGCGGTCGAAAATATCGTAGGGGCTCAGCATCTGCACGCCTATCTTGCCGGCGTCGGTCACGGCCACCGCAAGCGTGGTGTCGCGGTTGTCGCGGCGAACGAGCACCGGAATTTCCTTTCCGGCATACGTCGGCAATGCAGCAAGAAGTTCAGGCACAACACGCACCGTGTCGGTGCCCACACGCAATATGTGGTCACCGGGAAGCATTCCCGCCTCGGCGGCAGGTTCGCCGTGCTGCGTCTTGGCAACATACACCGGCACTCGGATTCTCATGGGCTCATAATCCTTCCCCTTGGTGGCCACGCTGCGGATGAGGCGGTCGGAGACAACAATTACAGTGTCGCGGCCGTCGCGACGCACGCCGATGCGAGCGCCGGGCTGCATCATGTCCCATGCAAGCGAGTAGTCGGTAGCGTCGAGCTCGCGACCGTTGAGGCTCATGAGGATATCGCCGTCGCAGAAGCCCGCATCATGCATCTCCTCGCTGAAATCCATACCCTCGGTCATGGCCTGGAAGGGCACCACGTCGTCGCCCCAGTGGAAAGCTATGCCTATATATATACATATGGCCAACACGAAGTTGAGCACCACGCCGGCAACCATCACGCACAGCCGCTGCCATGCGGGCTTAGAGCGAAGCTCCCAGCTCTGAGGTTCCGAAGCGAGGTCGGAAGCCGACTTTGTCTCGTCGACCATACCGGCAATGTCGCAGTAGCCGCCCAATGGCAGCCAACCCAGGCCGTAGATGGTGTCGCGCCATGTCGGCTTGCCGTCGGGGCGCGGCTCGTGGGGCTTGCCCACGCGGAAGGTATGCACGGCCACGGGTGTGCCGTCGTCCTTGTTCCACGCTATGAATTCGAGGGTTCCCTTCATGGGGTCGTAGCGCAGAACGGAGAATTTCGGATTGAAAAAAAGATAGAACCGCGTAACCTTCACACCGAAGATACGGGCGAAGATGTAGTGGCCGAACTCGTGCACCGTGACGAGAATCACCAGTGCCAGAATCAGCTGCGCGGCCTTGATAAGAATATCCATATCGGCAAGATAAAGTATTATAGATTAGTATTTCACAAACAGCTTGGCGGCCTCTTCCTCGGCCAGCGCGCGCGCCTCGGCGTTGGAGGCAACGAAGTCGTCGTAGCCCGGTTCGGCCACGAACGACGCCCTTTGGAGCGTGGCGGATATAACCTCATGGATGTCGGCGAAACGCAGCCGGCCGTCGAGAAAATGCGCCACGGCAACCTCGTTGGCGGCGTTCACCACACATGCGGTGTTGCCCCGGCGTGTGAGGGCCAGATGCGCCAACCCCAGACAGGGGAAACGCTTCTCGTCGGGTTCCTCGAAGGTGAGGGTGGCCATGTCGGAGAGGTGCAGCCGCCCGGCGGCGCCTTGCAGACGCACGTTCTCGCCAAGGGCATAGGCTATGGGCAGACGCATGTCGGGCACACCGAGCTGGGCCTTGACGGCGCCGTCGACAAACTCGACCATCGAATGGATTATCGACTGCGGGTGCACCACGGCTTTTATCCTCTCGGGCGCAATGCCGAAAAGGTGGTGCGCCTCGATGATTTCGAAGGCCTTGTTGAGCATGGTGGCCGAGTCGACTGTAATCTTGCGCCCCATGTTCCAGTTGGGATGTTTGAGAGCATCGGCGGCAGTGGCCGCTGCCATGCGCTCGGCGCTCCAAGTGCGGAATGGTCCGCCTGAGGCAGTAATCAGCAGGCGTTCCACGGCGTCGGCATTCTCCCCGGCAAGACACTGGGCCACGGCGCTGTGTTCCGAGTCGACGGGGAAGATGCGCGATGGCGACTGAGCCACAAGGCTGTTGATGAGGTAGCCGGCTACAACGAGCGTCTCCTTGTTGGCCAGCGCTATGTCCTTTCCGGCTTTTATCGCGCGGATGGTAGGCGCCAGGCCGCTGTAACCCACGGTGGCCGTGAGCACCATATCGACGTCCTCGCCGGCGGCAGCGTCGGCAAGGGCTTCCTCGCCGGCAAACGCCGTAATGCCAAGGGGCTCCACGGCGGCACGAAGTCGCGGCAAGAGCTCCTCGCGCCCTATCACTGCCACACGCGGGCGGAACTCAGCCGCGAGGGCGATGAGGTCGTCGACACGCGAACCGGCGCTGAGCACCACCGCACGGTAGCGCTCGGGAAAGCGTCTTACTATATCGAGAGTCTGCCGTCCGATGGAGCCGGTGGCCCCGAGGACGGCTATCTTTTTCTGTCCTTTCATATCACAAGGCAAAGGTTGCCGCTATCATTGCTCGGCGGCAACACTGTTTGCATGTGCAAAGTTACGGAAAAAATTTCATATCTCCGCGCCCACGTCCATCTTGGCCTCGCCTATGCCGAAGAGCGCGAAATCATACACTGTCGGGTCGTCGGGACGCATCAGGCGCAGATTAGCCGTGAGCTCATCGACGGCGCGACGGTCGTTGGCCTTGCGCGTCAGGAGACCGAGCCGACGAGAGGTCGTGGCCGAATGTACATCGAGCGGTATGAAGAGCTGGGCTGGTGTCAGAGCCTGCCATATGCCCATATCGACAATGCCGTCGCGGCGCACGAGCCAGCGCAGAGCCATGTTGAAGCGTTTGAGCGCCGAGGCATCGACCTTCCCCGGGAGGCAGCGCGTATCGCCGTGCAAAGGCCTTGCGCACACGGCGTTGACGTCGGCGAAAAGAGCGTTCATCGCCCGGGCTATCTCCCATGCCGGTGCATCGGCTGCCGGTGCACCTATTGCCGTGGCAAACGCCTCAAGGGTGCCGTAGCGGCTGTAAAGCTCTCGGAGGCCGCGAAGGGCATGGCGCAGATGCTGTCCGAAGAATGTGCGGTGTATGTTGTCGTCGGGGATAGCCTCGATGTCTCCTCCGAGCACGAATGCCTCCGGCTCACCCCCGAGCATGCCGTGAAGCCGCTCGGCGTCGCGGAGAATCATGCTGCGCTTGCCCCACGATATTATCGACGTGAGGAAAGCCGAAATCTCGATGTCGGCCTGACGGGTATAACGGCGAGGAAACTGCACCGGATCGCTGTCGGCGAACTCCGGCACGTTAAAACGCTCGACGATGAGGTCGAGCGTTTCTTTAAGTTGCTTGTCGACGGTCATATGCGGTCGAGAACGGTGCCGATGAGGTCGCGTATACCCTGCTTGTAGTTGGGATTGGCCTCGGTCTTGAAGCGGTTGGCTATGATGGAGCACACGGTCATGCAGCGGTGGCCCATGAGGCGCCCGAGGCCGGCCAGGGGCGCGCTCTCCATCTCGTAGTTGGTCACGCGGCGCCCATTGTACTCGAATTCCTCGATGAGACGGTTGAGGTCGGGATTGGCCAGCGGCAGACGCAGCTCGCGACCTTGCGGACCGTAGAAGCCAACGGCCGATATGGTGTTGCCGCGCACCATGTCGTCGCCGCCTATCTGCGCCACAAGATCGGCGTCGGCATCGACCACATAGGGCTTTGCCCAAAGAGGATTCCAGTGGGTGTGCGAGCACAGTGCCTCCTCGAAGCCGAGGTCGGCCACCTCGTTGCGACCGGCGTAATAGTTGAGCACGCCGTCGAAACCAATCGATTTCTCGGCAATCACGGGCGTACCCAGCGACAGCTCGGGTTGCAGCGCTCCCGACGTGCCTATGCGCACCATGGTGAGGCGGCGCAGGTCGGAGCGCACCTCGCGGGTGGCAAAGTCGATGTTGGCCAACGCATCGAGCTCGTTGATTACGATGTCGATGTTGTCGGGGCCTATGCCGTGCGAGAGGCACATGATGGGCTTGCCGCCATAGGTGCCGCCGATGGTGTGGAATTCACGCGACGACACTTCGAAGGTGCGTGTGTCGAAGAAAGATGCCACGAGGTCGACGCGCGCGGGATCGCCTACGAGGATGATACGGTCGGTGAGCTGTTCCGGAAGGAGGTGAAGATGGAATACCGAACCGTCGGAGTTGATGATGAGTTCCGACTCAGGGATAATCTTGTTTGCCATAGTCGAAGGTGTTTTATGGTATAATGCCCTTCTGGGCTTTGGTGTTCAATTTGATGAAACGATTTAGTTTGTTTATTTGGGAGGCACTGTCACGGCATAGCGGCCGCCGGGACGCGACACTACCACGTCGTTCATTTCGAGCTCGAATAGCATGGCCGACAGGCGTGCGTAAGGGATGTTGAGCCTCACGCAGATATCGTTGACGGTCGCTTCGCTGTCGACGGTCAGAAGGTCGACCACGGCCTGCTGCTCTTCGGTGAGAACGGGCAGCTCCTGCTGCACGCCGGGCTTGGCCTTGGCCTTCCACTGCATGGCCTTTATGATGTCGTCGGCGTCGCGCACCACGAAGGCGCGGTTGCTGTGGATGAGGGAGTTGCACCCTCGGCTCATCTGGTCGTAGATGCGCCCGGGCACTGCGCCAACCTCGCGCCCGTAGGCGGCTGCTATCGAAGCCGTTATCAGCGCTCCGCCGTGTGTGTCGCTCTCCACAACCACGGTCACGTCGGAGAGCCCGGCCACAATGCGGTTGCGGGCTGGAAAGTTGCCTCGGTGTATAGGGGTGTCGGAGATATACTCCGTGGCCAGAAACCCTCCGTTGCGCAGTATGTCGCGGGCATAGTTGCGGTGCACCGATGGGTAGATGGTGCTCAGCCCGTGCGCAAGGATGGCGCCGGTGGGTATACCCTTGTCCATGGCCGCGCGGTGAGCCACTATATCGATGCCGAGGGCAAGGCCGCTCATTATCACCACGTCGTCGAGCGAGTCGGCGAGGTCTTCAACTATGCGACGCGTCACCTCCGCTCCATAAGCCGTGCAGTTGCGAGTGCCCACAATGGCCACGCTGTGGTGAGGCATCGTGGTGATGTTGCCCATGGCAAAAAGAGCCGCCGGCGCGTCGTCGCAGTCACGGAGCCTGAGGGGGTAGTCGTCCGACCACGACAGGAAGGCACGCACATTGTTGGCCTCCATGAAACGGAGCTCCTCCGCAGCCCGCGCGAGTGCCTTCTTCCGCCGTTCGAGGCTGAACATCGACGGCCGCACGCCCGTGATTTCGGCGAGATTTTCAGCCGACCGCACGAAGAAATCCTTCGGCGTCACGCCTTTCTCGAAGAAACGGCGCGCCGTCCCCGCTGTAACATTGGGGCAAATGGCGAAGCCGAGTTCGGCGGCGCTGGGCAGAAAGGAGGCGTCGGTACTCATAGTGGTCAGGCGTCCAGATAAGGGGCAAAGAGTTCGGCGAACTTCTCACCGCGCGATATGCGTCCGTTCTCGAACGCCACAATGTCGACCGTGGCACGCACCACAGGCGTGCCGTCGGGTTTGAAGATGTCCTGGCGGAACACGAAAACCGGTCCGCGGCGCGATATGCCAAGCCGGCTCACCATGCTGTCGCCCAGGCCCAGAGGATTGAGATACTTGATGTCGATATGCGTCACCACCGGGTCGAAACCCTCGTCGTGCATCCGCCGGAAGGTCATGCCGGCCTGCTCGCAGAACTCATGCCGCGTATGCTCCAGATAGTGGAGGTAGTTGGCATTGTTCACTATGCCCTCGGCGTCGACCTCATAGTCGCGCACCTTCATTGCAAGTTCGAATACGTAGCCGTCCATTATTCAAATATTCAATTTTTTGGCCATATCGTCGATTTCAGCGAGCCATGCTGCCGACGAGGCATCGGATGGCATGCGCCAGTCGCCGCGCGGCGAGAGGCATACGCTGCCCACCTTCGGGCCGTCGGGGAGGCACGAACGCTTGAACTGCTGCGCGAAGAAACGACGGAAGAACACCCGCAGCCAGTGGAGTATCACTTCGGGCGTGAAAGCTCCGGCGAAAGCCGTGGTGGCCAGCAGGAAGATGCGCCGTGGCGTAAAACCGTAGCGCAGTGTATAGTACAGGAAGAAATCGTGCAGATCGTAGGGACCCACGAGGTCTTCGGTTTTCTGTTCGATGGTGCCGTCGTCGGCAGCCGGCAGCAGTTCGGGACTTATGGGAGTGTCGATGATATCGAGCAGGTGGCGCCGCTCTTCGTCGCTGGCGGCGTGCTTGGCGAAATACGCCGTGAGATAGCGCACCAGCGTCTTGGGCACGCCGGCGTTGACGGCGTACATCGACATGTGGTCGCCGTTGTAGGTTGCCCAGCCGAGGGCAAGCTCCGAGAGGTCGCCCGTGCCGAGCACCATGCCGCCGGTCTGGTTGGCTATGTCCATAAGTATCTGCGTGCGTTCGCGGGCCTGCGAGTTCTCGTAGGTCACGTCGTGCACGGAAGCGTCGTGGCCGATGTCGGCGAAATGCTGATTTACAGCCGGCACTATCGAAATCTCGCGCTGCGACACTCCGAGGGCGTCCATCAGGGCGCAGGCGTTGGAGTGCGTGCGCGACGTGGTGCCGAAGCCGGGCATCGTCACGCCGGTGATGCCCTTGCGGTCGAGGCCCAGGCGGTCGAAGGCACGCGTGGCCACGAGCAGCGCCAGCGTAGAGTCGAGGCCGCCCGACACTCCCACTGTCAGCGCGCGGCAGCGCGTGGCGCTCAGGCGCTGGGCGAGCGCAGCGGTCTGGATGGATATGATTTCCTCGCACCGGTCGTCGAGCACGTCGCTGTCCGACGGTACGAAAGGCCGTGGCGACACCTTGCGCAGCAGCTCGGCTGACGGCGTGACAACATCGGGGGCCGGCGAGGTCGCCACACGCCGTGCCGTGGCGCCGGTGCGCCGGCGGCAGGCGTCGAAAGTGGTGTCGTGAAGGCGGTCGCGCCGCAGCGCCTCGATGTCGATGTCGGCCACGGTGAGCACGTTGCCCGATGTCCAGCGCTCGTTGCGGTTGAGGATATGCCCGTTCTCGGCAATGATGTGCTTGGCGTCGAACACAAGGTCGGTCGACGACTCACCGAAGCCGGCCGAGCAGTAAACATAGCCGCAGAGGCAACGCGCCGACTGCTGCTCGACGAGCGAGCACAGATAGCGGTACTTGCCTATGAGGTCGTCGGAGGCGCTGAGGTTCACCACCACTTCGGCACCCGCGAGGGCCGCCGTGGTGGCGGCAGGCACGGGCGCCCATAGGTCTTCGCATATTTCGGCGGCGATTTCCACACCGTTATGGCTTATTATCAAGTCGTTGCCTACGGAAGTCATTCCCAGGCGGTCGACCGGCGCCGGAGCGGCGGCAAACCACCGGGCTTCGTAGAACTCGTTGTAGTTCGGTATGTAGGACTTCGGCACGATGGCCACATAGCTGCCGTTGCAGATGGCCACGGCGCAGTTGTAGAGCGCGCCGCCGATTTCCACCGGACAGCCAGCGAAAATGAGCATGGCCGGGGCCTTGGCCGACGCGCGCCGCAGGCTGTCGAGGGCATGTGCGCAGGCATCGAGCAGAGCCCGCGAGTGAAAGAGGTCGCCGCAGGTGTAGGCGCTGATGCACAGCTCGGGAAGCACCAGCAGGTCGGCGCCTTTCGAGCGCGCCTCCAGCAGGAGGCAATATATGTTGCTGAGGTTGGCCTGTGGGTCGGCCACGGTGACGTGCGGCGACCCGGCAGCTACTCTGAAAAATCCGTCGTGCATGGTATATCGTTATGTTATGCGTTGCAAAGTTAATTATTTTGGAGCAAATACCATCGCTCGCCCTCGAACAAAATGCACGCCCCGAGAGTTATAAAATCAAAATTTCATCGCATATGTCTTTGGCCGAAACAACATCTGTCCACCGCTCGCGGCGTCGCATCATCGGTGCGGCACGCGCCGTGGTGCTTCTGGTGGCCCTCGTTCCGGTAATCTCGGCCACGGTCGACACCCTACACACCCACGGCTTCGAGCAGTCCGACCTCGGGCGCAGATTGCAGTTGGCCGTATGCCTCCTCCTGGCGCTGGAGCTTGTGGTGGAATATTTCCTGGCCGAAAACCGGCGGCGCTATGTGCTCACCCACTGGCCATTCCTGCTGCTATGCGTGCCGGCAGCGGCCATCCTCGAGGCACAGGGCATAGGCCTGCCTTCACATTGGCTCTTCGTGCTCAACCTCCTCCCGGCCGCACGCGGAGTGTTCATAATATCCGACCTTATAATGATGACTCGCGCCGTTACCGTCGACAGCATTTTCTACGCATATCTCGCCCTCCTTCTCGGAGTGCTGTATGTGTCGAGCCTGATGTTCTATGTGGCTGAGTACGGCATCAACCCGCTGATCCACAGCTATCGTTCGGCTGTCTACTGGGCCGTGATGAGCATGACTACCACCGGCAGCAACATAGCCGAGTACACATCCATCGGACGCGCACTCGGCGTGTTCGTCTCGGCCATGGGCCTGGTGCTGTTTCCGGTGTTCACCGTCTACATCGCCTCGGCTTTCCAGCAGGCCAAGAACAGCCGTCAATCATAGCGCATGTCGGCCAGATTCCGTTGCAGGCGCTTGCGTGCCAGATGGATACGACTCTTCACCGTACCCAGCGGAAGTTTCATACGCTCCGCTATCTCGGCATAATGGTAGCCTTGAAGGAAGAGCGTGAATGGCTCGCGGTATTCCGGCTCGAAACCCCGCAGAGTATCGTGGATTTGCTGAACATTGAGCGACCCTTCGGGTGTCTCGAGCCCCGAGTCCTGACTCATGTTGAGCTGATAAAGATCTTCGCTCTGGTCCAGCACCACTACCGAGCGCATCGTGCGGCGGTACTTGTTGATGAAGAGATTGCGCATTATGGTGAATACCCATCCTTTGAAATTCACGTTCTCCACATATTTGTCGCGGCTGTCGAGGGCCTTCAGCGTGGTGTCTTGAAGAAGGTCGTAGGCATCGTCGCGATTCATCGTCAGAGTGTATGCAAAGTTGAGCAGATTGCGCTGTATTTCAAGCAGATGTGCTTCGAAGGTCGTTGTTCCCATAAACAAAAGTTTTTTCAGCACGCCCGACATATCATTGTGTCGGCC
>CABRZA010000083.1 GCA_902475285.1 uncultured Porphyromonadaceae bacterium
TTAGGTTTGTTGGAAATGATTCATCGCCGCAAATATATTTAAAAATATTGCAATATTAAATAATTTAATATATTTTAATATAATAAATGTTTTTGCAGAAAAACGCCCGCAGCCTCGGGGGGGAGGGTGCGGGCGCTGTGAATTGCGAAAGGATTATTCTTTGTTGTGCGATTCGTAGTAGTCGATGAAGGCGCGGTTCACCATGCGCGTGCCGCCCGGGGTGGGGTAGTGTCCCGAGAAGTACCAGTCGCCGGGGTGATTGGGCACGGCGGCGTGGAGGCCGTCGAGAGTCTGGAAGAGGATGTCGACACGGGCCTTGATGTCGGCCGGTGTGAGCATCCGTGCTATTTCCGCGGCCACCTCGTGATGTGTGAAAGGCTCGTAGATTTGCGCAACAGCGTTGGTCATCTCTTCGGGAGCCTTGGCAATCTCGGCCTTGCAGTCGTCGTAGGTCTTGCGCAGCACGTCGGCGCGCCCCGTGCTTTCGAGCAGACGTACCGCAGCACGGAAGGCGGCCAGCTCGTTGAGCCTCGGCATGTCGATGCCGTAGTAGTCGGGGTAGCGCACCTGCGGCGACGACGACACCACGATGATGCGCACCGGGTGCAGACGGTCGAGGATGCGGAGGATGCTCTGCTGCAGCGTGGTGCCGCGCACTATGCTGTCGTCGATCACCACAAGGGTGTCGCGGTCGGCCTCGATGCTGCCGTAGGTCACGTCGTAGACGTGCGCCGCAAGGTCGTTGCGCGAGCTGCCCTCGGCAATGAAGGTGCGCAGCTTGATGTCCTTGATGGCTATCTTTTCCACGCGCACCTTGCGCCGCAGTATGTCGGTCAGGGCCTCGTCGCTGAGCTCGCCGGAGGCCGCAAGCTCGCCTATGCGCACGCGGCGCATGTTGTCGAAGTGCTTGTTGAGGACCTCTATCATGCCTATGAACGCCACCTCGGCCGTGTTGGGGATGAATGAGAACACCGTGCGGTCGAAGTCCGAGCCTATCATTTCGGTAAGCTCCGGCACAATGTTGGCGCCCAGAGCCTTGCGCTCGAGGTAGATGTCGGCGTCGCTGCCGCGCGAGAAGTACACGCGCTCGAACGAGCACCGGGCGTTCGGCGCCTCGGGCAGTATACGCTCTATCGCGGGAGTACCCTCGCTGTCGATTATCACTGCGCAGCCCGGCTCGAGCTCCTTGACGTCGGCAATGTCGACGTTGAACACCGTCTGTATCACCGGGCGCTCCGACGCCACCACAACCACTTCGTCGTCGATGTAGTAGAACGCCGGACGTATGCCCGCCGGGTCGCGCAGGGCGAAGGCAGTGCCCGAACCCGTGGTGCCGCATATGGCGTAGCCGCCGTCCCAGAGGGGCGACGCCTCGCGCAGAACGTTGCGCATGTCGAGCTCGCGCTCTATGCGCTGCGCCAGCGCCGGGTCGCGAAGCTCGTCGCGGTATAGGCGGTATATGCGGTGGTTCTCCTTGTCGAGGGCGTTGCCTATCTGCTCCAGCAGAAGCACCGTGTCGCTGTAAAGGCGCGGGTGCTGACCGGAGGACACGATGTTGTCGAAGATGGCGTCGACGTTGGTCATGTTGAAGTTGCCGCACAGCAGCAGCGCCCGCGAGCGCCAGTTGTTGCGCCGCAGGAAGGGATGCGTGTATTCCAGGCCGCTGCGCCCGGTGGTGCTGTAGCGCAGGTGGCCCATGTAGATCTGCCCGATGAAAGGCGCCGTGCGGTCGGCCTCGTCGACATCCATGTCGTTGACGCCGGCAGGTACTTTCGAGCCCACCGTGGCGAAGATGTCGTCGATGGCGCCCGTGCCCAGGGCACGCTCGCGGTTCACGTATTCGTAGCCGGGCTGCGCGTTGAGCTTCACCACGCCTATGCCCGCGGCTTCCTGGCCGCGGTTGTGCTGCTTCTCCATCAGCAGATACAGCCGGTCGAGGGCGTAGGTCACGCTGCCGTAGCGCTCCTTGTAGTAGCTCAGGGGGCGTCGAAGGCGTATCATCGCCACGCCGCACTCATGTTTGAGAGGTTCCATCCGTCGGGGCGCTTATCGTATGAAAAGGAGTTCGCGGTATTTTGGCAGTGGCCACATCTCGTTGTCGACCAGCAGCTCGAGCTTGTCGATGTGGCGCCGTATCTTCTCCATGGCCGGAACCACGGTGTCGTAGTAGGCTATGGCCTTGCTGCGCTCGTCGGCGATGGTGTTGGCGCTCTTGCGGGCGTTCACCATGGCTCCTACGGTGCTGCGGATGGCGTCGATGTGGCGCGATATCTTCTCTATCACCTCTATGTCGGCCTTGCCGGCGTCGTCGCCAAGGAGCTGGCGCAGCTTCACCACGTTCTCAACGAGCGTCGACTGGTAGCGTGTGGCCACGGGGATGATATGGTTCAGCGCAAGGTCGCCCAGGACGCGCGCTTCTATCTGTACTTTCTTGGTGTAAATCTCCCACTTCACCTCGTTGCGAGCCTGGAGCTCTACCTCCGACAGCACGCCCGTGCTCGTGAACATCTTCACCGACTCGGGCGAGAGATAGGCGTCGAACATGCGGGGAGGGCACGACTCGCAGTCGAGCCCGCGGCGGCGTGCCTCTTCCTGCCATTCCTCGGAATAGCCGTTGCCGTCGAAATGTATGGCGGCGCTCTCGCGGACTATGCGGCACACCTCGGCGAGGATGGCGTCGTTGAGGCTCGCACCGGCGGCGCGGCGCTCCTCAACGGCCTTGTGGAACTCGGTGAGCTGCTCGGCCACGGCGGCGTTGATAACTATCATGGCCGACGCGCAGTTGGCGCTCGAACCCACCGCGCGGAACTCGAAGCGGTTGCCCGTGAAGGCGAAGGGCGACGTGCGGTTGCGGTCCGTATTGTCGAGAAGGATATCGGGTATCTGCGACAGGCCTATCGAGTAGCCCGACTTCTTTTTGAGGTCGGAGAGGTCGGCGGCGTCGCTCTTCATCAGATGGTCGAGAATATCGGCCAGCTGGCTGCCCGTGAATATCGATATGATGGCAGGAGGTGCCTCGTTGGCGCCCAGGCGGTGTGCGTTGGTGGCCGACATTATCGATGCTTTCAGCAGGCCGTTGTGGCGGTGCACGGCGGCCATCACGTTGGCCACGAAGGTGATGAAGCGCAGGTTGTCGCTCGGAGTGCGGCCCGGTGAGAACAGCATGTCGCCGCGGTCGGTGCCGAGGCTCCAGTTGTTGTGCTTGCCCGAGCCGTTCACGCCCGCAAAAGGCTTCTCGTGGAAAAGCACGCGGAAGTTGTGGCGGCGCGCCGTCTCGGTCATCACCGACATCAGCAGAAGGTTGTGGTCGTTGGCGAGGTTGGTTTCCTCGAAGATGGGCGCGCACTCGAACTGGTTGGGCGCCACCTCGTTGTGGCGTGTCTTCACCGGTATGCCCAGACGGTGGCAGCGTATCTCCAGGTCGAGCATAAATGCCTCCACGCGCGAGGGTATCGCGCCGAAGTAGTGGTCTTCAAGCTGCTGGTTCTTGGGGCTCTCGTGGCCCATGAGCGTGCGGCCCGTCATCACAAGGTCGGGGCGCGCGCTGTAAAGCGACTCGTCCACAAGGAAATACTCCTGTTCCCAGCCCAGGTACGAAGTTACGTGCTTCACCTCGGGGTCGAAATACCGCGCCACGGCCGTCGCTGCCTTGTCCACGCTGTTGAGGGCGCGCAGCAGCGGCGTCTTGTAGTCGAGGCTCTCGCCGGTGTAGGAAATGAAGATGGTGGGGATACACAGCGTCTCGCCCATGATGAAGGCCGGCGACGAAATATCCCACGCCGAGTAGCCGCGTGCTTCGAAGGTATTGCGGATGCCGCCGTTGGGGAAGCTCGATGCGTCGGGCTCCTGCTGTACCAGCAGCTTGCCCGAGAACTCCTCCACCACGCCGCCTTTGCCGTCGTGCTCTATGAAGGCATCGTGCTTCTCGGCGGTGCCGCCAGTAAGGGGGGCGAACCAGTGGGTGTAGTGACGCGCACCGTTGTCGATGGCCCAGCGCCGCATTCCTTCGGCCACCGTGTCGGCAAGCTCGCGGCTTATGGGTTGTTTGTCGATAATTGCACGTTGCAGAGCATCGTAGGCATGCTTCGGAAGATATTCGAACATCTTGCGGCTGTCGAACACAAGCTTGCCATAATACTCTTCGGGGCGTTCGGCGGGTGTGGGTACCGCCACGGCCTTACGGTCGAAGGCTTCCTCGACCATCTTGAA
Source organism: uncultured Porphyromonadaceae bacterium (assembly GCA_902475285.1). GTDB lineage: Bacteria > Bacteroidota > Bacteroidia > Bacteroidales > Muribaculaceae > CAG-873. The sequence goes on from CABRZA010000083.1 coordinate 4,210, forward strand.
CCTTAGACTTGTAGACATATAATATGGGTGTGTCGTTTCACCCTGCAAATTTACGCCTTTTCCCGCACTCTCGCAACTCCCCGCCGCACTTTTCCTCCCCGGTCCCGCTCACGACACAATTCGCAACAAAAAAATCCGCCCATGCACACAAAAATTATTTACTTTTTCCGTATATACAGTATATACTGACAGAATACGATTCATTCAATCATGAAACTGCGATATTTGAATATTTTGATTTGTGCTTTTGCACTGCTCCCGATGCTTGCTGGGTGCAAGCACGACAATACCGATGCTGCCCGAGAAGTGGCTCCCGTGCACGCGTGCAAGAACGGCATCTACTATTGGCGCACCGTGCTCCGGCTCGACAGCACCGAGCGTGCATTCCTCGACGCACACAATGTGGAGCGTGCCTATGTGCGCTTCTTCGACATTGTGGTCGACAACTCTCCTGCGGCCATGGATGCCGTGGTCCCCAACGCTACACTGCAAGTGAAGGATTCTCTCCCAGTCGAGGAAATAATCCCGACAGTCTACATCACCGTCGACGCCCTCAAAAAGATGAAGGGCGATGAGGACCTTTGGGCCAAAAAAATGGTGAAGCGAGTGGCCAATATGTGCAGCTACAACGAATTGCCCGCTCTCCAAGAACTGCAGCTCGACTGCGACTGGACCCTGACCACCGACTCAGTGTTCTTTGCTCTCTGCAAGGCCGTCAAGCGCGAGCTGGCGGCCCGCAACCCCGAGGCTGTGTTGAGCGCAACCATACGGTTGCATCAGCTGCGCCAGACGCCCCCGCCGGTCGACTACGGTGTGCTGATGCTTTACAACACCGGCTCATTCGAAAATCCTGAAACGCAGAATTCGATTCTCTCTGTCGCCGACGTAAGGCCTTATGTCAGCCATCTGGCCGATTATCCACTTCCTCTCGACAATGCATATCCCGTCTTTTCCTGGAATTTGCTCTACCGCGACCAACGCTTCAAAGGTATTATGCGCTCCGAAACCGAGCTGCCGCGCGATATCTTTAAATATGATGGTTATAATACATATATGATTGAGTGCGACACAATTATCGATGAGACGTTTTTTTACGCCCGCGATATGATTCGCCGGGAAGAGATTCCGTTCAGCACCCTCATGGAGGTCAAGGATTTGGTCGACAGTCTCTCCGGCGGTCGCGCGCACTCTAATGTTATTTACCATCTCGACACCCGCAATCTGGCAAACTACACCGGCGATGAATTTACACAGATATATAAGTAGCGCTGTGCTGTCGCTCACGGCAGCTTCCGCCATGGCGTGCGGCGCTTTCAACTACCGATCCTACAATCCCTTCAACTTCCATTTCTCCCTCGAGGAGGCGGGAACTACCATAATCGACGAGCAGCGCCGCGAGAATATAGCTCTGTGGCAGAAACTTACATCCGATTCTGTATCATCTGCCGACATTGAGGAGGCAGTCTATGGTTCTACCCTTGCCGACCTACGCGCGGCCTTCGGTTCGGGCAAGAGCGACAACATGCTGCTCTCCTGGATCGTTGCCAACAGGGCACAGGAGGCACAGGATTTCCTGCTCCTGGCCAAGGAGGTGGAAGAGCTCAGGCACAACCGTATATCGAAGTGGTTCTATCCCGCCGACAAGGACGAGCCCTACGAGTCGGAGGACGAAGCGAGGAGCTTTGCCGGCGTCCTGGAGCGCTGCCGCAGTCATTCATCAGGTCCGCTCGCCGACCGCTACGGCCTTCAATATATCCGCATCCTTATGTCGCTGGAAAGGTACGACGAATGCTTTAACTTCTTCGACACCAACATGTCGCCGCTGCCCGACAACAATCTGTTCAAACGGATGGCAAAGGGCTATGTGGCCGGCTGCCTTCAGCGCATGGGACAGACTCAAAGGGCCGACCGCATGTTTGCCGAAGTGGGCGACTATAATTCCATTCTCGGCGATAAAAAGTCGCATCTTGTCACCCTTGTAAGAAACAATCCCGAATCGGATGTGGTGAAAGAGCAGCTCAACTGGCGCATAGGACGTGGCGACAGGGATTACAATCACGCCTTCCTGGCCATTGCCGACGCTGCTCTCGCTTCGCCCTACACCGTGCATCGCGGCGACTGGCTGTATCTCAAAGCCTACATCGTCGAAACTTACGACCAAAACCATACCCTGGCCCTCGACTATCTCAACCGGGCTTTGCACGCCTCTTTCTCAACCGGCATGCAATATAGCGCCGAGACCATGAAGCTGTGCCTCGAAGCGCAGCAGGGCAAGCTCTGTCACGACCTCGGTCGATATCTCGATGCTTTCGACACCGACGCCATTTTCTTATATATCGTGCCGGCATTGTTGAAGCAAGGGCGTATCCCGCAGGCCTTGCTCCTGGCAAACTATGCATCGGCATATCAGACCGCTGCCGACGACGCGTTCTTTTCCTTCACAAACAATTCCATTGCGCAAAAGGCAATCGTCGACCACACCTATGCCACAACAGGTTTTCAACTTATGCTTGCGCGGAGTGCCCGTGAGGTGATAGAATATAAAAACTACCTCGCCTCGGCCGACCCACTCGTGCGCCGCAGCATCGGTACCATACGCCACGACGACGATTACCTCAACGAATTGATCGGCACTCTCCACCTCCGCGAAGGTAACTACACCGAAGCCGAAAAGTATCTGGCACAAGTGTCCGACGACTACCAGGAAAACCTCAACGTGAAAAAGTGCGGCTATCTCTTCGACAATCCATGGGCCGACTGCTACATGCCCGCCGACAAGTGGGAATACCCCGCCGACAAGAACGAGCCCATCGACAGTGAGCGGGCCCTGCTGCAGTCGTTCAATCCCTCCGATATCACGCTGCTGAATTCCGACCGGAATGCCAAGCTCAACTTCGCCCGGCGGATGGTACTCCTCGAACAAACCATAGGCACCGGCGAGCCCGATCTTCGAGGACTGGCGACCATCCGACACGCCATGGCACGTTACAATTCATTTCACAGTGCATGGGCGCTGACACAATATTGGCTCGGCGACGCCAACCAGTGCAACTATCAGCCAGCCTATTGGACATGGGACGGACACCTGCGCGAAGTGAATTATCTCAAACAGCCCCAATTCCCCGACGACAAATGGCTGGCCGCAGAAATAGAGAAAGGATTCCGAATGCTCCGCTCACCCGACGCCGTCGCCGAGGCCGAATTTCTTATGGGCAACTACCGCACAATTGCCAAACGTTATCCACACACACCGGCCGCGCGATACCTCGCCGCGCATTGCGACCATTGGGCCGATTGGCTGTAAAAATCCCCGATTCCGATGTCAATCATTAAGTATTTGTTAATCGTAGCGTCCGCTCAAATATTCGGACATTATTGGATGGAAATTTTAATAGTTTTCGTTGTCGTAGTCGCAGGTGTACTAATTAGGAGTCATCTGAAAGAAAGAAAAGAGAAGAAAGAACGTATGGAACAAGAAAAATCAGATTCCGCTGAACAAACGCATAATCAGCCCGATACCCTTGGGCTTATGTTCTCGACCTTGTGCAATATCGGTTGCCAGCCCACAAAAAACGACGACGGAAGCATTTCCGTGTCATATCAGGGCGAAAAATTCCATGTGGAGTTCAATGGAATGTTCGCACGCGTGTGGGACCTCATGTGGGCCGTCATGAAGGCCGATGACACTGATCTGCCGAACCTTCGGGAGGCTGTTAATTCAGCCAACATTGATTTTGGGCCGACGGTAGTTTTGTCTGCACCCGATGAAGAAGGATTCATCGGTTTATACAGCCGTTACGACATCATGCTTCATCCCGATTGCCCCGACAACGAGCTTTATGTGAAGTCTGTTCTTGACTCGTTTTTCAAGACGAAAGAGCTCGTCCACCACCACTTTCAGCAAATCAAAGCCGCGCAACCAGACGCCAAAGAGCCACGCCGCCCCGTAGGCTTCACCACCGCTCCCGACTCTAACGAATAGTTATATCTTATGCTTGTGTAACCTCAAAAAATCATCATGGGACTTTTAGACTTTTTCTCGAAAAATAATAAACCCGACGGCGCCCAAGGCAAAACCTCCGACAGTGCCGCCTCCGAGCCGGATATTGTGTGGCAATCGTTCCTGCTCAACGAATCCAAGTTCGGTCATCAGGAAAATAAGATAAAGCGCTCCTCGCCCGACGAGCCCGTGACACTGGGCTACATCATAGAGCAAGTGCTCAACATCTCCCCCTCCGACATCGGCTCCATGGCCGTGGTGCGACGTGGCGAAATGTGCGAAGAAGAGTCGACGGAGATAATCGAATCGCCTGCCGACGTACTCGCCTTCCGCCCATTCGACACCATCCTGCGCCTCAACGAAAACGGCGAGCCCAGCACACGCTTAGGCCTCAACGCCATCCTTATCATCGCCTTCCGTCCGCAGGAAAACAACGCCAAACAGTTTGAGTACAAGAAGGATAAATCCACCCTGTGCTCCGACAACTCAATCATCATGTATCTGCGCGACCTGGGCAGCTTCGCCAAGCCCACGGCCTATATGCGCGTGTCGGTGATGATTCCAAACTTCAGCATCCCCGACGACTTCCGCACCACGCACTCCAAAAACGCCCCATTCACCACCAGCTTCATACTCGGCCACGACTTCATACCGCCCGAAGAGCGCATGCGCCGCTTCGAAGAGATCGAACGCTCTGTGGCCGAAAAGGCGCACAACAACGAGCCCCTCGTGCCCGAGGAAATTGCCGTCCTCGAAGGCGCAATGTACTCACGGAACATTGCTTACGAGTTTGGCTACGGTCGATTGTTGGTCAACAACAACCGTTACGTCGACGCCCTGCTCCACCTGCATAAGGTCTACGAAATACTGCGCAAACCCATCATCACCGACACCGCCAATGTGCGCGGCATCTTCGAGGAGACATGCTACAACATCGGCTTCTGCTACAACGAGCTCGAGGATTACGACCGCGCCATCGCCTACCTCTCCATTCTTAAGCCCTCGGGCAAGGTGCCACACATCATGGAGTACATCAACGCGCTGGTCAACTCCTGCGACCCGCGCGCCCTGGCCACTGTGAAACACCACCTCGCCGAATACAAGAACGGCAAACGCAACACCGACAGCCGCGAAGACGCCTTCTTCTTCGACTACCTCATGCGCCGCCTGGCCTATCTCTACATCGAATACGAAATGTACGACTCCGCCCGCACCCTTCTCGAGGACATCAAGAACATGCCCTCCTGCCGCGACTTCGCCATCTCCGAGCTCCAGTACCTCGACCACATCACCCGCCAATCAAAATAACTATGAACTCCGACCCCTACAAGCTCGGGCGATTCGTCCAGGCGCAGGAAGGCGTCTATCCGGTGGCGCTGGCTGAACTGCGCCGGGGATGCAAGCGCTCACATTGGATGTGGTACATCTTCCCGCAACTCAAACAACTCGGCCACTCCTACAACGCCAAATACTACGGCATTGCCGACCTCGACGAGGCCCGCGCCTATCTCGCACACCCACTCCTGGGCCAGCGCCTGCGCGAGGCATCCGAAGCGCTCATGAGTCTCTCTACCTCCGACGCCCGCGAAGTGATGGGCCCCGTCGACGCCCTCAAACTCCGCTCCTCCATGACCCTCTTCGACCTCGTCGCCACCTCCGACGTCTTCGCCCGCGTCATAGCAAAATACTACCACGGCCTCACCGACCACCGCACCATCGACATCCTCAAATAAAGAATACCGTCAATGAAACGCCATAGATCGCTTATCGTAGGTCTTTTGCTTGCGGGGGCGGCATTGCCGGCCTTTGCGGAGAGCAGCTACGACATTGCCGAGATATACACCGTCGCCGAGCCCCCGTCGGGGACAAAAGCCGTCGGCCGATACGACCGCACCGTCGACGTACGCTACATCCTTACCCCCACCCGTGTCGACACCGGCAAATACGTAGTCGAAGTAAAGAAAATCGGCGACAACCTCTACCGCATCAACGACACCGACATCTGCGTCGAAACCCGCTACTGCCACGAGTGGGCCTCCTTCGCCGAAGAAGTGGTACTCATCATCGACTCAAACTTCGGCTACACCAAAGGCAAAATCATCTTCGATTGAAATTTATTGCAATTTTTTTTGATGAAATAAAATATATTTTCTTAACTTTGCACCGCATATCGCCACGTAGAAGCCCGCTGGGGTTTGTGGGCGGGATGCAGCGCCTCGGCCTTTGCCGGGGCAAGACATAATATAAGCGTTTACTCGACGCTCTTTCTTGGCTATCTGAAACTTCGCAACTTTCAATCTCAGTCAAGGATGCAGCAAGCAG
>CABRZA010000084.1 GCA_902475285.1 uncultured Porphyromonadaceae bacterium
GCCAAATCCGCATGCCCCTTGCGCAGCGAAAGGCAAAATTCACACCCTCCTCATCGGCTTGCCCCTTGCGAAGCAAGAACCACCGTTCCGCATTACTAAAACGGATACCCTATCGCCAGGTGGAAGGCCAGCGACTTGCCGAACGATGCCATGTTGTAGTAGCCTCCGTGCCCCGTGTCGTAGGGCGCGTGGATACCTATGCCCAGGTCGGCGCGCACCACAAGCATACTGATGTCGAGACGCAAGCCCACTCCCGTACCCAGCGCCAGGTCGCGGAGAAAAGTCTTAGCGCGCAGCGTGCCGCCGGGACGCAGAGGGTCGTCTTTCAGCAGCCACACGTTGCCGCTGTCGAGAAACACAGCCCCGTGGATAGGCCCGAAAAGAGGGAAACGGTACTCCACGTTGGCCTCGAACTTGAACGTACCAGTCCGGTCGAAATAGTCCTCCGGCTGTCCCTCGGGAGCCTTGTAGCTGCCCGGACCGATGGACCGCACCGTAAACGCGCGGATAGAGTTGGCGCCCCCGACATAGAACTGCTCCGCGTAGGGCACCTGCGACGAGTTGCCGTAGGCATGCGCCGCACCAACAGCCACACGACTCACAAGCCAGTGGTCCCCCCCGAAAAGCCGTCGACCCCACACAAGCTGCGTCTGTCCCTTCACAAACTGCGAGAAAGGTGTCCCGAAAAGCTCCTTCGTGCCCTTCTTGCCGCACGCCCGGTAGATGGCCCAGAAGACATTCCCTGCCTCCTGCACTGTAAACTGCCAGTTGATATTGTTGTTCCGGTCGAGCTGACGGTCGTACACGTAGGTGTAGATCATCTGCGGTATGAACTGGCTCTTGAAGCTCTGCGCCACAGCCGGGTTGGCCGCCATAATGGAGTCGAAGTCATGAGTGGTGTGCATCAGGTTGGTGTAGGTGAGCTTGAAAAGCGTCAGTGTGTTCGACACATGCCGCCGCAAACGCCAGTCGTAGTTGATCGACGCGTTGAACTGCGCCATCTTGAAGTAGTGCGGACGGTTGAGAAGGTCGGCATTGAGCTGGAAACGAGTCCAGTTGAGCTGGTAGCGGCTCCGCGGTATGAACTTCGGCGCCAGAAGCCGCGGAAACGCAAGCGCTCCCGTAAGGCCCACCTCATAGGAGTTGAATATCGAACGCCGCGAATGGCCCGTCTGCCACTCGTAGGTGCCCGTGAGCTTCACCGACAGCTGCTCGCCGCCGCCGAAGATATTCTTGTTCGTCACGCCGAACGACAGCCCCGGCCCTATGTAGCTGTTCGACTTCGACGAAGCGTTGACCTCAAGCGATGTTTCAAGCGGAGAGTCGAACGTGCACCGTATCTCCACGTTCAGCCGCCGCGCCGCAAGGTCGGTGGTGTCGGGAACGGCCTCGATGTTGATGGCGTTGAAAATACCCAGCCGTGCAAGGTTGCTCTGCGTGCGGTCCATGTTCCGCACCGAGAAGCGGCGCCCCGGCCGGAAGGCCACGCACTCGTCCACAATCTGGCGTCTCAAACGCGACGGCATCATCTGTATGAGCGTGGCGCGACGCATCTCCACGGTGTCGGGAACGCCCCCGCCCTGGTTGCGGTTCACATACATGGTCACCTTGCCAGTGGTGTAGGGCTGCATGGCGAAGCGCGGCACATTCGTCGCCAGCATAAGGCGCAGCTCCACCTCGCCCGGGTAGGCGATGCTGTCGGCCAAGTATTCTATAAACTCCGGCCGGAAGAAATAGTAGCCCCGGTTGCGCAGCGAGTTGGTTATGCGCGTGCGTGCCGTGCTCAGACTGTCGGCGCAGTAAAGCGGACGTGTGGCCGAAAGATAGGCGTCGGCACGCGCCAGAGAGTCTATCAGGTGCCCCAGCGCCGTGCTGTCGGGCAGAAGCTGCACGCTCCGCACGGGGTAGCCCGGCCCAGGCTCCACATCGTAGACTATCTTGGCCTTTTTGCGGTTTTTCCCCTGCACCAGCCGGTAGGTGGCCGTGCCGCGGAAGTAGCCGTTGTTGTCAAGCAGCTGCTCTATCATGTGCGTGCGAACCTCGGGCCGCACGTCGCTCACCAGCACCGGCTCCTCCACGAGCTTCTCGTAGAGCCAGTGCCGGAAGCCCTTGTCGGGATTGGGCCAGTTGTTGTAAACCCACAGCCCCAACGGGAACGGATACCGCCAGTGCAGCAGCTTGATATAGTTGTTGGGCGCCACGTCGACGGCCGTACGTATCGACGACGACAGCTCCGACGGCACAGCGAAGCTGTCGGCCGGCGCTATGTTCACCTTCTTCACGCCCGTGTAGAGGATTTCGTCGTCGGGTATGCGGCGCGTGGTGGAACATGCCGCCGCGGCAAGCATCAGTATGCCCGCGACGAGCTTGGCAAGTATGGCTTGGTGGCTGCGGTGTGTCATGGCTGCGGTGTTTGCTGGGATTCTTTTTCGTTCTGCCTTTCGGTGCGACGCCGAACAACCGATGCCGGGAGGAACATGTCGCCCAGCCGGCGCAACTTGCGGCGGTAAACGAAGCCTACGCCCGTCTGCGTTATCTCGCCTTCGAGAATGCTCTCGTAGCCCGTGTGGCGGAAAAGGCGCACATACATCGTGCGAGTGTCGTTGAGGTAGTACTCGAACGATATGTCGTTGATGAGGTTCTGCGAGAAGTTCTCGTCGGCATTGGCGTCGGTGCTGTAATTGCCGCCCACTACGATTTTGAAACGGTCGTTGAAGAGCGTCTTCGACACCTGGTAGGAGTAGCTCATCGTCGAGGCGGTGCTGCCGTTCACAGTGCGGTCGTACTGGTCGATGCCGAACGTAAGGTCGACGCCCTTGATGTTGTTAGCCGCCCAAGAGTTTATCTGCCCTTCGAGGAAGGAGAACAGCGGGTTGCCCGCAAGCGACGCGTTGCCCTTCGTCCCCGGCCCGGTGTACACGTTGTAGAGCAGTAGGTTCATGGCCTGGTTGGCGCGCTGGTCGGCGCTCATGCTCTCGAGCTCGTTGGCCACGGTGATGTCGTCGTTGGTGGCAAGGTCGAAGGCCACGTTCATCTGGTTGAGCGTGCCCGTCACGGCCAGCGACACGTCGAAGTCGACAAGCCGTGAGTTGCGGCCCGACTGGGTCACGTTGGCCTTCACCACGTCCACCGCATGCACGTTGAGTACGGGGTTCATCATGTTGCCGTTGAAGGCCACATACGAGCCCTCCGTGAAGTTGAAGAGCTTCTCGCTCATGAATGGCGGCGTGTAGCGCACGAAGCCCTTGTCGATGTTCAGGCGACCGGAGAGGCGGCCGCTGTTGAGCGGCGTCATCTCGTAGGTGAGGCTGCCGTTGCTTTGCAGCTGCACGCGGTTCTTGCCGTCGGCCGAAAGGTCAACGTTGATTATCGAGCCGTCCTGGATGCTCAGCTGAGCGTTGAGCATCATCGCCATGGCCGAACGCGCAAGGGTGTCGGCCTGTGCCACGGCGGCGCTGTCGGCGAAGTTCACGAAGCGCACCATGTCGTCGGTCGAGCGGTTGGTGATGGCCGACGTGGCGTCGGGGATGACATAGGTTAGGTTGGTGCCCGAGTTGAGGCTCAGGTCGGCGTTGAGTTGAAGGAAGCTCATCGACCCGTGGGCGTTGGCGTTGAGGCTTATGAAGCCGCGGCCGTAGATGTCGGCACCCTTGCTCAGCCGCTTGCTGTCGACAATCATCATGTTGTCGGCTTTCAGGGCGAGGTTGACGCGCGCGTTGGCCATGTCGGAGAGGTCGACGGTGCCGTCGACGTAGAGGGGATTGTCGTTGCAGCCCTTTATGGTGAAGCGGTCGAAGCGCACCACGCTGTTGGCCACGTCGATAGGCACGGGGCTGAACGCATAGGCCGTCCCTATTATGGTGGGGCGCACGGTAGTGGAGTCGAAGGTGAGCGACCCGTTGAGCACGGGGCGTGCCGACGTGCCGGTGATTTTCAGCTGTCCGTTGAGCATGCCGGCCATGCGCAGCGTACCCGCCGGCATGAAGGGGTTGACGGTGGCCAGAGGGAAGCGTATCATGGCGAAGTCGAGGTCGAGCGGCGACGTGGCAGTGCTGTCGTTGAGGGCGCCGGCAAGGGTCATGGTCCGCACGCCGTCGACATACACGTCGGCGTCGGCATTGATGGTGCCCGACGGCGTGGCGGCCACGTTGAAGTCGGCCTTGAAGTCGGCCACTTTCTCGCGGCCGTACACGAAGTTGCTTATCCCGGCCGTGCCCTGCCCCACTATGCGCCCGTCGTGGCGGTTGAGGCGCATGTCGGCCGTCACGTCGCCCTTCATCGGCGGCGCGAAGGGGTTCATCGATATCCAGTCGGAGATATGTATGTCGCTCAGGCGTATCACAAGGTCTTCCTGGCTGTTGTCGCTATGGTTGTCGTGACCCTCGGGGTGCTCGGTGAAGATGGCCAGCGAGCTGCCGGCGCCGCTCATGCGAAGGTTGGCGTCGATGTGCTGCGTGGGTATGGTGTAGCTTATGAAGTTGTCGTCGTTGGCCGTCCAGTTCTGGTAGGCAATGATGGGGTCGACGGGGCGGATGTGGAAGGTGAACGAGCTGTCGGCGGCATCGGCCGTGGCGGCTATGCCGAGGTCATAGCCCGTGCGGCCCTTTATGTCGCTCTGGCTCAGGCGCAGCGCGGCCTCGCTGCCGTCGAGGCGTGCCTTGACGGTGGCCGCGTGCCATGCGTCGAGGTTGCCGGGGCGGTTGAGCACGCCGGCTGTGAGGTGCAGGTGGTCGTCGTGCTGCCCGGCGTTGATGTAGATCGAGTCGAGGCGCATCGAGCCGGTGTCGAAGCCGCGCACATAGCCGTCGAGGGCCACGGTGCTGTCCTTGTCGGCGCTGATGGCGAAGGCGCGCAGGCTCATCTTGTCGGGGGCGAGGATGTCGTTCACCAGGTTGGAGCGGCCGCCGCGGACGTCGAGGGCGAAGCGCGGCAGCACGCCGAAGAGGGTATCGGCCTCGATGGAGTAGGCCTTCATCTGCTCGGCGGCTATGGCACCCATGGCCGAGAAGGCGCGAGTGAGGCTGTCGAGGCTCACGGGCGACGAGAACGACGCCGTGAGGTCGCGGTTGTTGAGCCCGGCAGTGATGAGGGTGTCGGAGGCGTAGAGGTGCGCCGTGAGGTCGCCGATGCCTATGGTGCCCTTGTTGCGGCGGAAGAAGAGGTCGGAAAGGTGCACGCGGCCGCTGATGTCGTTTTTGCCGGGGCCTATGGTGGCGTCGCCGTCGAGGGTGACTTCGAGCGACGCCGGCTCGGCGCTGAGCTTCAGCGCGTAGAGGTCGACGTAGCGGCCGTCGACGGTCGCAGTCCAGGCATAGGTGTCGCCGTCGAGATTGCCCTGGGCCTTGATGCCGAGGTCGGCGGCCGGATTGGCGCTCTCGATGTCGACGGTGGTCTGCCCGTCGGCGAGCGAGGCCGTGGCGGTGATGTCACGCAGGAGGTTGCCCCGGTAGGTTGCCGAGGCCACGGCCACGTCGGCGTCGAGCCGCGTGCGGGGGCTGAACATGTCGTATCCCCGCCCGTCGACCGTGGCCGTCGCCGTCACGTTTTCAAGTTCGAGCAGGGGCATGAAGGCCTGCACGGGGAAGGTGCGCGTGTCCACGGTGGCGGTGTAGCTCTCGGCACGGCTGTTCCAGCGGGCGTCGAGGCCGATGTCGCCGCCGGCAGTGACGGCACGCAGGCGCCCGTCGACTGTTCCCGAAGCCATGGCCACACGGCCTTGGAGGGTCATGGGAGGTATGCGGAGCATGGCGGCCGTCTCGGGGGCGAGAAGGCTGCGCTTGAAGCCGTCGACATTCATTATGCGTCCCGTCAGGGCTATGTCGCCCCCAAGGCGCGAGGGCTGCATCATATTGTCGATACGGCCGGTGGCGTTGAGGTCGACGCAGCCGTTGAGGCGGAGGGCGAGTTTGTCGATGTCGAGGCTGCCGGTGGTGCCGCTTACATCGGCGAGCAGCCTTATGTCGTCGGCCGAGGGTATGGCGGCGAGATACGGCGTGAAGGCCGGGAACATCATGCGCATGTCGGCGGGAGCGAAGTCGCCGGTGAGGCTCAGCCCCAGGGGCAGCGACGGGTCGGCGCCCATGTCGCCCATGCCCAGGACGCCCGAGAAGCCCACGTCGGTACCGGCGGGGGTGTCGAGCGTGACCTCGCGGAAGCGCAGGGCCACCGAGTCGATGTCGAGCTCGCCGGCCACGTTGAGGCGCACGCCGCAACGCTCGGTGCCCGTGAGGCTGAGCGGCAGGCGCACGGTGGTGGCCCGGTTGTAGAAGTCGGTGAGGCGAAGGGCGAGGTCGGACACTTCGATATATCCGAAGTCGAGGCCCGGCACGGGGCGCACGCCGGCGGTGGTGTAGAGGGCGTGGCTGCGGTCGAAGGCTATGCTGTCGATTTCAACTGTCCAGGGGGCGGTAGACGAGGTATCGGGCACGGCTTCGGGATATGGACCGGCGGCGGCGACGGCGGCGCTGTCGGGAGCGATATAGCGTGCGTCGAGCCCGCGGCCGGTGAAGTCGCGCAGCTTGATGCGCTGGTCGAGCATGGCTATCGTGCCCTCCCCTATCACGGCGCTGTCGATGTGTGCCGTAAGGGTGTCGACGGAAGGCATCAGCCGCATGGTGTAGGCGAAGTCCACGAGGGCTATGCGGCCGGTGCGTATGGTCATGCGCGTGGGCTGCGAGGGCTCCTTGGCCGTGGCGGTGTCGGGATTGAGGTTGATGGACAGACGGGCGCCGCGGAGCACGCCGTCGCGGAGGTCGATGTCCATGTCGGCCAGACCCACCGTTACTGGTGCGAGGCCGAGACTGTCGGCGGCGACGGTGAGACACATGGCGGAGTCGGGCGCCCCGAGGCGGTAGCGGGCGCCGGCGAGCGACAGGCGGCTCACCTCGGCCTTCCCTGCCAGGAGGGGCAGGAGGCTGACCTCGGCGTCGAGGGCGCGTGCGGCCATCACGGTGTCGCCGCAGGAGGTGAGGGCCACGTCGGTGGCTTCGACGCGGAGAGGAAAGCGCAGGGCGAAGGTGCCTACGGTGAGCGTCGCTTCGGGCGTCGACATCCTGGCTGTCAGCGCCTTGCGGGCGGCTTCCTGAGCCCAGGAGGAGTACAGCAGCCCGACGAGACCCACCGACAGCAGGAAGAGTGCCAGGACGATATATCCTGCCACTCTCAAAATCCTACTGAGTGTCTGCTTTACTTTCACTTTAATTAAGCACAATTTAGAGTGATGAACTGAAAATAAAACCGCCGGCACCCGCGAAATGTTCAGCGTTACTCGACGGGGGTGACGCGCACGCGTGTGTTCTTGATTTTGTGCGGAGCCACGGCCTTGACCACGGCGGCGGCTTTGGCAGCGGGGACGGCGGCATAGGCGCAATGGTCCTTCACGTCGATGCGTCCTACTTCCGAAGCCTCCAGGCCGCCTTTGGCTATGAGGAAGCCGGCGATGTCGCCGCGCGATATTTTCTCCTTGCGCCCGGCGTTGAAGTAGAGGGTTGCCACGGCTGGGCGGCCGTCGGCGCAGGGCTGGGGCACGGCGATGGCGTCGGCTTCGATGAAGGACGCCGGCTTGTCGTGCTCGGATACAATGGCATACGCCTCGCCCGTGGCGCCCATGCGGGCGGTGCGGCCGTTGCGGTGCGTCCAGGCCTCGGGCGTGGAGGGGAGATGGTAGTGCACCACGGCGTCGACGCTGTCGATGTCGAGGCCGCGTGCGGCAAGGTCGGTGGCCACGAGCACGGGGGAGGTGCCGTTCTCGAAGAGGATGAGTGCGCGCTCGCGCAGCTGCTGGTCGAGGCCGCCGTGGTAGAGGGCGGCGCCGAAGCCGTCGGCGCGCAGACGGCCGTAGACCCTGTCGGCGGCCTCGCGGTGGTTGACGAACACTATGAGGCGCTTGCCGGCGAGGCCGCGCAGGAGCTCGCAGAGGGTGTCGAGCTTGTCGGGCGAGGGGCTGGTCACCGAATAGCACTGCACCTTGGGCTGCGGGGCGGCGCCGCCGGTATAGTCGAGGGTGGTGTCGACTTCGCTGACGAAGGGGGGAAGCTCAGCCACGGTGGCCGAGGTGAGGATGAAGGTGCGTGCCCGCGAGGCATGGTGCACTATCCGGCGCATGTCGGGCTCGAAGCCGAGCTCGAGCGACTTGTCGTACTCGTCGATGACGAGCGCGCGAAGCTCGCGGAGGTCGAGGCGGCGGCGGTTGATGTGGTCGACGATGCGGCCGGGTGTTCCCACCACAATGTCGGTGCCGGCCTCGAGGCTCTTGGCTTCGGCCTCGTAGCTGTGGCCGCCGTATACGGCCGTAGCCTTGAAATCGGGGAGCGCGAGGGTGCGCATCACGTCGAAAATTTGCAGGGTGAGCTCACGCGTGGGCGCCACCACAAGGATTTGCGGCGCGCCTTTCGAAGCTTCGACCACGCGCAGCGCCGCCAGGACATATGCCAGCGTCTTGCCGCTGCCCGTTGGCGCCTGCAAGAGCACACGCGCCGGGAGCTGCACTTTCATCATGGCCCGCTGCATGGGCAGCAGGCTCTCCACGCCGGGCAGACGGCGGGCACGGCTTTCGAGTTCTTTGTTGGTCATGACCTTATCCTAATTGAAGCAAGAGGAGCATCCGGATTAAAGCAACAGGAGCGCCGCCAGTGGGGCGCTCCCGCAACAGACGGTATGCCGTTATTTCAGATTCTTCGCTATGAGGGCCTCGAACTTGTCGGCCGGGAGCAGGTCGCCGGTGCCCACATAGTGCTCGCGTGTGCCGTCGGGCTTGATGAAGAGCACCACGGGAATTGCGTTGCCGAGGTCGTAGGCTGCCATGAGCTCGCCGTACTTGTCGACGTCGACGGAAACAAAGGTGGCTTTGTCGGCATATTTCTTTGCCATCTCTTCCATTACGGGAGCGAGCTGGCGGCACGGACCGCACCACACGGCGTTGAAGTCGACCACAAGGAGGCGGTCGGCGACTGTGCCCGGTGCGAGCATGGCGGCATCGGAGAGAGTAACCACTTCGCCATTGCCGGCGGGCAGGACTGCATTTGCTGCCGGAGTTTCGGCTGCGGGCTGCTCGGTGGCGGCAGCCTCGGCGTTTTCGGCGCCCTTCTGCGCGCAGGAGGCAAGCATAAGTGCTGCCATGGCGGCGAGAGCTGTAATCTTGATTTTCATATTCGGGAATGTTGTTCGATTATAGAAAAACCCCGAACCGCCCATTAAAGTTCGGTCCGGGGTATATGGAATAATTATGCGAGGGCAGCGTTGGTCTTGTGCACGGCTGCGGCGCTGGCTTCGAAGAGAGCCTTCTCGTCGGCGTTGAGGTCGAACTCGACGATTTTCTCGATGCCGTTGCGGCCGAGGATGCAGGGCACGCCGATGCAGAGGTCGCTCTGGCCGTACTCGCCTTCGAGGAGAGCCGAGCAGCTGATGAGCTTCTTCTGGTCGCCGAGAACGGCGGCAACAACCTGAGCTGCGGCAGCACCGGGAGCGTACCATGCCGAAGTGCCGAGGAGCTTGGTGAGGGTGGCACCGCCCACCATTGTGTCGGCGGCAACCTTGTCGAGCTGTTCGGCGGGCATGAGGGTCGAAGCGGGGATACCGCGGTAAGCGGCGTAGCGCTTGAGGGGTATCATAGTGGTGTCGCCGTGACCGCCGATTACGATGCCTTCAACCTCGTTGATGTTGGCGCCGAGGGCCACGCTGAGGAAGTAGCGGAAGCGTGCGCTGTCGAGAGCGCCGCCCATGCCGATTATTCGGTTGCGGGGGAGTTTGGTAACCTTGTGTATGAGGTAGGTCATTGTGTCCATGGGGTTCGACACGCACACGATGATGGCGTTGGGGGAGTGCGCGAGGATGTTCTCGGTGACGGAACGGACGATGCCTGCGTTTACGCCGATGAGCTCTTCGCGAGTCATGCCGGGCTTGCGGGGGATACCCGAGGTGATTACCACCACGTCGGAGCCTTCGGTGGCTGCGTAGTCGTTTGTGACGCCTTTGAGACGGCTGTTGAGACCGAGGATGTTTGCGGCCTGCATGATATCCATTGCCTTGCCTTCCGACACACCCTCTTTGATGTCGAGCAATACTACTTCGTCGGCCACTTCACTGCATACCAGCACATTGGCACATGTAGCGCCTACATTGCCGGCGCCTACCACTGTTACTTTTGACATAGTTGGTTCAGATTATATTGTTGAAAACGTTTATTCCGATTGGCCCAAAGGCCTATGCAACGGCAAAATTACACAAAAAAATCAATT
>CABRZA010000085.1 GCA_902475285.1 uncultured Porphyromonadaceae bacterium
CATTAGCTGCCTTAAAATCAGTCAATTAAAAAAGTTCCAATCTTTAATATAAAAGGTTAGAACTTATAATAGTGGAGCTGGAGAGATTCGAACTCTCGTCCAAACGCGGAACTAATGAGCTTTCTACGTGCGTAGTTTCAAGTTGATTGTCGGGAAGCGTCAGGCCTGAAACCACCAAGCGCTTCCTTATCCTCTAAAACTTCGGGACGCTTCCGAGGAGCCGGCGACCCTATTTCCGATTTATTAGCACTGCCGGATCGATTGGCCTCGGAACGACGGCAATCGGGCAATGTCTTGTCGCTGCAACTGTTGCGGCGATTAAGCGTAATCTACTGTACTTCGATTAGGCAGCAAGAGCGTAGTTATTTTCGCCATTTAAATTGGTCGAAGCCTGATATTATAGAGCATATGCCTCAAAGCTCTGCACGCTTACACACCACTTCTACGCGCTGTCAAAACCGGTCAGCCCCGTTTTAAAAGCCTTTCGTCGGGTGGAAAGTGACTGCAAATATACGGCGACTTGCAAATCCTTGCAAGTCGCCGCCGATATTTTAACTTTATTTAGTGTTTTCAGATTCTTTCCACGTCGGCCGAGCGCAGCCAAGCCTTGGTGCTATTGTTGATTTTGACGTTGTACCACATGGGCGACTGGGGATCGTCGGGGGTTGCGACGGAGTCGATGACCTCAACCACGGTACCTTCGTGGAGACTGACGACCTTGTCGGCTGCCGACCGCGAGGCTCGGGGGGCGCTGCTGAGCTGTGTGGAGGGCACGATGACGACGGCGCGGCTGTGGGCAGTGGCACGCTCAACGGCGTCGGAGGCGGCGCAGAGCGAATAGGCCAACATGACCAGCAGGACTATGCCGCCGAAGAAGCCTGTCTTGCGCAGGCCCACTCCCGTGGCAAAGATATAGAGCGCTACGGCGCCCATGAAGAGGAGGAATATGACGAATGCCGTCCAGGCCCATGCGTTGGCTGTCATCGACTGCACCATTGAGTGGTGGAGCGATGCGAGGAAGGCGGTGTCGTCTTCGGGACGGTCCTGAATGCGGCTTTTGACGAACTCGAGGTTCTGGCGTGCGTCGGCGTCGGCGGGGTCGAGGCGGAGGGCACGCTCGTAGTTGGCCACGGCACTTCCGAGCTTGTCGATGCGGTAGTATGCATTGCCGAGGTTGTAGTACACGTTGGCCGAAACGCCGTCGTGGGCAAGGGCCTGGCGGTATAGGTCGATTGCCAGGCGGTAGTTTTCGGCGTTGTATGCCGAATCGGCGCGCTGGGCAATGGTCAGCGCCTGCGCCGACGCCACGGCGAGCACAAGAGCAATGAAAGCGAAGAGGATACGTTTCATAATCATGCGTTTTGACGACGTTTTACATTTTCGATACTGTTGATGGCGTCGGAGGCCTTGGCGTAGATTTGTGCCACATCGTCGTCGGAATGTACGGGAGTGAAGCGTGCCATCTCGCAGGTGTCGAGCACGTCGACCACCTCGGCGATTTTGTCGGCCGGCAGACCGTAGGCTTCAAGGCGTGCCGACACGTTGTCGCGCGTGAGCTGCGAGGCAGGAATCTGCAGTTTGTCGGACATGTATCCCCAGAGGGCCGACGCCACGGCGGCGTAGAATTCGTCGTTCTTGTGGCTGTCCATGAATGCGCGTGCCTGTTTGAGGCGTTTGCCAGCCACTCGCGATGCCTTTGCAAGGCGTCGGCCGGCGACGTCGGCCTGCAGGCGTATGTGGCGGCGGTAGACGAAGACAAGGCCTATCAGGATGAGAGCAGTAAGGATGTAGGCGAACCAATAAAGCCCGCTGCGGAAGGTGTAGTTGAGCGTGTGGGTCTGTTCGTCGGACGCGACGGGATGGATATGGAGGATGTCGTCGATTACGTTGTCTATGTCGGCGTGCTGCTGTTCGACGGGAGCGGCGGCATTTCCACGGAGAACACGGATTGGCATATCGGGCACATCGATGGTCTTGTAGCTCTTGCTGTCGAGGTCGAAGTAGCAGAACGGGGTGCCCTCAATGACGAAGTTGCCGGGCTCCTGAGGCACGAAGGTGATGTCGGTGCGGAAGGTTCCGCTCATGTCGCTGCCGCCCACTACTCGTGCCTGAATGTCGGTCTTTGGGGTGTAGGTGTCGATGCCGACAGGGAACTGTATGACGGGCTCGGAGAGGAACTTGATGTTGCCCGTACCTTTCACGGTGTATGAGTATACGGCGGCCTCGTTGGTGCGCAGCAGTTCGGGTTCGAGTGCCGTTTCGACGGAGAAACGTCCGACGGCGCCGGTGAAACCTTCGGGACGCGGTTCGGGGAGAGGCTTCACTTGCAGGACGGCGGGGTTGGAGCGCGTGGTAATCTGGCGCTCAACGGGGCGGGCGGTGCGGAAGAAGCCCATGTTGACCTCCTCGTACTGCACGATGGTTACGTCGTAGGTGCCGGTGTTGACCTCGAGGCGCCCCGAGCGCTGTGGATAAAGAAGGAGGCGCTTGAGCACGGCCGAATGGTAGTTCTGGCCGTTGTAGTGCTCCATAGTGGTCTCCATGGTGACGGGCAGCTCCTCGGTGAGGAAACCCTCGAATGCCGGCTGCGTGGTGGGCATGAAGGAGGAGATGTCGTATTTGGTGTAGACCTTGATTGTGGCCACAACGGGCTCCTGCTCGTAGACCGACGACTTGGAGAACGATACGCGCACCAAAAGGTCGTCGGCCGACACACGGCCGGGAGTCTGTGTCGAAGGGTCGTCGGCCTGGACGGGTGCGTGTGCACTACCCTGCCGGGCGCTCTGCGAATTGCGGTCGGGGGGGAGGATATTGAACGATGCCGGGCGGGACTGCAGGCGTTTTCCGCCGGCAGTGATGCTCACTGCGGGGATGTCGACCTTTCCGGCTTTTTCGGCACGGTAGGTGAAAGTATAGTCGATTGAGGACGACGACGAAATTTTGCCGTTTATAATCTGTGTGCTCTGCATGGTGGATGTCGACGGGCCGAAAAGAAGGCGGCATCCGTCGAGCTGCGGCGCGGCGGGCGGGTTTGCCTCGCCGTTTGAAAGGCGGAAAGTAAGGGCGAAATTACGTCCCTCCACCACATTTCTCACCGGCACAAGGGCAAAGGAGGGCTCTTGTGCCACACCGATGCCCATGGCAGCGAGTGTGAGGAAGAGAAATAGTACGAATCGTCGTGAGAGCATAATATGTGGTTGATTATGTAGAAATTACCAAGGTTTGTCGGTTTGGGGACGGCCGGTGGCCGGTTCCTCCTGAGCCTGAACTTTTTTTCGTGTGGCGTTCTCCTTGTTCTGCATGGACTGGAGAATCTGCTGGGCCGAGCGGTTCATCTGCTGGGGCTGTTGCTGCTGCTGTTGCTGCTGCTGTTGTTGTTGCTGCTGTTGTTGCTGTTGCTGTTGCTGCTGTTGCTGCTGGTCCTTTTGGTCCTGCTGATCCTGGTTCTGATTCTGTTCCTGATTCTGTTCCTGATTCTGTTCCTGCTCTTGCTTTTTGAGCTGGGCCAGGCGGAGGTTCTCGCGGGTGCGGTCGTTGTCGGGGTTTATGCGCAGGGCGCTTTTGTAGAGCTCGATGCTCTGGCCGTACTGCTCGTCGTTGAAGGCGGCGTTGCCGAGGTTGTAGTATGCCTTTTCGGCCACTTCGGTGTCGAGGCGCTTGGCGTCGTCGAGAAGGTCGTTGAGGAGCTCGACAGCTTCGACGCGGGGGTCGTTTTCGGTGCCGCGGTTGTCTTCACCGGCAAGGTGGAAGAGGGTCACGGCCTTGTTGAAGCGCGCGCGTATTGATGCGTCGTTGATTTCGAGAGCCTTGTTGTAGGCCTCGAGGGCACGGTGATACTGCTCGTCTTCGAAAAACTTGTTGCCGCTTCGGATGGCGTTTCGTTCGGCTTTGTAGGATTCGGAGGCGGTATGGTAGAGAGCCTGCTTGGGCGCGGCTTGGGAAGCCTGCTCCGTGCTGTCGGCAGGCAAAGCGAGCGACTGTGCGGCAGCCGGCATTGCGCCTGCGGCGGCCAATATTGCAGTGAGGATAATTGTTTTCATCGCTGTGTTGAAGATTCGGATTTGTCGGCACGCGTGGAAGAGAAGAAGTTGATGCGCTTGAGCCAGCTGATCTTGCGGTCGACGATGAGCATATCTATAAGGATGAAAATGAAAGCAAAGAAGGCGAATGTGGGGAACTGCTCGGCCGCCGACTTATAGCTGGTTGTGGAGAACACCGATTTTTGGAGCTTGTCGAGCTGTCCTTCGAGGTCGCCGAGGGCGGATGCAGATGCGCCGTTGACGTAGATGCCGTCGCCGGCCCGGGCAATCTCCTGCGCCAGGTCCTCGTTGAGGCGTGTGGTGACGGGGTGGCCCTCGCCGTCGGTGATACCCGGGAGGAGTGCGCCTCCGGCAGTACCGAGCCCGATGACGTCGACCTGTATGCCGTTCTCGGCAGCCAGGCGGGCGGCCTTTACGGCCTCGCCTTCATGGTCTTCGGCGTCGGTGATGAGGATGATGGCCTTGTGCATGTCCTCGGCGGGCGAGAAGCCGTTCATGGCCATCTTGATGGCGCCGGCGATGTCGGTGCCCTGATAGGATATGAGCTGCGGGGAGAGCTCGCCGAGATACATCTTGGCTGTGTAGAAATCGGATGTGAGCGGGAGCTGCATCTTGGAGTTGCCGGCAAAAATCACCAGGCCGACCTTGTCGTTGTCGAGCTTGTCGACGAGTTTTTCGAGCAGCAGACGTGCACGGTCGAGGCGCGATATGCCGTCGACACGGTCGGTGCTCGACGCCAGCATTGAATTGGAGACGTCGAAGGCTATCATCACCTCGATGCCGGCCGAAGTCTCCTGCTGCTCGAGCTCGCCGTATCGCGGACGGGCTATCATCACCACCAGCGCCACGAGAGCGGCAAGGCGCAGCCACATCTTCACGGCGGGAGTATAGCGCGAGGCATCGGGCATGAGACGCTCCACAATGGGCAGACGTCCGAAGCGCCGCAGTTTGGCGCGTCGCGACATCCTCGCCGAGAGATAGAGAAGAGCCACCGCCGGCACGAGGAGCAGGAAATAGAGAAGTGAGGGATATGCGAAATCGAACATAACGGACTAAGGTATGGTGCGGAGCACGGTGTAGCGGAGTATTACGTCGAGGGCGAAGAGAGCGAAGGCGAGGATGCCCCAGAATATATAGTTGTCTTCGGTGTGCGAGAAGTGGCGCACATCCATCTGCGTTTTTTCGAGGGCGTCGATTTCGGCGAAGACATCTTCGAGCACACGGTTGCCGGTGGCACGGAAATACTTGCCTCCGGTACTTTCGGCGATGGTGCGTAGTGTGGCTTCGTCGATAACCACGGGCTGGGGCTGGAACTCTATGCGGCCGGTGACGGTTCGCGTGGGATAGGGGGCGTTGCCGTTGGTGCCTATGCCTATTGTGTAGATTTTCACGCCGAGCTCCTTGGCAACCTCCGATGCGGTGACGGGAGCCACGACGCCGGTGTTGTTGCTGCCGTCGGTGAGCAGTATTATGCTCTTGCTCTTGGCTTTGCCCTCTTTAAGGCGGTTGAGCGAGGTTGCTATGCCGTCGCCGATGGCCGTGCCGTCTTCGAGGATGTTCATACGGAGGTTCTGAAGATATTGCAGGAGCTGTGCGCGGTCGACGGTCATGGGGACGCCTGTGAGGCTCTCGCCGGCGAAGACCACTATTCCGATGTTGTCGCTCTCACGACCGGCGATAAACTTTGCGGCGACATCCTTGGCGGCCTCGAAGCGGTCGGGGTCGAAATCACGGGCGAGCATCGACGACGACACGTCCATTGCAATTACTATATCGGTACCTTCGGTTGATGTAGTGCGCCAGCTGTCGCGGAGCTGCGGACGTGCCATCACAATAATGAGGCAGGCCAGCGTTGCCAGGCGCACGGCGAAGAGCACATGGCGCAGTATTTCCTTCCACGAGCGCGGGAGAGCCGCGAAAGGAGCGGTGGTCGACAGCGCCAGCGTGGCATGCGAACGCCGCTGTTTGACGATATACCACACCGTCAGCGGCACGAGCACCAGAAGAGTCCAAAGGAAACCGGGATGAGCGAAATGCATATTTGTCAGCGGGTTGAAGATTCATTGTTTGTCGGGCGTCCGGAATCGGCAGACGCTGTGGGAGCCGAGGTGCCGTCGGCGGGAGCTTCAGGCTGGGGTGCGGGCTTTGTCTGCTCCACGAAGTCGCGTGCGCGGTTGTAGGCGCGGATGTTGTCGTCGGGCAAAGGGCGCACTTTTGCAAACTTCACGAAGTCGGCCATCGAGAGCACGGCGCGCATTTCGTCGGCGGTGGTGCGTGTCTCGGGATTCGAACGCAGCGCCTTTACTATCTGCGTGGAAGTCATCTCCATGGCGTTGATGCCGAAGCGGCCTGCGAGATACTGGCGCACGATGTCGACGAGCTCGGTGTAGAACTCCTTCTCGTGGCCGTTTTCTATAAGCTGGCGTCCGCGCAGGGCGTCGAAACGCTCCATGGCGAGCTCATAGGGAGGCTTGGGGGTGGCGCGGCGCACTTCCTCGACTTCGCGGCGTTTGCGGAGCATGAGCCACAGGCCCGCGCCGAGAGCCAGCACGACGATGGCGAGCAGTATCCACAGCCCCACGTCGGGGATATAGTCGTACCATCTGGTACGGGCCGACACCACCGGCTCCATGGGGTTGAGGGTGAAGGTGGAGTCGATGTCCGCCGGAAGTACTTTGATAGTAAGGACATTCGAGCGTGCCGTATCGGAGGCGCCCTCCATATATACCTTCACGGGGGGGAGGGTGAGCGTTCCGGGGTCGAAAGGCTGGACGGTGTATTGGTAAGTCACGCGACGGCGTCCGTCGGCAATCACCGTGGTGCTGTCGGCGGCCACGATGTCGACGCCGTTCCATTCGAGGAACTCCTGCCCGGGTGTAAGGAGCGGGAGGTCGGTGAGCTGCACGCGCGAGGCGTCGGCGGCCGGCATGTCGACGGCGTAGGTCACCGTGGCGCGCTTGCCCATGAGCACCACCGCCGAATCTGCAGTGGCAGTAATGCTGATATCGGCGCGGGGAGCTGCTGCTGCGGTGGCTGCGGCAGCAATCAGAAGTATGGAAGCCAGGGGTCTCATAGCGTCGAGCGGGTCTTGAATAGGTTCATGAGTGCGCGCACATAGTCTTCGTCGGTTGCGACGCTTACATAGTCGACGCGCGATGAGCGGAGTGTGGTGTTCATCTGCTGCTGGCGGTCGTACCACCACTTGTTGTAGGCCTTGCGCGTGCGGCTCGACGAAGTGTCGACCCATCGCGTGGCGCCGGTCTCGAGGTCGAGGACGTTCACGAGGCCGATGTCGGGCATATCGCTGTCGCGCTTGTCGTAGACCTGTATGGCCATCACATCGTGGCGCGACGCCGCAACGCTGATGGGCGTGCGGTAGTCGGAGCTGTCGATGAAGTCGGAGAGGAGGAACATGGTGCACCGGCGCTTGAGGGCGTCGGTGAAGTAGCGCACGGCGGCGGCAATGTCGGTGCCACGGTTTTCGGGCTTGAAATCGAGGAGTTCGCGGATAAGGAAGAGGATATGCTTGCGGCCTTTCTTCGGAGTTATGAACTTCTCCACGCGGTCGGAGAAGAATATGGCGCCGATTTTGTCGTTGTTCTGAATGGCCGAGAATGCGATTGTGGCGGCAATCTCGGCAATCATGTCGCGCTTTTCGAGGCCTTCTGCGCCGAAGTTGCGGCTTCCCGACACGTCGACGAGAAGCATTACGGTGAGCTCGCGCTCCTCCTCGTAGACCTTCACATGCGGGCGGTTCTGGCGCGCGGTAACATTCCAGTCGATGTCGCGGATATCGTCGCCGTACTGATACTCACGCACTTCGCTGAACATCATGCCGCGGCCCTTGAAGGCGGAGTGATACTCGCCCGCAAAGATGTTCTGCGACAGGCCGCGAGTCTTGATTTCTATCTTGCGTACCTTCTTTATCAGTTCGTTTGAATCCATAATCGGCTTTCCTTAGGCTGTTTGGAGGGTCGGGATCAAGGCACCTGTACTTTGTCGAGGATTTCGGTGATGATCATGTCGGTGGTGAAGTTGTTGGCTTCGGCCTCGTAGCTCAGGCCGATGCGGTGACGGAGCACGTCGTGGCACACCGATATTACGTCTTCGGGTATTACATATCCGCGCTGGTGGAGGAATGCATAAGCGCGGGCAGCCTTGGCGAGCGAAATCGACGCACGGGGCGATGCACCGAACGAGATGTAGGGCGCGAGGTCCTCGAGGCCGTATTCGCGGGGGGTACGGGTGGCGAAGACGATGTCGACGATATAGCGTTCGATTTTCTCGTCGACGTATATCTGCTCGACGATTTTCTGAGCCTCCGTCACCTCGGAGGGTTTGAGGATGGCATGAACCGGGCGCTGTTCCTGGCTGATGTTCATGCGTATGATTTCGCGCTCTTCGTCTTTGGTGGGATAACCGATTACGACCTTCATGAGGAAACGGTCGACCTGTGCCTCTGGGAGCGGATAGGTGCCTTCCTGCTCCACGGGGTTCTGGGTGGCCATCACGAGGAAGGGTTTGTCGAGGGCGAAGGTGCTGTCGCCGATGGTGACCTGACGCTCCTGCATGGCTTCGAGGAGTGCGCTCTGCACCTTTGCCGGAGCACGGTTGATTTCGTCGGCGAGGACGAAGTTGGCGAATATCGGGCCCTTCTTCACCTGGAACTGCTCGTTCTTCACGGAGTAGATCATGGTGCCTATTACGTCGGCAGGGAGAAGGTCGGGAGTAAACTGTATGCGGCTGTATTTGGCATCGATAAGCTGTGCGAGAGTCTTGATGGCGAGAGTCTTGGCAAGGCCTGGGACACCTTCGAGGAGCACATGGCCGTTGGCGAGGAGTGCAATGAGGAGGCTTTCAACGAGATGTTTCTGTCCCACGATGGTCTGGTCCATGCCGTGGGTTATCATAGTGATGAAATCGCTTTTGCTGCTTACCAGCTCATTGAGTTGGCGGATATTGACGCTGTCGCTCATAGTAGTCGGAGGGTGAGTGTATTGAGTGTATATTTTCTTCGTTTTTTCATGCGTGCGGGCATAGGCCCGGCATTTTCGTACACAAAATTAGCTATATAACAAATCAAAACCTTAAATGAACTGTTAATTTTAACTACTAATTCTTTAAGGACTCTAAGTTTTAAGTATTTTTAGCCAAGGCGAAAGCCAAAAGTGCCAGGATTTAACGCCCTTTTAAGGGGAGCGGGCTCAGGGTTTCACCACGGGTCGGGCCACAGGCTCGAGCGTGATGCGGTGCTCGCGATAGAGCTGTCCGAGGGCCTTTTTGAAGTCCTTCTTGCTGCACTCGAAGAGAAATTCCACCTGCGACGGCGGCATGCGGTCGCTCACCTCAACGGCGTCGGGCCGGAGGAGATATTCCATTATACGCTCGGCGAGGTCGGCCACGCGCACCTTGGCACGGTCGCTGAGAGTGAGGTCGATTTTGCCGTCGTTCCTGACCTGTTTTACGAAAGCTGTTATAGTCTGTTCGATCTCGACAGGATGATATATCTCGTTGGCATAGATGATGCCACGGTGTAGGTTGTCGACTATCACCTTGTAGCCGATTTCGACATGTTCCGTGACCAGAGCCTGCACCTTTTGTCCGGGCTTGTAGTCGGGGAAGACGTTGTCGAGGAATTTTTCGGTCTTTGCCGAAGCCACGATGCGTCCCGAGGTCTTGTCGACGTAGACATACACAAGATAAATACCTCCTCGGCGCATCTTGACCTTCTGCTCGGAGTAGGGCACGAGGAGATCTTTGGGGAGGCCCCAGTCGAGGAAGGCGCCCACGTCGTTGACGGCCGTAACGCTGAGGAAAGCGAACTCACCCGGCACGGCAAAGGGCTTTTCGGTCGTGGCCACGGGGCGGTCTTCCGAATCGCGGTAGACAAAGACCCTTACGTTAGAGCCAACCGCCATCTCTTCCGACACATAGCGTGCCGGGAGAAGTACTTCGGCGCTGTCGTCGCCGCAGCCGAGATAAGCGCCGAAGTCGGTGAAGCGACGCACCGCGAGGTCCTGATATTTTCCTATTTCAATCATATGCTTTATGGTTAAGTAACTCTTGAAAATTAGTTAATATTATCGTTACAGTAACTTGCTGTGGATGGCTGCGATGTAATTTTCGTCTTTT
>CABRZA010000086.1 GCA_902475285.1 uncultured Porphyromonadaceae bacterium
GACAGTAATAATTGTAAATAATACAAAACCACGCATCCTCCACTACCCTCAATTCGGGGGTCTTGGAGGATGTCGTAATGCGAAATTCAGGTTATGAAGCGCCCTGTCGGCCGAGCGAAGGGCGATATGTTCAATTACCTATCGCCATAAACCTATTCCCTATTTCCAATCCTACACTTATACAGCCCGTAGAGGGTGGCGGCGGCGAGGATGGCGCTGGCGGCGGTGATTATCCAGTTCCAGAGCATGGGCTCGGCGGTGAGGACATCGGCAGAATGCTGGCGCACCTGCCACCATGCAGTGACAACATAGACGGTGTTGTTGAGCACATGGGCCGCGATGGGCAGCCACAGTGAGCCCGACCACAGCAGGAGATAGCCGAAGTAGGCTCCGAGCAACATGCGGGGGACGAATCCGTAGACCTGCATGTGGAGTGCGCTGAACACGAATGCCACTGTCCATATGGCCACATGGCGGTTTACGCCGCCGGTGGTGAGAAGGCGCTGGAAGCATCCTCGGAAAAGTATTTCTTCGGAAAAGCCGGCGGCTATGCCCACCACGAGGATGTTGACGGCAAGCGATGCAATGCTGTCGTCGGCAAGCATTACGCGCATGAGGCCTGCGGCCTGGTCTTCCATGGCACGCGCTACGGCGGCAAAACTCTCGGGGAGAGGTATGTGGGCGTTCCAATATATTATGGCATCCATGGCCGGCACCGATACCATGAGCATGGCGAACATGAGGAGCCATGCGGGCCCCGAAGCCTTGCCGCGGAGGCAGAGAAGTTCGGCGGGACGCCGCGTGACCATCACGGCCGTGATGACTGCCGGAACTATGAAAGTCAGGACGTCCTGCAACATGGCGCTGATGCGGAGCGCCGCGGCGGGTCGACCCACGAGCACGCGGCCGAGAAGATATGAGGCTGCCGCCGTGAGTATGTAGCACACAAGAAAAAGGCACAGCAGCAGGAGCAGACGCTGCGCGAGGCTCAGAGCCATATCTTTCTTCTCAATCATTTAAGTAACTCTTAAAAATTAGTTGATATTTTAAGCATGAAGTAACGCGCCATGTCTTGCTGCGAAGTAATTTTTGCGAGTTACTTAATATACAAATAGTAAGGTTCAACAAGGTCGCGGTATTCGCGGGTATAGGAGCCTGCGGCATCGCGCACGAAGAGTTCGCGGGCTTCGAGAGGGCCGTCGGTGCGGGCGATGTCGAGGAGGATGCGTGTGGCCGGGCGGCTGTGAGAGGTGTGGATGCGGCAAAGGCGGCGCACCTTTATTCCGGCCATCTCTGCGGCGAAGATTATGTCGGCTTCAAGCTCGGCGGGAGCGACGAGGCCGAGGTGGCCGTCGGGGGCGAGCATGGGTGTTTTGAGGATTGAGGAGTAGCTCAGCCCCTGCTGATGTCGGGCGGCGGCACGCGCGGCGTCGGCAGAGCGCAGGCCCTCGCCGAAATAGGGAGGGTTGGAGATTACCACATCGAAGGTGCGCGGCACGGCGGCGAAGTCGGCGAAGTCGCAGTGCTCGAGCCTCAGGCGGTCGCCCCAGGGCGAGGCGGCAAAGTTTGCGCCGGCGGCAGTAGCGGCAGCAGCGTCGATTTCGACGGCAGTAATGCGGGCGTCGGGCAGAATGTCGGCAGCCAGGAGCGAGAGCACGCCCGAACCGGCGCCGATGTCGGCCACGGTGCGGGCCGTGCGGTGCGCGGGCAGAAACCATGCCGCCAGCAGCACACTGTCGGAGCATATCTTCATGCCGCAGCCGCTGTCGTCGACATCGAAATTCTTGAATCGGAACACTCCCATAGGCTCTCAGGGGCGCACTTCGGCGACGCCGACGTTATGCTTGTCGAACACGGCGCGGGCACGGCGCATGAAATCTTCGGCGCGGCCGCGCCATGGTCCGGCGGGAACACTGTCGGCCTCGAGCACGCGGAAATTGTCGGACGGCCGTGTGCCGGGGACGGTGAAGAGGAGGCGATATTCGGCGCGGGTGAGTTTGGCACGGCCGTCGGAGCCTCGGCCCAGGCCTACGTGCACCATGGCACCT
Organism: uncultured Porphyromonadaceae bacterium; assembly: GCA_902475285.1. Lineage (GTDB taxonomy): Bacteria > Bacteroidota > Bacteroidia > Bacteroidales > Muribaculaceae > CAG-873. Next base: position 2,049 of record CABRZA010000086.1, read on the forward strand.
CCGCGCGTGTCGGGAGTCTTCATGTTGGAGATGAAGTTGCCCAGCGAGTATACCAGCACGAACTGCTTGTCGGGATAATACCTGTTGGGGCGGAACTCCATGGGCTGGATGACGTGGGGATGACCGCCTATGAGCATGTCGACGCCGAGCGCCTCGACGAAGTCGGCCAGCAGGCGCTGCGAATTGTTTGGGAGGAGCTTGTATTCGTCGCCCCAGTGGATGCACATGGCCACCATTTCTGCGCCGGCGGCACGCGCGGCCTGCACGTCGGCCTTCATTCGCTCGCGGTCGATGTAGTCGACCACCACGCCGTCGCGGGGGCTGATGCCGTTGGTGCCGTAGGTATAGTTGAGGAAGCTCACCTTGAAGCCGTTGATTTCGGTTAGGAGAGGCACCGAGGCGGCACGGGCGCTGTCGCAGGCGTAGGTGCCTGTGTGGGCGAGTCTTCGCGAGTCGAGCACAGCTACGGTGCTGCGCAGGCCGCGGTGGCCGCGGTCGAGGGTGTGGTTGTTGGCGGTGAGCATGAGGTCGAAGCCGGCATCTTTGAGGGCGTCGACGAAGGCCTCGGGGGCGTTGAAGCACGGGTAGCCCGAATGGGGAGGCGGGCCGACGGGTGTTTCGAGATTGACCACGGCATAGTCGGCCATGGTTACGAGAGGCGTGATGTCGGCGAACGACTGCGAATAGTCGTAGCCGCCTGAGGTGCGGGCGGCGTCGAGCTGCGCCTGGTGCTGCATGGCGTCGCCCACAAAAAGCAGGTCGGCCTCGTCGATGCCGAGCACCAACGAGGCTATCGACACAAAGAGCGAGAGCCAGAGGGCAGCCATGCGCTACTTGTCGCGGCGCCTGGCGGCCTCGAGAGTGTTGAGCATGAGCGATACTATTGTCATGGGGCCCACGCCGCCAGGCACGGGCGTTATTGCCGAGCACTTGGGGGCGACGGCATCGAAGTCGACGTCGCCGCGGAGGCGGAAGCCCGACTTTCGCGTGGCGTCGGGCACCCGGGTGGTGCCCACGTCGACCACTACGGCACCGTCGGCAACCATGTCGGCAGTGACGAATCCGGGCTTGCCGAGGGCAGCGACGATGATGTCGGCTCGACGCGTGATCGCGGCTATGTCGGGGGTGGCGCTGTGGCACACGGTGACGGTGGCGTCGCCCTGCGGGCCCTTGCGCATGAGCATGGCGGCGAGGGGCTTGCCCACGATGTTGCTGCGGCCTATAACCACCACGTTCTTTCCGGCGGTGCTGATGTCGTGCCGGCGCAGCAGCTCGACGATGCCGGCGGGCGTAGCGCTGTGGAAACAGGGAAGGCCGACGGAGGCACGGCCCACGTTGATGGGGTGGAAGCCGTCGACGTCCTTTTCGGGCGCTATGGCCTCGATTACGGCCTGCTCGTCGATGTGGCGCGGCAGGGGGAGCTGCACTATGAAGCCGTCTACGTCGGGGTCGTTGTTGAGGCGCTTAACCTCGGCCAGGAGCGTTTCAGGCGCCAGGGGCTCCTCGGGCGTGCTCTCGAAACGTATGAGGGTGGATGTGAAGCCGCACTCCTCGCAGGCCTTCACCTTCGAGGCCACATATGTCTCGCTGCCTCCGTCGTGGCCAACGAGTATGGCGGCGAGGTGCGGGCGCTTGAGGCCCTTGGCCACGCGCTCGGCCACCTCGGCGGCTATTTCTTTCTTGATTTGTGCGGCCGTGGCCTTTCCGTCGATAAGTCGCATATTATAGGTGTTTTATGGTTCATCGGCGCTTGCGCATCTGCTTGATCTGGCGCATCATCGACGCGGGGTTGGGACCCATGTTGGTGACGGCGTGCATCATCTTGCGTATCTGGTCGAACTGTTTGAGGAGGCGGTTTACGTCCTGAATCTGCGTGCCCGAACCGCGGGCTATGCGCTGCACACGCGTGCCCTTGATGCACTCGGGGTGCTCGCGCTCGTAGGGCGTCATCGACATGATGATGGCCTCGATGCCCTTGAAGGCGTCGTTGTCGATGTCCATGTCCTTCACCACCTTGCCCACGCCGGGAATCATGGCCGCGAGGTCCTTGATGTTGCCCATGCGCTTCACCTGCTGGATTTGTTTGAGGAAGTCGTTGAAGGTGAACTGGTTCTTTTTGAGCTTACGGGCGAGCTCCTCGGCTTCCTTCTCGTCGAACTGCTGCTGCGCGCGCTCCACGAGCGAGACGATGTCGCCCATGCCGAGGATACGGTCGGCCATTCGGGCGGGGTGGAAGACGTCGATGCCGTCGAGGGTTTCGCCTGTGCCGACGTACTTGATGGGCTTGTCGACGACGCTGCGGATGGAGAGTGCGGCACCGCCACGGGTGTCGCCGTCGAGCTTGGTGAGGACTACGCCGCCGAAGTCGAGGCGCTCGTTGAAGGTGCGTGCGGTGTTGACGGCATCCTGACCCGTCATGGCGTCGACCACGAAGAGGATTTCGCCGGGATTGACGGCCTTCTTGATGGCTTCGATTTCGTTCATCATCTCCTCGTCGACGGCAAGGCGGCCGGCGGTATCGATAATCACGAGGTCGAAGCTGTTCTTCTTGGCGTAGTCGATGGCACGCTTTGCAATGCCCACGGGGTCCTTGACGCCCTCTTCGGTGTAGACCTCGACGCCTATGGAGTCGGCAAGGACCTTGAGCTGGTCGATGGCGGCGGGACGGTATACGTCGCACGCCACCAGGAGGGGCTTCAAGTTTTTCTCGGCCTTGAGCTTCTTGGCCAGCTTGCCGGAGAAGGTAGTCTTGCCGGAACCTTGCAGACCCGACATGAGGATTATGGCGGGGCGTCCCTGGAGCGTGACGGGCGAATCGGCGCCACCCATAAGCTCGGCCAACTCATCGTGCACGATTTTCACCATCAACTGGCCGGGCTCGATGGCGTTGATCACATTCTGGCCCAGAGCCTTTTGCTTTACGGTGTCGGTAAAGGTCTTGGCTACCTTGTAGTTGACGTCGGCGTCGATGAGAGCGCGGCGGACGTCCTTGAGGGTTTCGGCCACATTGATTTCGGTGATGCGGCCCTGGCCTTTGAGGAGCTTGAAACTGCGTTCAAGTCTGTCGCTGAGTTTTTCGAACATATGGGAGGTGGGAGTTTACGGTTAAGTGAGTTTGTTGGTGGCCGTATCGGGGAAAATCACCGTGGGCCGGAATGCGCGGGCCTCGTCGGGAGTCATTGTGGCATAACTCATAATGATGACGATGTCGCCGGGCTGCACCAGACGTGCGGCGGCGCCGTTGAGGCATATCACACCGCTGCCGCGGGGGCCGGGGATGGTGTAGGTGTCGAGGCGCGCGCCGTTGTTGTTGTTGACGATATAGACACGCTCGCCTGGGATGATGTTGGCGGCGTCGAGGAGGTCTTCGTCGATGGTGATGCTGCCAATGTAGTCGAGCCTCGCTTCGGTTACGGTAACGCGGTGGATTTTCGACTTTAATACTTCAATCTGCATCTGTTTGTCAATCAATTATATCGAATATTGTCAATCAGGCGCACACCGCCGCAAAATACTGTGGCACAGCCTGCGGCGCCGAGCTTGCCGGCATCGGCCCAGCGGCCCACGGGCTGCATGGTGGCGGCGTCGACTATGGTGTAGTATTCGGCTTCGAGGCCGGGTGTGGCGTTGATTGCCTCGAGGGTGCGGCGCTCCACCTCGGCGGCTTCGAGGCCCTGCTTTTTAAGCTCGAGGCTGTCGGCGAGGATGCGGTGTATGGCGGGTGCAATTGCGCGTGCCTCGGGGGTTAGGCGCACGTTGCGCGAGCTCAGCGCCAGGCCATCGGCTTCGCGGACGATGGGACAGCTGACGATGTCGAGGTCGAAGCCCTCGAGCTCGACCATGCGGCGGATTACGGCTATCTGCTGGAAGTCCTTCTCGCCGAAATAGGCGCGTGTGGGGCGGCTCCACGCGAAGAGCTTGCTCACAATCTGCGCCACGCCGTTGAAGTGGCCCGGGCGCATGGCGCCCTCCATGACTTCGGCCACAGGGCCGAGGTCGAACCGGCGGGTGTCGGGCTCGGGATATACCTCTTCGGCAGTGGGGATGAATGCGTAGTCGACGCCGGCCGCCTCGAGGAGTGCGGCGTCGGCGTCTTCGGTGCGCGGGTAGGTGCGGAGGTCGTCGGGGTTGTTGAACTGCGTGGGGTTGACGAAGACGCTCACCACAACGACATCGTTCTCGGCACGGGCGCGGTCGACCAACGACTTGTGCCCGTTGTGCAATGCGCCCATTGTAGGCACAAGGCCTATTGATTTGCCTTCGGCACGGGCGGCGTCGACCACCTCGCGCAGACGGCTCACTGTACGGATTTTTTCCATTTTTCTTCATTGCGGGCCAAAGCCCGATTCAAAGCGCAAAGTTACGCAAAAGCTGGCGTTCACACAAATTTTTAACCCCGGGACAACCAGTGGAAGCCCGGGGATATGAGAAGTTTTTCGTCCAAGGGATTATTTGCCCTGAGCGGCGGTGGCGTTGTAGCGTGCGTTGAGGCCCTCTACCACCTCGGCGGTGATGTTGAGTTCGGGCTTGAAGTATACGCCGGCCTCGCGGAGCAGGATGGCGTCGTAGCCCTTGACGGCGTTGTAGCTGTTTATGAAGTTCATTATGGAGTCGTTGAGGCGCTGACGGATTTGGAGGTCGGCGTTGGCGAGGCGCTGCTGCTGGGTGTTGAGGTAGCGCTCGGCCTCCTCGCCCTTCTTCTGGAGCTCGTTGACGTCGGCTTGCATCGATTCCTGAGAGAGATAGGTGCTGTTCTGCTGCTTCTGGCTGATTTTGTTGGCCATTGCCTGGAGCTCGCGCTGCTTCGACTCGTGCCACTGCTGGAGCTTGTTCATCTCGCGCTGCTGCTCCTGGAGGAGGTCCTGGGCAAGGACATATGCGCTGAAAATCGAGTCGGCGTCGATATATCGGATGTTCAACCCACATGCCGCTGCCGTCGAGAGGCTGTCGCCGGTGGCCGGAGCTGCGGTGGCGGCGCTACCGTTGCCGTTGGAGCACGAAGCCAGGCTTATAATCAAGGCGCCGGCAAAGAAGCTTTTTACTGCTATAGACAGTTTTTTCATTGTATGGTCTGGTATTGATTTTATTTGCTAATGCGATGACGAAGCTATCTCTCCTCATGGGCGCAGCCTATGCCGCGTCGCCGTAGCTCGGGCTGCGAGCCGGCATGACCCGACGGAAAACGCCCTCCTTTTACAAAGAGTACTTTCACGCCCAGCAGCACTACGCTGACGAGGACTATCAAGATTGTTAATAATACTGTTTTCATTCGAGCTTTTCTGCTTCGCGCTGCAAATATAGCTAAATTACTTCCTTTTTTTTCGTCAAGTCAATTTTATTTTGTAATTTTAGGCGCAAATAGGAATGTTTTTAACATTCTTTGCAACTGCGTAAGAATAATTAGTTTTACAAACTACCTTTCAAGCATACCGCTTTATGACAATCAAGGATCTCAAACCGCAGGCCGTGTTCGCCATCTTCGACGAAATCAACCACGTGCCACGCCCCTCGAAAAAGGAAGAAAAAATCCGCAAATACCTCCTCGATTTCGCCGAAAAACACGGCATCGAGGTACATACCGACAAGGTGGGCAACGTAGTGATGCGCCGCCCCGCCACTCCCGGACATGAAAACGCCCCCGTTGTAGCCCTCCAGGCCCACATGGATATGGTGTGCGAGTCGAACCACAAGGACTTCGACTTCAACACCCAGCCCATCACCACCATCGTCGACGGCGACTGGCTGCGCGCCGACGGCACCACGCTCGGCGCCGACAACGGCATAGGCATGGCCGCCGCCCTGGCCGTACTGACCGACGACAAGCTCAAGCACGGCCCCGTAGAGGCACTCTTCACCGTCGACGAAGAAACCGGCCTTACCGGCGCCAACAACCTCGGCGACGGCATGCTCACGGCATCCATACTCCTCAACCTCGACTCGGAAGACGACGCCGAGATATTCGTAGGCTGCGCAGGCGGCGTCGACACCACCTGCACTTTCACCTACAAGCGCTCGTTCGCCCCCACCGACTTCCACTACTTCAAATTCGACATCTCGGGCGGCAAGGGCGGCCACTCGGGTGGCGACATCCATCTGGGCCGCGCCAACGCCAACAAGCTCCTGGCACGCTTCCTCTTCAACCTCAGCCTCGAGCACGAGATTTCGCTCTGCGAGATCGACGGCGGCAATCTCCGCAACGCCATCCCTCGTGCAGCACATGCTGTATTCGGCGTGCACACGGCAAGCAAGGAACAGGTGACCGTGGCCTTCAACCGCTATGTGGCCGAAATCGAAAACGAATACGCCGGTATCGAAGACACTCTCAAACTCGACCTCTCGACGGCCGAACGCCCCGAGTTCGCCATCGACCACGACACCACCAAGGCCCTCGTAGAAGCCCTCTACTCCGCTCCTCACGGTGTGGTGTCGATGAGCCGCGACATCGAAGGCCTCGTGGAGACATCCACCAACCTTGCGTCGGTAAAGATGCTCGCCGACAATCAGATTCTCGTCACCACTTCGCAGCGCTCGTCGGTTGAGTCGCGCAAATGGGACATCGCGCACCAAGTGGAGGCCCTGTTCCGCCTCGCCGGTGCCGAGGTTACTCACGGCGACGGCTATCCCGGCTGGGCTCCCAACATGAAGTCGACAATCATGCAGATAGCCTCCGACGCATACGAGGAACTCTACGGCATCAAGCCCGCCATCAAGGCCATCCACGCCGGCCTCGAGTGCGGCCTCTTCCTGCAAAAGTATCCGCACCTCGACATGGTATCGTTCGGCCCGACGCTGCGCGACGTGCACTCGCCATCCGAACGCATGTACATTCCGGCCGTAGAACGCTTCTGGGGTCAGATAACCCGTACACTCGAGAAGGTCGCCGACCTTAAAAAATAAATTTCCGCCGTGGCCCGAAAGACCCGGAGAAATCTAACAGCACTGGCAGGCCTCGCCGCCACCCTGCACGCATGCGCAGGGTGGCACGGGGCTGTATTTGTTCCCGACACCCTCTACGTCTACGACTCGATGGCTGTCGAGGTAGATTCGCTCGGCCGTTCATATATCATTGTCGACCAGGACACGCTGCACACTTCTTTCCTGCCGTCGCCCGACGAGCTCTATCATGCCGGGCCACTTACCGACGCCGACTACCAGCAGGTAGCCGACCGTCTTGGAGTGGAGAAGGCTGCCATCAAGGCCATCGTAGAAATAGAGACAGGACGCATTCACCGTGGCATCAATCCCGACGGCTCGACAGTGATTAACTTCGACCTTCCGGTGTTCCGCCGCGCCGCCGCTCGCCGCGGCATAAGCCTGGCTCGACACGCCTCGTCGGTAGCCCTGCAACCTGTCAACGCAGCACGCTACGGGTCGCAGCAAGCGGCGCAGCACGCGCGCCTAAGCGCCGCAGCAGCAATCGATACTACGGCTGCCTACGAAAGTACATTCTGGGGCATGTTCCAGATAGGCGGCTTTAATTGGCGCCTTTGCGGCGCATCGTCGCTCGAAGATTTCGCCCGACGCATGAGCCGCTCTGAATACGACCAGCTGCAGCTCTTCGCCAACTACATGCAGAACACCGGGCTGGTGAAATATCTCAAAAACAAAAACTGGGCAGCTTTCGCCCGCATCTACAACGGGCCGTCCTACGCCGCCAGGCGCTACCACACCCGTATAGCCGAGGCCTACCGCCGCCACAGCGCCACACCCAAGCCCCCGACAACAGCAGCCGGCGGGAAATAGCACAAAGTATCCAACCCCCACTTTCCAACCTCGATACCGGACGCCATTTATGGCGCCACCTTTCTAATGCAAACTGCTATGGTTTAGAAAGTTACCATCACCTGAGCGAGGGTGTTGCAAAACTGTCGTTTTTAGAATGTACAGCCTGAGCGGGCGCAATGTATTGCGTCAATACTTTGTTGCTAACCAGCGCTTTGGATATATGCACCCAAAAATGATTGTTTGCTACTTTTGAGTTGTGCAACACCCTCCTACTTCGCCGCATATTTGACGGGGAGGCTTTCGGTGAGGGCATAAAAAAGCCGGGCGATCTTTCGATCGTCCGGCGGATAGGGGGCGGTTACCTACTT
>CABRZA010000087.1 GCA_902475285.1 uncultured Porphyromonadaceae bacterium
GTCTCGAACTTTTAAAACTTTCATGTCGTTTCATGTTAAAATTAAAAAATGCAGATGTACAAAATCAATATATAGTGCAAAGGTAGAAATATTTCTATACATAACAAAATTTTTCGGTAGAAAATTTGCTACCAAGCGTAATTTTAAGAAACTTTCACGGCTTACCGCGCAAAAGGCCGCTACCGCAGGGAGCGGCAACGGCCTGTGGAGAGAGAAGAATGAAAGGCAGACAGTCAGCGTGTGTTGGTCTTGCGACGCAAGGAGAGAGCGATTACAACCGCTGCGCCGACCAATGCCAGGACGGCAGCCCAGCGGGGCGGATGGAACACATTGCGTTCGCACTCGACGGTGTTGTGCGCCGTCGACGCCGAGTCGGTATCGATATGGCTGGAGGTCGTGAACTCGGCGGAGGACGTCTCCTCGCATCGGGCATCGGTCGACTCCGACGTGGCGGCCTTCTGTATCGACAGCGATTTGGGCGCCGGCGCTGCCGAAGGATGCAGGGAGTCGGGCGGGAAGAATTCAAGCTCTATGCCCCAGAGCTGCATGTCGCGCACGGTGTTGACCAGCGAGAGGAAGCGCTCCTCCACAAGCGCCGACGAGGTGTCGGCGGCAGCAGTCGACGTCTGCACGGCGAGTTCTGCCGAGGTATGCCTTGAAGTGTGGCACGACCATATTGCGGACGCCAGCAAAATGGTTGTCAACAGGCGGCTCGGGGCTTTCATATGTCGGAGTATTCTGATTTGGCGTCGAAGCAAGGGCATGCCTTATGCACGTCGGGAAGGTCGCGGTGCCCGAGGATGACGGCCTCGGGAAACTGCGCTTTGAGCTCTTTGAGCAGTGCGCGCAGCGCAGCCTTCTGCGCCGGCGTGCGGTTGTCGACAGGGGCGAGATTTTTGGTCGAAGTGTCGACTCCGCCCACCCAGCACACGTTCACCGACACGGCATTGAAACGGCGGCCCACGCCGTTGCTCGGCATGTCGACGGGGTGCACGGCCACCACGCGGCCGTCGGCCTCGATGATGAAGTGGTATCCCGGGCGCGACCACCCCAGGCCGCCCGCTTCGGGCGCAGCAGTATGATAGCGGACGATGTCGTCGGCCGTGTTGCGCCGGGAGCCGCCCGAGCAGTGCACTACGATGTACTTTATGTCGCGCATCACACGGGGATATTGAGGCGCCGCATACGTTCTTCGAGGACCTCGTCGAGCTTCGACATGAGGTCGAGCTGTCTGAGGAGCAATTCCCGATCCTCTTTTTGGAGGAGGGAGAACCGCTCCTTGTCGTCGCAGAAGGCGCGGAGGTTCCAGACGTGGCGTGCGTTGCGGCTGTGCAGCTCTGCAAGGCGCAGTTCAAACGGTTTCATTGTCGGAATCTTTTTTGATGTTGATGTTCATGAGCGAGCCGGCGAGGGCAATTATCTTGGCGAAGAGCACCAGGGTAAAATTGCTCAGCTCGCCCACGGGCGGGCTGAAATAATCGAAGAGTATGAGGCCGATGGCCACAAAGATAAGCAGAATGCCGAGTATGTGGCGATGGGCCTGCATGGTGGATTTTTTCATAGGAGAGAGATGAATGTTACGCTGCAAAATTAGCCCGTTTCGGAGGCGTCGCAAAAGACAAGCGGGCTACATTATGCCGCCCGTATCGATGAAGGCGGCGCCCGAAAACGGCCGACGTTCGCAGCCGATGTACAGGGTATCGAAGGCGTCGGTGCCGTCGGTGCGGTGTTCGAGAAGGTCTTCTTCTGTCTCCGCGAGCTTCTCCCCGGCCTTGTTCTTGCGGAAGCCCAGGCGCCCGCGCTCCACCCCGGCCGACTGAATGGCGAGGATGAGGTCGTCGTTGTTCTGCCGGTTGAAGTACGGCGTGAGGCGGTTCTTGCCGGCGAAGCCCCGGTTGATGAGGTTGTACTTCTCGTCGTGGCGCATCGGGTTGCCCAGCGGCACCGGCACCACACGCCACCCGTGGCGTTCGAATTCCTGGATGATGGTGTAGCGGAAGTCGATGTCGTTCACAGCGTAGTTCGAGCCCAGCGCCGTGGTATCGTAGTAAAATACCACGGTTTTATCCTTGTGGAAGGCATAGTACTGGCAGAACTCGGCTATGAGCGCCGGCAGCTTGCGCTCGAACTTGACGTAGAACGACTTGATTACGTTCAGACGCCCCGAGTGCTCGTCGGGTTGGCCGGCCACTATCCAGTTGATGTTGGCGTTGTAGTCCATGCCGATGCAGATGGGGGCATAGCGGTTGAGGTCACGGTCGGCACGACAGTCCACGGCCTCGGGCTGAAAGTCGTAGCCCAACGAGTCGAGATACTCGAAGTCGCTGTCGTTATACTTGTGCTCCTCCTTCATCGACGAGTAGAAGCCGTCGCGTGCGATGCCCACCTTCTTGCACATGATCGATGTCTGGAATGTGAGCGGCGTGAGGTCGCGCTTCATGTCGCGCAGATACTGCTCGCCCAGCAGCTCGACGTTCTCCACGCTCGAATATTCGCGGTAGTATGTGGCCACATAGCGGAGTTGGTTGACCTTTTCATCGAGGCGCCGCAGATGGTTGCGGAGGTAGGCAGGAGGGTCGACGCCCTGCTGCCTCAGTTCAAGAATCTTCTGCTTTATCCGCCAAATTTCGTAGACGCCCGCCTCGATGGCCTCTATGACCTTCGGGTCCATCTCCTTCTCGCATTCGAGGAACCACGAGCCGCGCTTGCTCTGCGGCATGTCGGAAAGGATGAGCGACGAGTGGTTGAAAGAATGGCGGCTGAAATGCGACTTGATGCCGCCGTTGGCCGGGAATGTCTCCTGGTAGAGCTTCACCGGGTCGATGAACTTTGCCTCGTCGACGAGGATCCACGAGAGCGTCAGCGAGTTTGCGGCGCCTCGGCGGTCCTGCGAAAGTATCACCGCAAGGCTGCCGTTGTAGAACGAGATGACCTGCTCCCAGTCCTCGGGCTCGGTAATTGGCGGCGCGAACGTCTTGGGCGGCCTGCGGCCGACCACAAAATGCATACCCTTCTTGAAGCCCCAGCGGCCCCATGCGGCGAAGAGGCCCGGCAGGGTGTTGGTCAAGCCGTGCTTGAAGGTAGGCACTACGATGCCTCCCGTCGAGCCGGGCATGCGCTGCATCATTTTGAGGACATACGGAGCGGCAATAGAATCGGTTTTACCCGTACGGCGACCGGCTACAATCACCGTCTTGCGGGCACCCACGAGCTGCGCCAGCATCTGCGGGCGGTTGAAGTACACAGGCGTTGCGTCAGGGTTCGTCAGTATCATCTGGTTGCGGGAGAATAGGTGCGAAAAGTTTGTCTTCCTCCAGGTCGGGCTCTTCGTATTCGACATCCTCGATGTCGGCGAAGTCGCGCGAAAGCTCCTTGATGAGCTTCGCTATGCGGTTGTAGACGTCGGGCATGGGCTTTATGCCGAGCACACGGACGTCGAGTGTGGCGCAGAAAGGCTGCACACGTATTTCGTCGTAAGGCAGCGTCACCTCGTCGGGCTTGTCGAGGCCGTTCGACTTGGAGTATGCGGCTATGACCTGGCCCATGGTGCGCGCGTCCTTGCGGGCCTTGGCCATGGCATATGTTTCGAGATACATCTCGTTTGCGCGTGCGCGGTGAAACTCGCGCGACTTCTGCGAGAGCAGCGGCACCAGCTGATGGATGATGCCGATGTCGGAGTAGGCCGTTGACTGCGACACGCCGAAACGCGACATGATTATGTCGCGCAGCTGACGGTCCTTCATCGACGGGTTGCTCAGCCAGTAGTTGTACATTTCGCGGAGGCGCATCACACGCGCGGCCAGCGCCGGCGGGTATTTCTCGCGGAGCTCGTCGTCGGATGAAAGGAGGTCGAGCTTGCAGGCCTCGAGGGGAGATGGTATATTGCCCATATAAGCAAATTGTTATTGGCTTATTTATCTCAATTTGCGCAAAACTGCGATAAATTGAGGAATTGAGATACTCATTCGTCGTCCTCCATATCGAGCAAGGCTTTCTCCGACATCTCTATGGCTGCCGGCGAGCCCACACGAGCGAGCATGGCCATCTGCTTGCGAATCTCGAGCTTCTGCGAGAGCTTGCCGCGGATGTAGGCCTTGCGTGCGGGGTGGCCTTCGGAAGCGATGTCGGCCTTGAACTCCTCCTCGGGGATGTCGAGATAGACGGCGATTTCGGAAGGCTTGGTATAGAGCTGCGCGAACTGTTCAATTTTTTCTAACTGTTCTTTCGAATACTTCATGGAAAGGAACTGATTGATTCTTAATTAGGCTGTCGACTTGTTCGTGCAAGTTGTCGAACACAGCGCGGTCGGTAGAGATAAATGCCGACTCGTAGCGGTTGCCTCTCGTAAGATTCTGCGACATGACCACGGCGACCCTCCAGTGGTCGTTGTAGACCAGCAGAATCTTCGAGTGGTTGGCCGCGAGGTAGCAGTGCTCCACGGTCTGCGCGATGAATGGCCACAGGATGAGCGTCTTGTTGGTGGCCTTGAAGTCGAGCACGATGTCGAGCGAGCGGATTAGGCCGGTCTTCTCGATAAAGAATATGCGGCGCAGGAACTCCTCGGAGATTGAGAATGAAGTGAGCTGCACGTCGGCCGCCCCAGTCTGGTCAAGAATCCAGCACAGCACGTCGGCCACCTGCAGCTTGTCGCTCAGATAGGCCTGGCACTGGTTCAGCGCGAGAGGACGCAGCACCGAGTCGATGAGTTCTGAGTGTTTCATAGCAGCCCGGCGTCGGCCATCTTGCGACGCAGAGCGTCGGAAGGATTGGCAATGGTGGCGAAGAGCTCGCGTATACGGTCGGCGGCTGCGTCGGTGGGCGCCTTGGCGTACTTGCCCAGCAGGAGATTGAGCGTCTTGACGGCGTTCTTCTGCGCCGTGCGGGCGTCCACGGCAACTGGCGTCGACGACATCGGAGTGCCCTTCACGTAGTGGTCGTACACGTTCCAGTTGTCGCGGTAGCGCCGGTCGTACTCTATGATAGCCTTCGCCAGAGGGTAGCGGTCCGAGTCGGGACACGTGGAGTTCGACTGATTGATCATGCGCAGCCTTGTATGGGCTTCGCGCATGCGGCGCATGATGTCGGCGTTCTCCACATAGAGCTGCTGTACTTCGGGAGGCAGCTCGTCGTGGTCGGCGCGCTTGCCCTGTTGGAAGGGCGAACGCGACGATGCCGCCATGCCGCGGTTTTCGGCGATGGCGTCGACCTGCTGCATGAGTTGCGCCACCTCCTCGTGTGTTGTGTCGATGAGGCGTTTTTTGAGTATGCGCTGGAGATGGTACTCCACCAGCGAGGCCTTGGCGGCGGGATTGCGCATGATGTTGGCATAGAGCACGCGGTTGCGGCTGACGCGCAGCAGCAGCTCGGCGCCGGCCTTGACGTCGCGTTCGGCGGCATCGGCGGCGAGCCACTCCTTGATTTGGGATGTAAGTTCCAGTTCTATCATAATTTGTTGTTGATGCCTGTTACGAACAAAAGATTCTTGTTGTACTTTATGAGGAGCTCGTGCATTGCCTTTAACGTAGAGCCGGTGGTGACGAAGTCGTCGAAGACGATGACGTTAGGCTCCACAGGCAGGCGGTTGAGCGTGAAGACTGCGTTCACACGTTGGCGAGTGTGGCAAAGCGCAACATCCTCATAGAAAGGAATATGCAGCCTCTCGTGAATTGCTTCGGAAATAAGCGACGCGAAGTTCCGCACCTTGTGGCGCCGTTTTGGGGTGGTGCATATGCACCAGTTGCCCTCGGCAAGATTGCTTCCGAGCATCTCCGACATAAAGCCCGACACGGCCGCCGCAAAGTGCGGTATTTCGGCCGGGTCGGACTTTATGTCGGTGAGTGTTCTGCCCGTTACGGACTTCTGCCACAGCGACAGAAACCATATTCCTGCGCGCGGCGAAATACGCGGCCGGTACTCGAAGTTGCATCGGGCCTCCTCCGTCGTGTCCCACGCGCTTCGCATTTTTACAGCGAATATATCGCGTTTTGGCGCGACATGGCCGAGAGCCGGGTCGACGCCGAGTGGCTTTACATCTTCAAGGATGCGTGCCACCTCGTCGGCCAGGCTCCCGGGTGGAGAGTCAAGCGCCGGTGCCGGCTTCGTTGATAGTGCCATCTTCGGTGACGATTTCGCCGGAGTAGAAGGGCGAGTCGACAAGGTCGGAGGCTTCGATTGTGATGGTTGTGCCGGCGGTGCCCGTGGGGCCCTGCCCATTGTCGCGCGACGTGGTGGCCTTGGCCTCGTAATACGGCGAGCCTATCACGCGGAAGCGGCCATCCATATCTTCAACCAGCGCCACAATGTCGGTGTTGAGCATGGCGGCGGTGGCTGCGGCGGCCTCAGGACCAATCCCGGGGTGAACCAGGGTTGCGGTGTTCTTGAACGTCTGCGAGGGATATTCCCCCTGCGACTCCGACTTGAATTCCGCCTTGTCGGAGATGTGGTCGATGGGCTGCCACTTTACGCCTTCGGCGAGAACAAACTTTCCATTGTATTCGGCGGAGGTCACGCGGCCGAGTTCGTCCTTTTCGAGTTCGGGCCACGACACAATGTCGGTGGCCGCAACATAGTATGCGCGACGTTTGATGCCGGGGCGCACGGCCTTGCCCTGGCACCAGTCGAGGCTTTTGAGAACGTTAGTACACTTCATGATTCTGGAGAGTTAGGTTGTTAGCTGTTGCCACCCTGTGTGGTGCCTTCCTCGTTCGTGCCGCCTTCGGGAGTTGCGGGCTTCTTGGGCTCGGCGAGCTCAATTATGGCGAGACGGCGCGGGTCGATGGTGCGGAACTGGGTGCCGAGGAACATGTTGGCGGCGAACGAAAGGTCGTAGTGGCCGGTGCGCATGATGTCGACGAACGATTCGTCGGATTTGTTGTCGGTGGCCCAGAGCATGTTGTCCTTCTGAGTGAGGATGAGGTGCTTCTGACCTTCCATTTCGGGCAGGCCCACGAGCGTGAGGCGGTTGTTCGAGCCTTCGACGAAAGGTTGGTTGTATGCCGTGTTGTAGTTGAGCGTGGAGTGTGTGGTCTGATATGACTCGTTGTACATGTCGACGAGCTCGGGGGCGCAGAGCAGCACGCTGTTCTCACGGCGCAGGAAGTGGTTGAGGCGGAAAACGATTTCCTCCTTGATAAGGTCGCAGGCGTTCTGCATGGTGAACTCGTCGGAGAGCTTGATGAGGTTGCCTACGGATTCGGAGATGGCGCCGGCGGCGATTTCCTTCTCGGCGATAGTCACAAGGCCGTCGCAGAGGTCCTCGGTGGTGGTGCCTTCGGCGTTGCGCTTGCCGGTGAGTACGGCCTGGGCTATGTGCTGGCCTCGGGCCTTGGCGAGATGGAAGAGCACGAGCGCCGTGGTGGAGGCACCCTTGATCTTCTCGCCGAGGATGGGGTCGTCGTATCCCATTGTGAGAAGGGCGTAGTCGGAGGGCGAGAACGGCTCGATTACATTGCCGAGGAACGTTTCGATTTCGCGATATTTGATGTTTACGTCGGCGTTCTGCTTGCGCGTACGGGAGAACGGGGCGAACTGCGAGTCGGCGCTTATTTCGCCGAAGCGCTGCTTGCCTCGGAGGCCGGTGATGCCGTGCATGTACCGAAGCACGTCCATAGCGGCGCGTATGGGAAGGTCGAGCAGAGCCTTTTCCCACTTGATGGCGGTCTTTTGGTAATCCTCAAGAACGTCGTCGGAGATTTTGATGTTTGCCATAGGAGAGAGAGGTTTGAGATGATTTCAGAAGAGGTCCATGAAGGCCTTGGATGCGGCGACAGCATCGGCGTCGCCGACCGGTGCGTAGGGGTCGACGTCCTTGTCGGTGTCGACTACGGCCGACGTGGCGGCGCCCGGCTCCTTGCGGAGCTCGGCGATGGTGCGGTCCTTGTCGGCCACGGATTTGTTGAGGGCGCTGATTTGTGCGTCCTTCTCGGCTACGACGCCTCGGAGCGAATCGATGTCCTTGGCCTTCTCGCCCAGGATCTCGTTGAGCTTGGTAGCTTGGTCGATGGTCAGTTGCACCAAGTTGTCGTTTACTGTACCAAGCTCACCAAGGACTTCGGAGAGGAAAGAGAGTTCAGGCATAGCGTTTGATTTTTCGGCTGCCGCGGTCCGGGCCTCGGCGGCCATGTTGGAGAAAGATGTTTGAAGAAAGGCAAGGAAGCGCTCCATCAGGGAGCTCTTCTTGGGTGTGTAATTCGGCGGCAGCGGGATGCCGGCGGCGGAAAGAGTGCTCATGGCGGCTTCTGTGAGCTCCGGCTTGGCATCGGTCGACGAATGAGTGATTTCGTCGACGAAGCCCCATTCGAGGGCCTGCTCGGGCGTGAGCCAACCGCCTGCCTTCATGAGCTCGAGGAGCTCGTCCTTGGTTTTCTTGCATCGACGGGCATACATGCCGGCCACGCAGCTGTCGAGGGTCTCGGCATCCTTCTTGGTTTGCTCGAGACGCCGTATGTGCTCGTCGAGTTCGTCGGCGTTCATCCACGCCCATTCCATCACCGGCGAGAGACATTTGTGCACCAGAAAGGCGGCATCTTCGTCGATGGTGATGCGCTTGGCGCCCATGGCGGCGATGGTGGCCGCCGAAGCGTTGTAGCCCACGAAGTGGACGTGTACGTTGCCGTGGAGCTTGAAGAGCGACGATATCGACACTGCGGCGTGTGTGTAGCCGCCCAGGCTGTCGATGAGCACGCGCACCTCCGTGTTCTTGTGTTTGTCAAGAACGTAGCTCACCATGTCGGCGTTGAAATCCCAATCGCCGACATTCCCTTTGAGGAACAGGTTGTAGTTTTGTGGCATAGGAGAGAGTTTCTATGCCACAAAGTTAATCAGTACGTAGCGGCGGCAAAAAGACTATAAAACGCACGGCAGCACCGATTTTTGGGCCACATGCGTAATTTTGTACGTCCGCACTGCCGCCTCGCCTCCCGGTGTGCCGGTAGTTTCGGAAAAAGTGATCTGAGGATATTTGGGTTCCCGCGTGCCGATGAGATATTGCTTCCCCGATGCGAGGGTTACCACGAAGCCTCCGCGGGCCACAGTATTGACATAGTCCTTGGAGTTGAATTCGAGCGTGGCCTTCTCCCGCGCGACGCCGTTCTCCATCACACTTTCCCATTTCAAGGTCGGCGTGCCGAAAAAGGGGATATTGCTCGCCGGGGCGGCGAGAGCCGGGATAGCGCCGGCCATGGATGAATACATCAGATGCGGCCGAAGGTGTTCGGCGTAGATGAACTGAATCTTTACAATGCCGGGGATGGTCGAAGGGTTCATATGGTTTTAGGGATGGATGCTTCGGGCACTTTGGACGCCCTTACTAAATCGGTTATATTGGTAATAATCACGCCGTTAGTCAATTGTATTTAACTTTCGTTAACATGTCTTGACTTCACACTTTTGTCGCGGAGGCGCTTGAACATCTGGCGTATGGTTTCCCAGTTGCGTTCGGAGTTCTCGATGCCGTGCTTGGCCATGAAGGCGTAGATGATGTCGGTAATCACAACGTCCTGGGTGTAGAACACAGAGAGCTCCTTGTCGAGGAGCGCCTTGAAGTTGCGCTTGATGGCCGACACCAGGGCCTTCTGCCCTTCGACAATGAGGTAGTTGTGCTGGTCGGGATTCATGCCCTTGAACGTCGGGACCTCCACGGGGAGCAAGCCGTCGACATCGCCGCGTTCATATCCCGCCGGCTCTCTACGGAGGAAGCGCGAAAGGATGGCGTGGGCGTTTGAGCCGCGCTCGAACTCCACGCGACCCGTCGTCGGGTTCCAGTAGTCGTGGCGCAGCCACTGGTCGAGATATGAAGGTACTTTCAGAAAAATGCTGTAGCTTGACATGTCGGCAGTCGTTGATGTGATGAATTTATATGCAAAGATACATAAAATACGGCAATTAGCTCAAATATATATCAACAATTTAAGAAACCGCTCGAACTATTTTGTAAAATTTCTGAGCGCTAAGTCAGATTTTTATCGAAT
>CABRZA010000088.1 GCA_902475285.1 uncultured Porphyromonadaceae bacterium
CGGCGATAACTACGGGCATAGAACATGATTCAAACCTGCGGCGCCAGCAAAGATTTCTTACTGGATATGCTCTCAATTATGCCATTATCGCCAAAGTGATATTTGCACTTCAGTCTGTCAAGACTGAACGGCCACATGTGATTTTTGCTGAAAAATTGTTGTTTCTCCGCGTTTCGGTGCAATTTTGGCACGGTTTTTGCCGTTAGTGTTATAGGTTGTTATACCCTTACTACTCGTGAATATGGAAAACAGTCAAAAATACACTCCCGAGGCGCAGGCGCTCATCGACCGTCTGCGTCAGCAATGCACAAGCCACGGCAACTCGGCCATCATGCCCGCGCACATGATGCTCGAGCTCTCCCAGCCCGGCTCAAAGACGGCGGCGCTAATCGAAGAGGTGACGGGCACCGACACCCTCGAGCAGCTGCGCCACGAGCTCGACAACGCTCTCCTCGAGCCCGACGCCGCGAACGGAAAGGACGCCGATTTCTACAACCGTAGCGTCACTCTCATCATAAAACTCGCCATCATCGAGGCGCGATATATGAAGGCCCTGCTGGTAGATACGGAGCACCTCCTCCTGTCGATGCTCCATAATAAAGAGGTGAAGGAAACGCCATGCCTGCGGCCCTTCTTCGATGCCGGCCTCAACTACGACGCCATCGTGCGCCTGCTCAAACCCGAGCCCCCGAAAGCCGAGGAAACGCCGCGCAACGAGCACCGCTCCGAAGCCGTCGCTGCCGACGACGACGTTGAGGATGATGACGATACCTCCGCATCCTCCCAATCGTCGGGCGAGGCGTCCAGAAACGACGACAGCGCCGAAAAAGTCAAAGGAGGCACGGGCGGCAAGTTCCGCCGCTCCGGCCGCAGCGACACCCCTACCCTCGACAAATACGGCCACGACATGACGCGTGCCGCCGAAGAAGGCGCCCTCGATCCCGTGGTGGGCCGCGAGGTTGAAATTGAGCGTCTGGCCCAGATTCTGAGCCGTCGCAAGAAGAACAACCCAGTGCTCATCGGCGAGCCCGGTGTGGGTAAGTCGGCTATTGTCGAAGGCCTCGCGCTGCGCATCCATCAGCGCAAGGTGTCGCCCATACTATTCAACAAGCGTCTCATCTCGCTCGACATGGCCTCAATCGTCGCCGGCACAAAGTACCGCGGCGAGTTCGAAGAGCGCATCAAGGCCATACTCAACGAATTGGCCAAGAACCGCGACATCATCCTCTTCATCGACGAAATCCACACCATCGTCGGTGCCGGCAACTCGCAGGGAGCCATGGATGCCGCCAACATGCTCAAACCCGCCCTCGCCCGAGGCGAAGTGCAATGCATCGGCGCTACTACACTCGACGAATACCGCATGAACATCGAGAAGGACGGCGCGCTCGAGCGTCGCTTCCAAAAGGTGCTCGTAGAGCCTACCACCGCCGAGCAGACCCTCGCTATACTCAATAATATCAAGGAGAAATACGAAGAGCACCACGGCGTGACTTACACCGACGACGCCCTCGAGGCATGCGTAAAGCTTACCGACCGGTATGTGACCGACCGCAATTTCCCCGACAAGGCCATCGATGCCATGGACGAGGCAGGCTCGCGCGTAAAGGTAACGCATGTGGCCGAATCGCCGCAGATTGTCGAACTTGAAAACGAGCTCGAGAAGCTCGACCAAGAGAAGAGCGTGGCCGTCAATAACCACGACTTCAACAAGGCCACCGAGCTCCGCGACCGCATGGGGCAGCTCAACGCCGAACTCGAAGAAGCTCGCCGCAAGTGGACCGAAGAACAGCGCAGCAAGCGCGAGGTGGTCGACGCCGACCGCGTGGCCGAAGTCGTCGCCATGATGACCGGCGTGCCCGTGCAGCGCATAGCACAGGCCGAAGGTCTGCGCCTCCTCGAAATGGGCGGCGCGCTCAAAGGCGCCGTAGTCGGACAGGATGAGGCAATATCGAAGATTGTAAAGGCCATACAGCGCAACCGCCTCGGCCTCAAAGACCCCAACAAGCCAATCGGCGTCTTCATGTTCCTCGGCCCGACCGGTGTGGGCAAGACGCACCTCGCCAAACGGCTCGCCGAATACCTCTTCGACTCGGCCGACACCCTCATCCGCATCGACATGAGCGAGTACATGGAGAAGTTTAGCGTGTCGCGTCTCATCGGTGCGCCTCCCGGCTATGTAGGTTACGAGGAAGGCGGCCAGCTCACAGAGCGCGTACGCCGTCATCCTTACTCTGTGGTGCTTCTCGACGAAATCGAGAAGGCCCATCCCGACGTATTCAATCTTCTCCTCCAAGTGATGGACGAAGGACGCCTTACCGACAGTCTCGGTCGACGCATCGACTTCAAGAACACTATCATCATCATGACGTCGAACATCGGCACACGTCAGCTCAAAGAATTCGGCAGCGGCGTTGGCTTCACCACGCAGGAGGTCGACCGCGACTACTCGCGCGGCGTTCTCACAAAAGCCCTCAACAAGGCCTTCTCACCGGAGTTCCTCAACCGCATCGACGACGTGATAATCTTCGAAACCCTCGACCGCGACGCCATCTTCAAGATCATCGACATCGAGCTCGCCGGCTTCTACCGCCGCCTTGCCGCCCTTGGTTACGCTGTCACACTCAGCGACGAAGCCAAGAACTTCATCGCCGACAAGGGCTGCGACGTGCAGTTCGGCGCACGTCCCCTCAAGCGAGCCATCCAGAAATATCTCGAAGACGAACTCGCCGAGCTCCTGCTCTCCACCAAAGTAGGCTTAGGCGACGAAATCATCGTGGGCTACGACCCAGAACAAAAGAAGATTGTAACCCAGGTAATCTCATCGGCCGACCAGCCCGCAATCCCCGAAAGCTAAAATTCAGAGTGCCCCCCTACCACGCGGCATGGTTGCAAAGAAGCAGCGGTGCCGCGTGTTTTTTGTATTTATTCACGCTCGGCGCTTGCGCAGGTCGCAAAATAATGTTAACTTTACCGAAATTTCAATCCTACTATCCCAAGCTACAATGCGTACGAAAAAAATACTGATACTGGCAGCCGCCGTATGCCTCGGAGCCTACGGCGCTTACATGGTATCGGTCAAGGCCGAAGAGTACAAAACCGTCCGCGAACTCCCCGTATGGCTCGAGACCGACTCTGCCGCCGCCATCGACCGACGCATAGCCGCCGACTTCACCCTGTCGCGCCAGGAGCTGCTGGAAACATTGCAGCGCGCGCATCCGGAACTGACCGATGCCGACATCGACTCGTTTTTATGCCACAAATATATCGAGGCCGTAACCATTGACGGCGAGCAGCGCTTCCACCGCAAGTCGCCGCGCAACCTCAATCTCCTAAACCCGGCCTACAACGGCGGTGCACGCCGTCGCGGCGACAAAGCCTCCCCGGCGAGGATAAGCTACGTCGACTCCGTGCTGTCGTTCTACCGCGGCACCAATCCACGCGGCCTCAGCCACGAGGTGACATACCGTTTCACCGTCGATGTGCCCGGCCAAGAGGTTTTCGCCGGCGACACTCTCCGCGTATGGATGCCCGTGCCTATGGCCACCGACCGCCAGCGCAACATCGAGGTTCTCTCGTCAACACCCTCTTCCTACATTCTCTCCGACGGGCGCTCCATACACAACAGCATCTACTTTGAAGCTCCCGCACCCGCTCCGGGCGACACGGCGCACTTCGAGTACACCGGCCGCTTCGTCACCTCGGGCAAATACGCCACCGAGGCCGACATTCTCGCCAACATCAAGCCATACGACACCGCATCTGCCGAATACCGGAAATATACGGCCGTCGAGGCACCGCACATCATCCGCCTCGACTCGCTCGCGCATGCAATCGTAGGCAACGAGACCAACCCCTACCGACAGAGCGAGATGGTGTTCGACTACATCATCGACCGCTATCCCTGGGCCGGAGCACGCGAATACAGCACCATAGCCTGCATACCGCAGTATGTAGTCGACGAAGGCCACGGCGACTGCGGCCAAGTGTCGCTCCTCTACATCTCGCTTATGCGCTCGCTTGGCGTACCGGCACGCTGGGAAAGCGGCTGGATGCTCCATCCCGGCGAGGTCAATCTCCACGACTGGGCCGAAGTATACTTCGAAGGCGTGGGGTGGCTCCCGGTCGACGTATCGTTCGGCCGCTACACCGGCTCCGACGACGCCGAGAACACCGGATTCTACTCCCACGGCATCGACGCGCACCGTCTGGCCGCCAACAAAGGCGTGTGCGGCGATTTCTATCCGGCCAAGCAATTCGTGCGCAGCGAGACCGTCGACTTCCAGGTGGGCGAAGTAGAGTGCGCCAAGGGCAACGTGTTCTATCCGGCATGGAGCTACAACCTTGAAATAATCAACAAGACACCTATCGAATCCGAACCATGAGACAAGCCTTCCTCCTTGCCCTTGCACTCGCAGCCGCCGGCGCGGCTTTCGCACAATCGTCGGCCAACGAGTTCGACAAGGCATCGGCCATCCTCTCCGACGTCAAGAGTGCCGTCGCTCCCGACGGGCGTCAGGCCATATTCACTCTCAAAGCCTACCACAACCCCGACGGCGTATTGGTAGTGGGCGGCGAAGCCT
Source organism: uncultured Porphyromonadaceae bacterium (assembly GCA_902475285.1). GTDB lineage: Bacteria > Bacteroidota > Bacteroidia > Bacteroidales > Muribaculaceae > CAG-873. The sequence goes on from CABRZA010000088.1 coordinate 4,584, forward strand.
CCGATTCCGTAGCAGTAAAAGCTGCCCGCAAGGCGCTTGCCGACGGAGGCTTAGAGTATGCCGACAGCATCGCTCTCCTGCCCTACGACGTGTGGGCGCAGGTGCGCATACCCGTCGCCAGCCTCCGCACGGGCGGCCGACACGCCGCCGAAATGGCCACGCAGGCAGTGATGGGCACTCCGTTGCGCGTGTTGCAGAAGGCCAAGGAGTGGTGGCAGGTTCAGACGCCCGACGGCTACATTGCCTGGGTGCCCACATCGTCGGTGACCGAAAAAACTCCCGCTCAGCTCGCCGACTGGCGCCGCGCCAAACGCTTCATCGTGACCTGGCCATATCAGGTGCGCGCCTTCCGCACTGCCGACGCCGAAGGCGTGCGCGACGTGGTGACCGATCTCGTCAACGGCTGCATCGTGGGTACACCCGACAACCAGCTCGTGGTGAACGCAGGCAAAGCCCTCATAGAGCTTCCCGACGGACGCCGCGGATATGTGGCAACCGAATATATCAACCCCGTGGAAGAATGGGCTGCCCAGGACTTCGACGCCGACAGGATTCTCGACACCGCCTACTCCATGGAAGGCACACCTTACCTTTGGGGCGGTACATCGACAAAGGCCATCGACTGTTCGGGGCTTGCGAAGGTGAGCTACTTCGCCAACGGCATCATCCTTATGCGCGACGCTTCGCAGCAAGCCTTCACGGGCACCCGCATCGACGCCAAGGACTGGCGCACATGCCGTGCCGGCGACCTTCTCTTCTTCGGCAACGCGCAGACCGGCCGCGTGACACATGTAGGTATCTACGACCATGCCGGCAACTATGTCCACTCATCCGGCCGGGTGAAGCGCAACAGCGTCGACCCCGAAGCCGACAACTATCTCACCACGCCCTTCCTCCACGCCGTGCGCATACATGGCAACGAGGAAACGCAGGGCATCGTACGCGCCCGAAACCATCCGTGGTATTTCTAACACACTTATCACCAACGCCAACAACATTACCATCAATATGGACCGCCGCAATTTCATAAAGACAGGGCTTCTCGGAGCCTTCATAGTATCCAGCCCGATATCCGTGTCGGCTCTCGACAGCGCCACGCGGCCTGCCGCACGTCCAGGACGCCTAAACCTGCGCTTCCGCCCCTACGAGCTCCAGTTGCGCCATGCCTTCAACCTGGCACGGTCGCAGCGCACCACCACACCCGGCGTGCAGGTTGAAATCGAATACGACGGCATCACCGGCTACGGCGAAGCGTCGATGCCACCCTACCTGGGGGAATCGGTGACGTCGGTGACCGAGTTCCTGTCGAAGCTCGACCTGAGCCAGTTCTCCGATCCCTTCCGTATTGAGGACATCCACGAGTACATGGAGAGCGTCGCGCCCAACAACCGCGCAGCCAAGGCCTCCGTCGACATCGCACTCCACGACCTCACGGGCAAAATAATGGGTCAGCCATGGTATAAAATCTGGGGACTCAATCCCGACAACTGCCCCAACACCTCCTTCACCATCAGCTACGACAGCGATCCCGACGAAATGCGGAAGAAGATAGAGGAGACGTCGCCCTACAAGGTCATCAAAATAAAGATGGGCCTTGAACATGACAAGGAGATAGTCGAAGCCTTCCGCCGTCACTCCGACGTACCCATCTGCGTCGACGCCAACCAGGGTTGGGGCGACCGCGAGAAAGCGCTCGAAATGTGCCACTGGCTCGCCGAGCGCAACTGTCTCTTCGTGGAGCAGCCAATGGACAAGGCTGCCCTCGACGACACAGCATGGTTGCGCGAACGCTCGCCGCTGCCCATCATCGCCGACGAATTTCTCCAGCGCCTTCCCGACGTACGCCGTGCCGCCGAGGCCTACGACGGCATCAACATCAAGCTCATGAAGAGCACCGGCATGCACGAGGCTTACCAAATGGCCACACTTGCCCGGGCCCTGGGTTTGAAAGTGATGTTGGGATGCATGACCGAGACCTCATGTGCAGTAAGCGCCGCCGCACAGCTCGCACCCCTTGTCGACTGGGCCGACCTTGACGGCAACCTTCTGATTGCCAACGATATTTTCGACGGCATGAAGATTGTCGACGGCAAGGTGACTCTGCCCGACCGTCCCGGCATCGGCGTGGTGCCCATAGCTTGATTATGACGACGAGGGCAGCGGATACCCGCAACAAAAGACATTTTAATATTATAGTATTTACAGCCTGAGCGGGCGCTATATTTAGCGCCCATACTTCGTTGCCAATTATTATAAGACTATCGCAACGAATGTTCATTAAATATTTACCATGGAAAAGACACTTGAACTTTCGAAAAATGTCGTGACGGCTTATTTGAAAAAAGAGCCATCGACATTCGACCGCAACGACATTGTTCGTTTCATTACCGAGAACAGTATTGAAATGGTCAATTTTATGTATCCCGCCGCCGACGGGAGGCTCAAAACGCTCAACTTCGTGGTGAACGACTTGGCGTATCTCGAAACGATACTCTCGCTCGGCGAGCGTGTCGACGGATCGTCGCTCTTCCCCTCCATCGAGGCCGGCAGCTCCGACCTCTACGTGATACCGCGCTACCGCACGGCCTTCGTCGACCCTTTCGCGGAGGTGCCCACGCTCGCAATGCTCTGCTCTTTCTTCGACAAGGACGGACAGCCCTACGCCGGCGCCCCTGAAAACCTTCTCGACAAGGCATGCCAACGCCTCACAGAGAGCACCGGCATGCATTTCCATGCCATGGGCGAGCTCGAATACTATGTAATCGGCGAGGAATCGGAAATGTTCCCGGCCGTTGACCAGAAGGGTTATCACGAGTCGGCGCCTTTCGCCAAATTCAACGGCTTCCGCACCCGTTGCATGAGCTGCATAGCCCGCTGCGGCGCACATATCAAGTACGGCCACTCCGAGGTAGGCAACTTCACCCTCGACGGCAAGGTGTACGAACAGAACGAGATAGAGTTTCTTCCCGTTGACGCACGCCAGGCAGCCGACGAGCTCATGATAGCCAAGTGGGCCATACGAAACCTTGCTCTGCGCGAAGGCCTCGACGTGACCTTCGCCCCGAAAATCATCGTCGGCAAGGCCGGCTCGGGCCTGCACATACACATGCGGCTGACCGACGGCGAAGGCCAGAGCGTGATGCTCGATGCCGACGGAAGGTTGAGCGACACGGCTCGCCGCGCCATCGCCGGCATAATGACCCTCGCCCCGGCGATAACAGCCTTCGGCAACACCAACCCCACAAGCTACTTCCGCCTCGTACCTCATCAGGAAGCCCCCACAAACATCTGCTGGGGCGACCGCAACCGCTCCGTATTGGTGCGCGTGCCCTTGGGGTGGACGTCGAAGAGCGACATGTGCGCCATAGCCAACGGAACTCAGCCGCCGTGCGCCGATGTGGACGCACGACAGAAGCAAACCTTCGAGATACGCTCGGCCGACTGCTCGGCGGACGTATACAAACTTCTTGCGGCTTTGGCCGTGGCCGTACGTTACGGACTGGAAATGCCCGACGCCCTCGAAGTATCCGACAACTACTATGTAGACATCGATATCCACAAGCCTGAGAACGCCCTTCGGTGCAACGCTCTTCCCACTCTGCCGGCCAACTGCGCCGAATCGGCCGACCGCCTCAAGCGTTACCGCACGCACTTCGAGGCCGAGGGAGTGTTCCCGCCCGAGAGCATCGACGCCACGATAGCCAGCCTGCAATCGTTCGACACAGCCGAAGCCAAGGAAGCTCTCAACAACCCTGAGATAATGGCTAAATTAGTCAAGGCATATTTCTACTGCGGATAAGCTCCCGAAGCGAACTTTCAGAACTGTGGATGTGTTTGATTTCTATCATCACATCCACAGTTTTCATTATGTCGTCACACTATGCACTCCCGGCAGCGATGCTGCTTTTCGGCTCTCTTTGCAGCGTAGGCCAGACCACGCTCCGCGACCAACAGATTTCACGAGAACTCAAGTCGAACAAAGTAATCTTCATCGACGGCAAACCCACCGACAGCATTGCCGCGGCCAACGCAGACTCTGTCAGAGAGGCCGTGGCCACGTTCTATTACGACCAGTTCCGTCATTTTCAAGACCCCGGAGCGCCCTACTTCCTCTTTCTGAGCAAGGACGCACAACTCGCCATGGGCATAGGCGGATGCGTGCGTATGCGCGCCTACTACGACTGGGACGGCGCCATACCCTCTCCCGGCTTCGCGCCCTACCTCATACCCATGACACCGGACCCCGGAAACATGAAGAACTTCGGCACGTCGCCGGCCGGTACCTGTCTGTTCTTCCGCGTATTGGGAAGCAACAAGACTCTGGGCAAGCATCAGCTATATATCGAGGCCAACTTTAACGGCTACGAGCGGCGCGACTTCCGCTTGAAGAAAGCCTATGCCATAATCAACGACTTCACGGTAGGTTATGCGCCTTCGACTTTCTCCGACCCCGCAGCGCAACCGCCGACAGTCGACGCACAAGGGCCGAACAACAAAATCTCGCCCACGCGCGTGCTGCTGCGCTACATGCCCGTGATAAAGAAGCGATGGTATCTGGCCGTCAGCGCCGAGACTCCCGAAGCGTCGGTAAATGTCGACAACGTGGCCATTGGCAAGGTGAGCAACAAGATGCCCGACTTCGCGGCCTTCGCGCAATACGAGTGGGCACGCGGGCAGCATGTGCGCGTGGCGGGTATATACCGCACACTTGGCTACCGCGACCTCACAGCGGGCCGCAACCACTTTCTCTCGGGCTGGGGCTTGCAGCTGAGCACCGTCGCCAATCCAATGCCGCAGCTAACTTTCTACGGGAGTGTGAACTATGGCAAAGGCTACGCGGGGCTGGGCGGCGATCTTCTGATAGGCGGCTACGACCTTGTGGGCGATCCGGACCGCCCCGGCAAAATGTATGCACCGGCATCGTTGGGGTGGTGCGCGGGTGTGAGTTACAACATTCTGCCGGAGCTTTTCATGAGCGTGACCGCCAGCCAGACGCGATATCTGCCCAAACATGACGTTGACGGCGAAGAATACAAATACGGGCTCCTCGGAGCCGTGAACATCTTTTGGAACATGACGCCGCGCATACAGGTAGGAGCCGAATTCGATATAGGCAAGCGCCAGAATTTCAACCGGCGGCACAGTACGGCTCAGCGCGTGGGTGCTATGTGCCAGTTCTCTTTCTAAGCATCTCTTTGTATGAGGAAACGAGATGTAGTTTTCGTATCGACAAGGACGGAGTTTGCAGTAATTTTTTATTTCCATATTATTTATAGGTTATGATTTACGGC
>CABRZA010000089.1 GCA_902475285.1 uncultured Porphyromonadaceae bacterium
GTTCTGCTTGTCGACAACGAAGGCGAGGTAAAGGTTGGCACCCCCGTTATCGAAGGTGCGAAAGTAGTGTGCGAAATCGCCGAAGAGCTCGTTAAGGGCGACAAGGTGATTGTCTTCAAGAAGAAACGTCGCAAAGGCTATCGCCGTAAAAACGGCCACCGCCAGTACTTCACCAAAGTTGTCATCAAAGACATCCAAGCTTAACTAATTGTTCCACCCACGCATCAGCGTCAAAATCATTATTACTAATGGCACATAAAAAAGGCGTCGGTAGTTCTAAGAACGGCCGTGAATCAGAAAGCAAACGCCTCGGCGTGAAAATCTTCGGTGGTCAATTCGCAAAAGCCGGCAACATCATCAAGCGTCAGCGCGGCACCGTGCACCACCCCGGCCTCAATGTAGGTATCGGCAAGGACCACACTCTCTACGCTCTGGTGAACGGCACCGTTACCTTCACTGAAGGTCGCAACGGTCGCAAGTTCATCAACGTTATCCCCGTAGCTCAGGGCGAGGCTTAAACCTCTCCGGGTCAGAAACACGCACAGCGAGCGTTGCTCCCTCACGGAGCTTCGCCGCTGTCGCTGTTTTATGATATTTGCTTAAATCACTGAAATGAAAACTCTGAAACTCGCCGCACTCGCACTCTTCGGCGCATGTGCCCTCCAAGCATCGGCATGGAGCCAGAAAGGACACGACACAGTGGCATATATCGCCGAGTGCCACCTCACCCCCGCTGCCGCCGACTCCGTGGCCTCGCTCCTCGACGGCCGCTCGCCCGTATATTGGGCCAACTGGCTCGACAACGCCAGCCACACGCCTCCATATGCCTACACCAAAACTTGGCACTACAAGAACATCGACGAAGGTGTGGCCTATGACGCCGCCGCCCTCAATCCCAAAGGCGACGTTGTCACCGCCATACGCGAGCAGGTGACCCTCCTCTCCGACACCCTCTCGACGCGCGACCAGAAGGTCCTCGCACTCAAAATCATCATACATCTTGTGGGCGACATGCACCAGCCCATGCACATGGGCCACCTCTCCGACCTCGGTGGGAACCGCACTAAGGTACGTTTCTTCGAGCGCGACACCAACCTCCACTCCATCTGGGACGGCTCGCTCATGAACTCCGGCCACGCATGGAGCTACACCGAGTGGCAGCAGCAGATCGACCGTCTCGACGCCGAGGCCGAAGCCACCGAGACCGCAGGCAACGTCGACGACTGGGCACGCCAGACCTTCGACATCGCCACGCGCGTCTACGACTACTTCCCCGTAGGAACAAAAGTGAGCTACAACCAGATTGCGGCCTGGACTCCCGTCATTGAGCAGCAGCTCCTCCGCGGAGGCCTGCGCCTGGCGCGCATCCTCAATGCTGTGTGCGACCCTGCCTCAACCGACGACCCTTCCAAATTCTGACACTCCCGGCCGAAATTATAGTTTTTTAAGTCCATGCTCTGGGCTTATTGGCCAATAATGTGTAATTTTGCAATTTAGAACATTCAACCAATACAAGATATGGCACAACAAGACGATGTCTTCAAAAAAATAGTTTCGCATGCCAAGGAGTACGGCTTCGTATTCCCTTCCAGCGAGATTTACGACGGTCTCTCGGCCGTCTACGACTACGGCCAGAACGGCGTAGAACTCAAAAACAACATCAAGCGCTACTGGTGGGACGCCATGACACTCCTCCACGACAACATCGTGGGCATCGACTCGGCAATCTTCATGCACCCCACCATCTGGAAGGCCTCCGGCCATGTCGACGCCTTCAACGATCCCCTAATCGACAACCGCGACAGCAAGAAGCGCTACCGCGCCGACGTGCTCATCGAGGACCAGATAGCCAAAATCGACGACAAAATTGCAAAAGAAATAGCCAAGGCTGCCAAGCGCTTCGGCGAAGCATTCGACGAAGCCCAGTTCCGCGCCACCAACGCCCGCGTGCTTGAGCTCCAGGCTCACCGCGACGCCCTCCACCAGCGTTTCTCCGACGCAATGAACGCCAACGACCTCGAGGAGCTCCGTCAGATTATTGTCGACGAGGAAATCGTATGCCCCGTGTCGGGTACTAAGAACTGGACCGAAGTTCGCCAGTTCAACCTCATGTTCAAGACCGAGATGGGCAGCACCGCCGACGGAGCCATGACCGTATACCTCCGCCCCGAGACGGCCCAGGGCATCTTCGTCAACTATCTCAACGTGCAGAAGACCGGCCGCATGCGCATACCCTTCGGCATCGCGCAGATTGGCAAAGCTTTCCGCAACGAGATTGTGGCCCGCCAGTTCATCTTCCGCATGCGCGAGTTCGAGCAGATGGAAATGCAGTTCTTCGTCCGTCCCGGCGAGGAGCTCCGCTGGTTCCAGCAGTGGAAGGAATGGCGCCTGCGCTGGCACAAGGCTCTCGGCCTGGGCGATGAGAAATACCGTTACCACGACCATGAGAAGCTCGCCCACTACGCCAACGCTGCCACCGACATCGAGTTCCTCATGCCCTTCGGCTTCAAGGAGGTCGAGGGTATACACTCCCGCACCAACTTCGACCTCAGCCAGCATCAGAAGTTCTCCGGTAAGAAAATCGAGTACTTCGATCCAGAGACCAACGAGCACTATACCCCCTATGTGATCGAAACCTCGATTGGTGTCGACCGCATGTTCCTCAGCGTCCTCTGCTCGTCCTACGAAGAAGAGGCCCTCCCCGGCGGCGACACCCGCGTGGTGCTCCACCTCCCCGCGCCCCTCGCACCCGTGAAATGCGCCGTGCTGCCTCTGGTGCGCAAGGACGGTCTCCCCGAAAAGGCCCGCGAGATTGTCGACGACCTTAAATTCGACTTCTCCACGCACTACGAGGAGAAGGACGCCATCGGCAAGCGCTACCGTCGCCAGGACGCCATCGGCACTCCATTCTGCATCACCGTCGACCATCAGACGCTCGAAGACAACACCGTTACCCTCCGCGAGCGCGACAGCATGGAGCAGACACGCGTCAACATCGCCGACCTCCATCGCCTCATCCACGACCGCGTGAGCATACCTTCGCTGCTGCGTAAGCTCAAATAATCTCTCACTCAATTCGATATGAAAAAATTCATTGTTATCGGCGTCGTAGTCGGCATCATCGCCGTCCTCGCTGTCCTCGGCATTCGCACCTACAACAAGCTCGTTGGCCTCGAGAACGAAGTCGACCAGGCTTGGGCCAACGTCGAGGTGCAGTACCAGCGTCGCATGGACCTTATTCCCAACATGGTGGAGACCGTCAAAGGCTACGCCGAACACGAAAGCTCCACCTACGAGAATGTGACCCGCGCGCGTGCCGGCCTCACCGATGCTTACAACCACGCCGGTGAGCTCCAGCAAGGCACCACTCCTTCCGACGCCGCACGCTTCGAGAGCTACACCGCCGCCCAGGCCGACCTCAACAAGGCCCTGAGCATCTACGTCAACGCCGTCCGCGAGGCCTATCCCGACCTCAAGGCCAACGAGCAGTTCAACAACCTCCAGACCGTGCTCGAGGGCACCGAGAACCGCATTGCCACATGGCGCACGCGCTACACCGACATTGTCAAGGATTACAACACCACCGTGCGTCGTTTCCCCGCCAATGTCTTCGCCGGCATCTTCGGTTTCTCGACCAAGGCTCAGTTCCAGGCCGACCCCGAGGCCGCAAAAGCTCCAACAGTTCAATTCTGATTGCCGATGAAATTCCTCCCCTTTGTAGCCGGCGGCCTCCTCGCTTTGGGTGCCATAGCATGTTCGAACGACGAGAAGAGCACCTGGGACAAGTACACCGACTGGCGTGAGTTCAACAATGCATGGCTCGAAGAGCTTCAGGCCAAGACCAACCCCGACGGCACCCCATACTATACAACGGTGGTGCCACAGTGGAACGCCGGCACTTTCGTCCTCATGCACTACTTCAACGACCGCGCCGAGACCGAGGGAAACCTCTCGCCCTACTACACCAGCACCGTGCGTGTGCGCTACAAGCTGCATCTCTGCGACGGCACACCCGTCGACTCGTCGGACAACCTCACGGCCTACGGCGACAAGGGCATCTACGAGGCGCAGCTCCGCAACCTCGTCATGGGCTGGACCGTGGCAATGGAGCAGCAGATGCGCTGCGGCGACACCGCCGAGGTGATAGTCCCCTACGAACTCGGATATGGCTCTGTGGCCCAGGGTGTAATCGAACCCTATTCGGCCCTCCGCTTCAACATCCGCCTCGTCGACATCCCCGACCTTGTCACTCCCTGAGCTCATAAGTGAAATACTCCGCACAGTGCCGCGCATCACGCGCGGCACTGTTTCGTTTTATAGGCTCAACCAAACCTCCGTTCTAACTATCGGTAGGTATATGAAGCGCATAAAGATACGCGTTCTATATTGCGGGCCCTTATATCCCCCGCGCCTAACAGCTCCGCTTGCTTCAATGGATATGCGACAAGAACCCCGACTGCGTAGAGCCGCTTGCCAATCATGATGTCGATGTAAAGCCACATGCACGTCATAATCCTCTGATGCCTCTTTCCCGACAATCGTATAAAAAGCACCCCCGCGGCCTCGGTCGCAGGGGTGCTGTTTTTATCTTGGGGTATCGTCAACCTTTGATGAGATCTTTGCCCGTCATTTCAGAAGGTTGGGGCACTCCCAGGATGTGGAGCAGCGAGGGTGCCACGTCGGCGAGGATGCCGTTGTCGGTGGTGGCAGCCTTGTCGGCCGTAACATACACGAAAGGCACCGGGTTGAGCGAGTGCGCCGTGTTGGGCGTGCCGTCGGCGTTCTCGGCGTTGTCGGCGTTGCCGTGGTCGGCTATGATTATCACCTCATAGCCGTGCTCCTTGGCGGCTTCCACGGTATCGTGGAGGCAGGTGTCGAGAGTCTCCACAGCCTTCTGTATAGCCGGGTAGATGCCCGTATGTCCCACCATGTCGCCGTTGGCGTAGTTCACCACGATGAAGTCGTACTTCTCCGTGTCGATGGCCTCGACCAGTTTGTCCTTCACCTCGTAGGCGCTCATCTCGGGCTTGAGGTCGTAGGTGGCTACTTTGGGCGAAGGCACCAGTATGCGGTCCTCGCCGGGGAAAGCTGCCTCGCGGCCGCCGTTGAAGAAGAATGTCACATGCGCGTATTTCTCGGTCTCGGCGATGTGAAGCTGCTTCTTGCCCTGGTCGGAGAGATATTCGGCGAGCGTGTTCTTCACATCCTCCTTGTTGAAGATGATGTGCACGCCCTTGAACGACGAGTCGTACGGAGTCATGCAGTAATACTGCAGCCCCGGCACGGTGTGCATGCCTTCCTCGGGCATATCTTTCTGCGTGAGCACTTCGGTGAGTTCCTTGGCGCGGTCGTTGCGGTAGTTGAAGAATATCACGCAGTCGTCGGGCTTGATGGTGCCGTCGACGGTGGCGTTGTTGATGGGCTTGATGAACTCGTCGGTCACGTCGTTGTCGTAGCTATCCTGCATGGCCTTCACCATGTCGGTGGCCTGTTCGCCCTTGCCCTCCACCAAAAGGTCGTAGGCTTCTTTCACGCGGTTCCAGCGGCGGTCGCGGTCCATGGCGTAGTACCGTCCTATGATGGAGGCTATCACGCCGGCCGATTTCTCGCAGTGCTCCGTAACTTCACGGATGAAGCCTATGCCGCTGCGGGGGTCGGTGTCGCGGCCGTCCATGAAGCAGTGGAGGTATACCTTCGTGAGGCCGTACTTCTTGGCGATGTCGCAGAGTGCGAAGAGGTGCTCGAGCGACGAGTGCACGCCGCCGTTCGACGTCAGGCCCATGAAGTGCATGGCCTGCCCGGTGGTGGCGCAATACTCGAAAGCGCTTTTTATTTCGGGGTTGTCGAGGATGGCGCCCGTGGCTATGGCCTTGTTGATTTTCACAAGGTCCTGATACACTATACGTCCGGCGCCGATATTGAGGTGACCCACTTCGGAGTTGCCCATCTGACCGTCGGGGAGGCCCACATATTCTCCCGATGCTTGAAGCTCGGAGTGCGGGTAGGTTTTCAGAAGGTAGTCCCAGTAGGGTGTGGGGGTGCTGTAGATGGCATTGGCGTGGTCGTGCTTGCCTATGCCCCATCCGTCGAGGATGATAAGGAGTGCTTTATGAGCCATATAGCTTTATGGAGGGTTTTGGTTATTTGTCGCTGTTGCGGTTTTCGATTCTGGCCATGTCGTCTTCACGCTCCTGCCGCAGGCGTTCGCGACGCCGCAGGTTGAAGTGGAGAAGCACCAGAATTACTATGGTCACGGCTATGGTGCCGAAATAGTAGAGTGCCGACGTGTGCCCGGCGGCATATTCCGGATAGCCTATGCCGGCCATCACGGCGAGGTATACCGCAAGCACCGCTGGTATTAAAGTCGAACGTTTTACTTTCATAAAAGTTGCCGTCTAAGCCTTGGCCCTCTCGTCGTTGCGCAGATGGCGCCACGGAGAGAGGGTGGGGTCGAAGTCTCCGCTTTTGAGGAGATTGTATATGTCCAGACACGCCACGGCGTCGAGAGCCGCATAGGCCTGCTGCTGCGGCGTTAGGCTCTCGGCCTCCCAGTTGGTGAGCCGCTGCGCCTTGCTTATGCGCCGCCCGAAGAGTATGGCGTAGATTTTTTTTAGCGATGTGTCGGCGATTTCGAAGTCCTTCACCATCTTCTGCAAGTCAACGAAGCCTTGCGGCTCGCACTGAGTCGACCGCCGGAGCACGCTGAAATCGTCTTGTAGCGACAGACCGATTTTGAGTACCGAAGGGTTCTCGATGAATTCTTTGAGCTCGGCGCTGATGCCTATCTTGTTGATGCGGAACAGAAAGCATCGCTCCGATGTCGAAATTTGCATCAGGGCCATGTTGTGCAGCTGACCCTTGCGGAAGGAGGGACGTGTCTCGGTGTCGAAGCCCACAACCCTCTCTTTGGCCAGCGCGCGCAGGGCCGTGCGGGCCAAAGAGGCAGTCTCCACCAGCGTTATCGGGCCGGAGAAGGTTGTCACGGGCATATCGGCGATGGCCTCCTTGGAAATGCTTATCACATATTCATTCACTTTGCAAAGTTACGCATTTGCCGCCGAGTAAACGCATATTTTAACCGTTGTTAATACATCGTACGCGATGGCATCGGCTCACGGGCACGGCGCTTTATAGACATTTTTGCTGCCATTTTGCACCATTTTTTAAATTTTTTTCTGTCCAAATGCTCCGCTTTTGAAAAATTTTATTTAATTTTGCAGTCGTTAGTCGCCTCCACCGTAAGATTTGTTTTCTTAAAGAACAATATTTTATCGCCGACACAACTTACATCAACAGAATAATAATAAACCTATTCATCAAATTTGTTTAACTCATTTCCTATGAGAAAATTTTTACTTTCTGCTGTCGCCGCAGCCCTGCTGACTCCGTTCAGTGCCTGGTGCGCCCTCCCCTTTGCGGGCCTCATGCCGTCGGCCGAGACCCCAGTGAAATCTATCACCACAATACGTGCTTCCTTCAACCTCTCCGGTGAGGAGAACATGGTGCGCGCTGCCGACGACGCCGCCGAAAAAATCACTCTTGTCGGTGCTGCCGGTACGGTCTACGCAACCGAAGCATCGGTCGACATGGAGTCGTGGCCTATGAATGCCGTCAACATCATCTTCCCCACCCAGACTGCCGAGGGTACCTACACTCTCACAATTCCAGCAGGTTTATTCTGCGAATATACATGGGACGACGCTACCGACAGCGAAGTCAAGGTCGACGGCACCGACAACGAACTCATCACCGCCACCTACACAGTTTCTGCAACGGCCAAGGACGACATCGAGTACTACACCTTCGACCCCGAAGCCGGAAGCGAAATGCGCCAGATTGCATCTGTAAGCATCACCTTCCCGCGCTTCGGCGAGTATGACTATAGCTTTGCCGCCAATCCAGAGGTATCGGGCACATTCTCCAACGGCACCACAACCTACGCCACCTACGCACAGGGTTGGGGCAACACCTACACCATCTATCCCGTCGACGCCGACGAAGAGCCCGTCACCATCAAGGACGCAGGCGAGTGGACTCTAACTCTTCCCGCCGGTGCTTTCGTGAAGATGAACATGATGACCGAAGAGTTCGAGCAGACGAGTCCCCTCATCAGCGCCAACTTCACCGTCAATCCCGACGCCGACATTACCTACACCTGCGAGCCTGTCAACGGTGGTGTCGAGGAGCTGCCCGACGGGTACGCCGGCCACATCTACTTCACCTTCGACGGCGCATCGGAAGTGTCGCTTGAACCTTCCGACGAGCTGGCCGGTATACGCGTGAAGTTCGGTAAGACCGAGCTTTCCAAGGTCACCAACGCTATGCGCGAGTTCGGATACAGCATCCCCGCTCCCTACTATGGCGACCCCACTCTCGAATTCATCATCAATCCCGATGTCTTCGTAGGCCCCGGCGTGATGACCATAAGCATCGATGCCGGCGCTTTCACCGTCGACGGCGCTCCTTCGCCCGCCATCGAGTACAGCTGCACATTCGGCGACGTCAAGGAGTATGCCTATGTCCTTACCCCTGCCCCCGGAAGCTCCATAGAGTCGCTGGCCCAGTTCAAGCTCGAGTTCCCCGAGGCTAAGAAAGCCTCTGTATATGAAGAGTACATCATCCTCCGCAGCAACTCGTGGATTGCTCCCTCAATCGAGGTTGAGGCCGTAGCCGATGCCGAGTATCCCACGTTCAACCTCAATGTGCTCAATCCCTCCACTGTCCCCGGCGACTATTCACTGCTCATCGACGAAGGTTCCTTCATAATCGACGGCCTCTACGACAGCCCCGTAATCCAGGCTTCCTATACACTGGTCAAGTCGGGTGAAGTCGACCTCTCCTGGACAGCATCGCCCGAGGGCGACAAGCTCCAGATGAGCGATTACAGTATCGAAGTATCGTTTGTATTCTCCGAGTCGGAAGCCCTCAAACGCAACGATGGCTTCGCCGACAAAATCACCGTGAAATTCGACGACGAGGTGCTGGGAGCCAGCGAATACCATGCTTCTGTCGAAGGCAACTCCCTCAACTTCAGCATTACCGATGCCAAGTATATCGGTAAGGAAGGTACTCTTTCTATCGACATCGCCGCCGGTGCCCTCCTCATTTCTGGCACTGAGTCGCCCGCCATTGCCAAGACATGGCAGATTGTTGCGCCCAAGACCTGCGAGTACGACTTCTCCCCGGCATCGGGCAGCACCGTAAACAGTCTCGACAAGATTACCCTCACATTTGCCAATGCCGACGAGGCCGAGTTCTTCAACGAGTACGGCGTGTTCTTCCGCAAGAGCGATTACAGCTATTCCGAGACTCCCTCAGTGGCAAAGGTCGAAGGCACAGCTCATCCCACCTTTGAAATTACCCTCAAACAGCCTGCAACCGCCGACGGCAACTATGTGCTCAGCTTCAACTACGGCACATTCTTCCTCGACGGCGTGACATCGAGCGACAGCTTCCAGGCCACCTATACAGTCGACAGCAACTATGTAGGCGTAGGTTCCGTCGAGGCAGCCTCCGCAGCCGCAACAGTGATTTCTATCGACGGTCGCGTCGTTCTCCGCAATGCCGACGCCGATGCCGTCCGAGCCCTCGCCCCCGGCTTCTACATCATCAACGGTAAGAAGACTTTCATAAAGTAAAGTCTCCCG
>CABRZA010000090.1 GCA_902475285.1 uncultured Porphyromonadaceae bacterium
ATTTTTTGCCCCAACTTTTTCCCATTGGGAAAAAATCGGGGATAATTCCCTTGCTCGGAGCCGTAACTTTGTATCAAAAAAGAGAACATTGACATTTTGGTTTAATATTCAACGGCATTGATTGCACTGTTACGAATGTTGCTGCTTACTTTGAGTTGGGATTTTGCGGGGTGGGGCATATTTCGTAACTTTGTAATCTGATTCGAAGAGAATATGAGAAGAATATCTGTTGCCACAAGTACGCGTGCCGACTGGGGATTGCTCCGGCCGGTA
This sequence comes from uncultured Porphyromonadaceae bacterium, assembly GCA_902475285.1. Lineage (GTDB taxonomy): Bacteria > Bacteroidota > Bacteroidia > Bacteroidales > Muribaculaceae > CAG-873. Next base: position 274 of record CABRZA010000090.1, read on the forward strand.
TGTCGCGAGCTTGTCCGACGGGGCGTTAAGGTCGATATTATAGCTACAAATATGCACCTTATGCCCCGCTATGGCCATACCGTCGACGAAATTACCGCCGACGGGTTCGACGTGGCATGGCGTGTGCCTATCGATGCCGAAGGCGACGACGACGCTTCCCGCGCCCTTGCAATGTCGCTGTGCCTCAGGGGGATGGCACAGGCATTCGCAAGTCTCGCGCCCGATGCCGTCATCATCCTCGGCGATCGTTACGAGATGCTTGCCACGGCCTCCGCTGCAGCTGCCATGCATATTCCGATTGTACATATTGCCGGAGGGGAGATTACTGTCGGTGCGCTCGACGATGTATTCCGTCATGCAATCACCAAACTCTCGCATCTGCATCTTACTGCCACCGAGGACTATCGCCGGCGTGTTATCCAAATGGGGGAGGCGCCCGACGCCGTAGTCAATACCGGAGCCATAGGTGTCTGGAACGCCTTCAATGCCCCGAGGGCAAGCGACGCCGAATTGCGCGAATTTCTCGGCGTCGACGCTTCGGCTCGTCTTGTGGCCGTAACATATCATCCGGCCACACACGACTCCGCCGCATCGCCTCGTGCCCGTTTCGAGGCTCTGCTCGAAGCTATGGACGCCTTTCCCAAGCTTACCTATGTGGTGACTGCGCCCAACAACGATGCCGGAGGCAACAGCCTTCTTGCGTGCGCTTCCGACTATGCCGCCCGTCGTCCCGACAATGTGCGCCTGGTGGCATCCTTGGGTATGCGCCGCTACATGCAGTTGCTCCACAGCGCCGTGATGGTATTGGGAAATTCGTCGAGCGGAATCGTCGAGGCTCCGTCGGCCGGTACGCCTACCGTCGACATCGGCATTCGCCAGCAGGGGCGCATTTCAGCTCCGTCGATCATTCATTGCGGCGACAGCACCGCCGACATCGTCGCCGCAATGCGCAAGGCCCTGAGCCCTGAAATGCAGCTAATTGCCTCGCGTAAAGAGAATCCTTACGCCGGCAACGGCGACACTCTCACTCTGATGGTCGATGCCGTCGTCGCTTTTCTCGACGCTCTCCCGGCCAAACCTAAAGTCTTCTACGATCTGCCACAATGACACCGCTTTATATCATCACTGCCCGCGGCGGCAGCAAGGGCATACCCGGCAAGAACATCAAGCCTCTCGGCGGACTGCCGCTCATCCATTATACCATATTTGCTGCGCAAGCCGCCGCGGAGCGCCGCGGAGGCACCGTTCTGCTTTCTACCGACAGCGAAGAGATTGCCCGGACCGCACGCGAGGCAGGACTTGCTGTGCCTTACATGCGCCCTTCCGAACTTGCCGGCGACACCACGCCGAGCCGCGATGTGGTGCTCCACGCAATGGCGTGGGCCGAAGCACGCGGTCTGCGTTTCGATTGCGTCGTGCTCTTGCAGCCCACGTCGCCTTTCCGCACGGCCGACGACATTGTTGCGGCTCTCGATATGTGGTCGCCCGACATCGACATGGTGGTAAGTGTCGCTCCTTCCGATGCCAATCCCTACTACAACCTCTTCGAAACCGACTCCGACGGCATGCTCCATGTGTGCAAGGGCGACGGCCTCTTCACCCGGCGCCAGGATGCACCGAAGATATGGGAGTACAACGGCGCCGTTTACGTAATCACTCCCGACTCCATCAAGGCTATGCCCATGGGTGTCTTTCCGCGCCGTTTGCCCTATGTCATGCCGGCGGAGCGAAGCATCGACCTCGACACGCTTGCCGACTGGCAGCGCGCCGAGCAAATTATAAAAGACAGAAATTCATGAACAGGCACGAAATAAAGGCATCAACCACGCTCTTGGAGGCGTTGCAGAGCCTCAACAAGCTTCCCGGCGCCGTCATGACGCTCTTTGTCGTCGACGATGACCGCAGGGTCGTAGGCTCGCTCACCGACGGTGATATCCGCCGTGCGCTCATAGCCGGAGCGTTGCTGGCCGACAGTGTGATGTCGGCATGTCATAAATCGTTCCGTAGTGTCGCGGCCGGCGCCATCGACCCCGCCGACCTTCGCCGCTTCCGAAACGACGGGATAAGCCTTGTGCCTGTGCTCGATGCCGACGGTCGGATTGCCGACACACTCGACCTCAGCAGGCAGCATACCCTCCTGCCCATAGGTGCAATTCTCATGGCCGGCGGAAAAGGCGAACGTTTGCGCCCCGCAACCCTCACTACACCCAAACCACTTCTCCAAATCGAGGGCAAGGCCATAATCGACTACAACATCGAGGCCCTCGCGGCCTGCGGTATATCCGACATTACGGTTGCCACCGGCTATCTCGCCGAGCAAGTGCACGAGCATTTTTCCCGCCCCGTTGCAGGCGTGAATGTAAAATGCCATCGCGAGCGGCAACCCCTCGGTACAATAGGCGCCGTGGCGGAGATAGGAGTTCCCGAAACCGGCGACACTCTCGTGATGAATTCCGACCTCATCACCACCGTCTCCTTCGAGGACATGTATCTGCGCCACCGCGAAGCCGCAGCCGACATCACGATTGCCGTCATACCCTATCAGGTTTCGGTGCCATATGCCATCCTCACTCTCAATCCCGACGATACCGACGCCGTGGCCTCCATCGAGGAGAAACCGTCTTACTCCTATTATGCCAACGCCGGAATCTATATAATTTCCAACGCCTTGCTCCGCACCTTGCCCAAGGGGCGACGCACCGATGCTACCGACCTCGTCGAGCAGGCCATTGCCCGAGGTTGTCGCGTCACATACTATACAATCCGTGGCACTTGGATCGACGTCGGCTCGCCTGTCGACTTCCGCCAGGCCGCCGAACTCATGCGCCATCACCGCGCCATGGAAAACATACCGCAGCAATAAGGCGTTTTATATCTAAATGAACATTACCTACGAAAAAAGTCATGGCTGAATCAAATTTCATCGACTATGTGAAGATACTCTGCCGCTCGGGAAAGGGCGGCGCCGGCTCGCGCCATTTCTATCGTGCCAAATACGTGCCCAAGGGTGGCCCCGACGGCGGAGACGGCGGCCGCGGCGGACACATCATTCTCCGGGGCAACCGTAATATGTGGACGCTTCTGCCTCTTAAATACCGCCGCCACATATTCGCCGGCAACGGTCAGAGCGGTTCGGGCGGACGCAGTTTCGGCAAGGATGGCGACGATGTTGTCGTCGACGTGCCATGCGGTACTGTGGTTTTCGATGCTGAGACGGGAGAGTACCTCTGTGAGGTTACCGACGACGGTCAGGAAGTGAAACTCCTGCGCGGTGGACGAGGCGGCCTGGGCAACTGGCATTTCAAGAGTTCCACAAACCGTACGCCGCGCTATGCACAGCCGGGCGAACCCGCCGTAGAGCGCTCGGTAGTTCTCGAATTGAAGATGCTTGCCGACGTGGGCCTCGTGGGCTTCCCCAACGCCGGAAAGTCGACGCTTCTATCTGCCGTCAGTGCGGCCGAACCCAAGATTGCCGACTATCCATTTACAACAATGGAGCCGCAGCTCGGTATAGTATCCTATCGCGACAACCGCTCCTTCGTCATGGCCGACATCCCCGGTATTATCGAGGGCGCCAGCGAAGGCAAAGGTCTGGGTCTGCGGTTTCTTCGTCATATCGAACGCAACGCCGTGCTTCTCTTCATGGTGCCTGCCGACGCCGACGATATATCGGTTCAGTACGACATTCTCCTCAACGAGCTCAGCCGTTTCAATCCCCAGCTTGTCGACAAGCCCCGAGTCCTTGCCGTGAGCAAGAGCGATATGCTCGACGACGAGCTCCGCACTGAAATCGCCAAGACGCTCCCCGAGGGTGTCCCCTCGGTGTTCATCTCCGCCGTTACCGGCCAGGGTATAACCGAGCTCAAAGACATGCTTTGGAAAGCCATCAACGACGAGAACAACCGAATCGACACAACAGAAATAATACACCGCCCCCTCGACGGCCACCATCGCGTGCGCGAGGAAGACGAATTCATATTCGAGAATACGCCCGACGACAGCGACGAAGAAGCAGAAGATATCCGCAGCATATCTCCCGATGAATGGGGCGACGACATCGATTGGGACGAAGCCGAAGTCGACGATCAGTATCCGGAGGACGGCGACGACGATGACGATGATGACGTCGACCCCTTCCTCTACGAATCCGTCAACGACGAGCGATGACCACCGTCCGCCAGTATTTCGACACGGTGTCGCGTAGGCTCGTGCCCGTCCTCGGTAATGCCGATGCCGCGCGCTCGGCTGCGCAGATTATATTCGACGATGTGGCCGGATACTCGCGGACTTTCATATTCGTCAACGGCGACCGGGAGATAACTCCCGACATGCAGGCGCGCCTCGACGCTGTGGTGAAAAAAGTTGAGGGCGGCGAACCGGTGCAGTATGCCGCGGGCAAGGCGATGTTCATGGGAAATCTCTATGCAGTGGGGCCCGCCGTGCTTATTCCACGCCCCGAGACGGCGCATCTCGTCGACATGATAGTGGCCGATGCCGACGGCCGCCGCGACATGCGTGTGCTCGACATCGGTACCGGTTCTGGTTGTATAGCCATTTCGTTGGCGAGGGCTCTCCCTTTCAGCCATGTGGAAGGCATCGACGTCAGTCCCGACGCTCTCGCGATGGCTCGTGCCAATGCAAAAGCTCTCAGGGCGACGGTCGATTTCGAGCAAGCCGACATCCTCACGCTCACACCGCCGTCGGCCCCGCGCTTCGACATCATCGTTAGCAATCCTCCCTACGTCTGCCAAAGCGAGGCTGCCGATATGGATAAACGTGTCCTCGACTACGAGCCGCACCTCGCTCTCTTCGTTCCCGACCACGACCCGCTGCTTTTCTATCGCGCGATAGCCCGTTATGCCATGGCGGCTATCGTACCCGGCGGACGGCTCTATTTTGAGATTAACTCCCGTTTCCCCGAGGAGACGTGCCGCCTGCTCACGGCAGTAGGCTTCGACGACGCCGAGGCCATACGCGATTACCGCGGGCTATACCGCTATGTCACTGTCCGACGACCCGACACCGACGCATGAGCGCTTTCCGCAAACCGAAGGAAGTAAAGCCCCAGCAGGCTTTGGTAAGGCTTGAAGAGCTATGCGCCCGTTCGGAGCATTCCACCGGCGAGCTCCGAACCAAGCTTAGGCAGTGGCGCATTGCGCCGGCCGATGCCGAGGAAATAATAGAGTCGCTCACAGCCCGGCGCTTTGTCGACGACTCCCGTTTCGCCCAGGCATTCGTCCGCGATAAATATCGCTTCGCGCGTTGGGGCAGGATAAAAATCCGCCTCCAATTGCGGGCCAAGGGCGTCGACACCGACACTATTGCCGAAGCGCTCGAACTTATCGATTCAAAAGAGTACTCGCGCATTATGGCGCGCCAGCTTCTTGCCCGCATGCGTCGATCTGCCAATGTGCACGACAAGGCCGAACGGCAGAAAATATTCCGCACAATGATAGCAAAGGGCTATGAACCTTCGCTCATAGCCCGTGCATATACCGCTTTGCTTCAGTATGTCGATCGGTGATTCTCCAAGATGCTGGGGTTGAAGAATGTAACACCTTCGATGCCTCCGAAATATAGAAGGCCGTTGCTCGAACGGAGAGCGCTTTTGTCGGTAAACTGAGTGTTGTGCAGTCCGCCGCGCTTGGTGTAGCTCATTATTTCGCCGTCCGACGGATTGAAACATGCCAGTCCGCAGTTTGTGGTGGCCCATATCTTGCCGTTGGGGTCTTCGAGAGTGGCGTAAACAATATCTCCCGGGAGACCGTGGCTTGTATCAAGCCGTCGCATTCCTGGGCGTATACAGCCATACCGTCCTCACCTCCGACCCATATCCGTCCCTTGCTGTCGCGAAGGAGGTCGGTGGCGCGGCTTGGGGTGTCGATTACTTTTCTGGCGCTGTTGTCGGATTTCTCATAGAGCCATACTCCGTCGAGCGTGGCGAGCCACAGTTTGCCCTGCGACGCATTGAGAATATCGTAGACGCTCTGCACTTTGTCGAAGCGCCTCGTTATGCGGCGCGCGTCGTCGGCGTCGACCACAGTCAGTCCACCGATATGTGTGCCGATATATGCGTTGCCTTCGGTCTCGTCGATCTATATTGCCTTGACGTCGTCCGAGCCGAGGCCGTGGCCCGTTTTGATTGTCAGGAATTCACGCTTTGCGGGATCGTAGATATTGGCCGGTGTTGGTGCCTATCCATATATGGCCGTGACTGTCCTCCGCCATCGGACCTGTTATATTATCGGCTATCGAACTAGTGTTGTGTGCATTTTTCCTTATGGTGGTGAACTGATTTTGGCTCGGATGATAGTAATTGAGGCCACCGAAAAAAGTGCCGAGCCATATGCCGCCGTTGTCGTCGATATATATTTCGCACCCACGAATGGCTCAATCCACCTTCCGGCGACGAGGCATTGTCTTTGAAAACATTTTTTTTGCGTTCGGCATCCATGATATACAGGCCGGTGAAGGTGCCTACCCATAAGCGTCGTTGGGAGTCGACGGCCAGCGACCTCACATAGGGGGCATTGAAGTTGGGGTCGATGCGCTCGGCACGGTCGGTTGCCACGTCAAAGCTTACCAGACCATACCCCTCGGTGCCAATCAACAGACGGCCGCGATCGACAAGAAAGACGTTTATCTCATCGTGTACGCCGAGTGGCAGACGCCGTACTTCCCCCCTGTCGTCGATTTCATCGACACGACCTTTGTCGGTACCGGCGTATATTTTGTCGTCATAGAGCGCCAGTGCTGTGACATTGATACCCGAGGGTGCTTCCATTCGGGAGAAGTTCTCGCTGTCGGAATTGAATATATACAGCCCCGACGATGTGCCCGCAACAATGTTGCCATCCCCGTCGGGGAGCAAAACATTGGCATATATGCCATCAGGAAATGAGTGATTGATGAAACGTTCGTTGGCAGCGTCGTACACAGTGAGCGTGCGCCCCGAGGCTGCCCATATCCGTCCGGTGGTGTCGGCGGTTACTGTCCTGATATAATGGTCGCTGCTGTCGGGAGTAAAAATGTCGAACTTATGGCCGTCGTAACGATTTAGCCCGTCGGGTGTTGCAACCCAAAGATAACCGCGTGTATCTTGCACAATACCGTTGACCGTAGCATGCGACAGACCGATTTCAAGTCCGATATGCACGAACCGCGGTTCATGCACCGAACCGCTGAAAAAAAAGATATGAATATGATGAATATAGGTAATAGATTTCGCATCGGTGAAGGATAAAATTAGAGTGCATAGTTACAAAATTTTCCTAACAAACCGATAATTAAAAGAAATCCTGCGGCATGGGGTATGACGCGGGAATCGAGAGGCCTATTCTTTGTGTAATTCGGCTTTTAAAGAAGCCGGAAAATTGCCATTCTCACTATATCGAAATATAATTTGGAAAATAGTTCGGCACTTATCGAAAATGATTACAGTTTCAATATCGATACCGAGGGCGAATCGTATATTGTGCTGCGGTGAGGGGGGAGCGCAGGCGCAGGGCCGTTGCCCTCGGCGGGATGGAGAATGATAAGCACGCTGTCGGTGTCGTTGTAGCGCAGAGCGGTGTGTACGTCGATGGTGCGCTGACGGCCGGTGGCTATCACGGGATTATCGCGACGTATGCGTCCGAGGGTGCGTGTGTGTGCGAGAAGTGTGCTGTCGATGGCCGACCAATTCATGTCGGAGCGGAATGCCTGGTTGCTGTCGACGTTCAGGCGCGCGAGGCTTTCTTTACGTCCGCTCTCGTCGCCGTAGAAAAGCTGTACAGTACCCGGCGCAAGAAGCAGGGTTGTGAGGCATGCGGCCATGCTGGTGCTGTCGGCATCGCGGTGGTATGAGTTGTTGAGATAGCTGAACGGCGCCCAGTCGTAATGAGCCGTCAGGCTGTCGGCCATCTGTTGCCATGTGGCCACGATGCCGTCGAAGTCGCCGTGTTTGGGAAAATAGAAATTAACCATGCTGCCGAATCCAGCGGAGGCATATTCGGGTTTGCGGTCGATCCATGCGCCGTCGTAGTCGCCAGTCATGTAGAATGGGTCAGTCCAGTCGGCGGCAGCCTCGCCGGCATGTTTGGCTCGCCAGCGAGCAAGTGCCTCGTTGCAAGCCCGGTTGAGAACTTTCCACGATTCGAGGTGCGAGTTTTCGACGATGTCGCAGCGCATGCCGTCGATGCCGAATTCTTCCACCCATGCGGCTATCCATGCCGTGATGTACTGTAATGGTGTCCAGGCATGGTCGTTTCGCAAAGGCCTTGCGGCGGGGCACACCCAGGCGTCGTTTGCCGAGCCTTCCTTGGCCCACTTACGGTGGAGAAAGGAGGGAATGGCTGCGGTGTCGCTGCTCTCGTCCTTGAAGTCGGGCAAGCCGAAGAGTGTGGCTGTGAGTGGATTCTCCTCGCTGTACTGGCCGGGCATACGTATCCAGTCGGAGCCGTACCACTCCTGCCACTGGGCGCAGTTGCCGAAGAAGTCGTCGTAGCTCCAGCTGCCGATGTGTTCGGCCGCCTTGGCCTCCGTCATATCTATCGGTGCGAAACCGAGCTGCACGGCATCGAGGAGGGTGGGGTAGCCAGGGTTGTTGATGTTTGCTCCGAGCATCACGCGTATGCCTTGGCTGTGAAGCTCGTCGACAAGCGCACGCATCTCTTCGACGGTGCCGTAGTTCTTGTCGGTCTGAGTATAGTCGAGGGGATAGTAGCCGTGGTATCCGTAGTGGGGAAAATCGTTGACGGCACCGCTGCCGCTCATCCAGCCATGTATTTGCTCGTAGGCGTCGGTGAGCCACACCACATCCACACCGAGGCTGTCGAAGTAGCCCTCGCGGGCTTTGGAGAGCATGCCCTTGAAGTCTCCGCCGTGGAACGTGGCGGCGTTGAGGCGTTCGCTGCCATAGTCGTTGCAGCGTCCGTAGTTGAGGTCGTTGGTGCTGTCGCCGTTGCAGAAGCGGTCGGTGATCACGAAGTATACCGTGGCACCCCGCCAGTCGAAAGCACGCAGGCCGAATAAGGCGGTAGCCGCTATGGCGGCCAGAATGACAATGATTGATTTACGCATTTCGGTTTGCAATTTTTGTCGCAAAGTTATGGCGTAAACCTCAATGCGTCAATACTGATTTATAACCATCAGAGCAGCCGCATGCTCTCGGCGGCCACTATGGCTTCGACGGAATTTGCCACACTGAGCTTGGCCAATATATTCTGGCGGTGGCGGTTGACGGTGTTGATGCTTATTTGCAACGCAGCGGCTATCTGTTTGCTTGCCAGGCCGCGACGAATCAGGAGCAGCACTTCTTTCTCGCGTGGGGAGAGGGCATTGGCG
>CABRZA010000091.1 GCA_902475285.1 uncultured Porphyromonadaceae bacterium
TAATTATGGGAAAAAGGTAAACCAATCCCAGCGAGCTGAGCGGAGAAAAGAATATCTCTACATCCATACTTTGGTAATTGCAGATAGGGATAAGGAAGGTAAACGCAAAGGCAGGCGACATACTACATTGAACGGTGTATGTCGCCTGTCTTTGTGAGTATAATGTCTCGTTTATTCCTCCACCGCGTCGGGTGCGACGCCTTTGGGGAGGGTTAGGTGAAGCCATATGAAGGCTATGATGCCCGAGAGAAGCGAGCCTGCCACAATGCCCAGCTTGGCGTGGGCCAGTAGGTCGGCCTGGGCGGGGATGGCGGCGTTGAAGCTGAGTGTGGCTATGAATATCGACACTGTGAAGCCTATGCCACCGAGCATCGATATTGAGGCCATCATGCTCCAGTTGGCATGTGCGGGCATCGGAGCAAGCCCGGTTTTGATTGTGAGGAAGCTGAACAGCAGTATGCCGAGAAACTTGCCTATCACCAGACCGCATACCACCGCGAGCGACACACCTTCGAATACCGATGCCGGTTCCATATCCAGCAGGAATATGCCTGCATTGGCAAAGGCAAAGAGAGGCACTATGAAGTAGTTGACGATGGGGTGGAGGGAGTCTTCGAGGTCTTGAAGAGGTGATATCACCTTGTCGGAAGCCGACTCCACTTCTTTCAGCCAGTTCATCTGCTGCTTGTCGAGGATGGTGCGCGCCTCGAGGTCGATGGCGTCGTCGTCCTTGAAGTGCGCTATCGAACGACGGATTATGTTGATGTATTTCTTAGGCGCGAAGACTGGAGTGGCCGGCACGCAGAATGCCACCAGAACACCGGCTATGGTCGGGTGTATGCCAGAGTTGAGGAAGAGGAACCATATGGCGCCCCCGACGAGGAGATAGAATATCTTGCTTTTGATTTTCAATGCCGATCCCAAAAGGAGAACTCCGAAAAGCAGGGCGGCATATACCAGGAGCATCACCTCGATGTGCGTGGAGTAGAAGGCGGCAATGACGATTATGCCACCGATGTCGTCGACCACGGCAAGGGTGGTGAGGAATATTTTGAGCGACAGCGGCACGCGTTTGCCGAGCATGGCGAGAACGCCCAGCGAGAAGGCAATGTCGGTGGCCATGGGTATCGCTGCGCCGCCGGCATAATCGGTGCCTCGGCTGAGAAGGAAGAAAATCAGCACCGGTACGGCCATACCGCCTATGGCGCCTACGATGGGGAGCAGAGCCTGTTTGAACGACGACAGCTCGCCCACGAGCACCTCGCGCTTTATTTCGAGACCGATAGAGAAGAAAAATATGGCCATGAGGGCGTCGTTGATGAATGCAAGAAGATTCATCGGATGGCCCGAGTGACTGAAAATATTGAAGGAGCCGATCTGGAGCCGCACTTCTTGTTCCCAGAACTCAAAGTAGGTGGTGTTGATGCCGGGAATGTTGGCTATTATAAGTGCGAGGGCCGTTGCGGCTATAAGGATGTTGCCGCCGGTGGCATGCAGCCGCAGTGCCTGACGGGCCGAGAAGAATATGCCGGTTTCGAACACCGATTTTTCTTCGGTATCCCAACTTTGGCTCTTGTGTGATGAAGTTGTCATAGAAATAGTTGTACGTGAGCGGAGTTCCCCGCAACGGCGGGGCGCTTTCTATTGGAAACAATCAGTTGCGCCGAAATGTTGACCTCCGTCACCTCCTCGGTGGCGTAGAGTCAAGGCATAATAAAGAAACACCCCCGGCACGAAATCCGGGGGTGTTTGTGTGGATGTTGTCAGATGCCGTAGTCGGCGAGCTGGACAGCGTCGAAGTTGGCGATGAAATCGCAGTGCGAGGCCACGAGGCTCTGGGCCATCTTGACGTATACTGTGGCTGTGGCGGTGAAGCGCTCTTCAACCTTGGCCGACTGGAGCAGAAGGTAACCCATGATGATGTTGCCTGCCATCTCAACCAGGCGGCGTGCCATGAAGTCGAGGAGCTTCTGGTCCTGGACAGCCGTTACTTTCTCGACGGCGAGCTTATACGACTCGGTGAGCTTGTCGAGGATGCCGGCGAGGGGTGCGAGGGCGCCGCTGTAGCCGAGTTCCTTATAGCTCTCGATGAGGCCGGTGTAGGTGCCGGTGGTGACGTGGCGTATGGCTGCCACCACCTGCAGCTGCGTGGTGCCTTCGTAGATGGAGGTGATGCGGGCGTCGCGGTAGATGCGTTCGCAGGCGTAGTCCTTCATGAAGCCCGAGCCGCCGTGGATCTGGATGCAGTCGTAGGCGTTCTGGTTGCAGTATTCGCTGCCGAGACCCTTGGCAAGAGGGGTGAGGGCGTCGGCCAGACGGCTGTAATGCTTCATCTCGGCGCGCTCCTCGGGGGTGAGGCTGCGTTCGCGTGCGATGTCTTCGTAAGCCTTGTACATATCCACGAAGCGCGATGTTTCGTAGAGGAGTGCGCGCGAGCCGTCGAGCTTGGCCTTCATCACGGCGAGCATCTCCGACACGGCGGGGAACTCGATGATGGCCTTGCCGAACTGGCGGCGCTCGCGGGCATACTGGAGAGCCTCACGATAGGCGAGCTCGCTGACACCGACACTTTGGGCGGCGATGCCGAGACGTGCGCCGTTCATAAGGGCCATCACATACTTGATGAGGCCCATGCGGCGCGAGCCGCAGAGTTCGGCGGGGGCGTTCTTATATACGAGTTCGCATGTGGGCGAGCCCTTGATACCCATCTTGTTTTCGATGCGGCGAACGGTTACACCGCCGTTGCGCTTGTCGTAGATGAACATCGAGAGGCCGCGGCCGTCCTTGGTGCCTTCTTCCGAGCGGGCGAGCACCAGATGGATGTCGCTGTCGCCGTTGGTGATGAAGCGCTTCACGCCATTGAGCACCCAGGTGCCGTCTTCCTTCTGCGTGGCCTTGAGCATTACGCTCTGGAGGTCGGAGCCGGCGTCGGGCTCGGTGAGGTCCATCGACATGGTCTCGCCTTCGCACACGCGCGGGATGTACTTGGCTCGCTGCTCTTCGGAGCCGAACTCATAGAGAGTCTCGGCGCAGTCCTGCAGGCCCCACAGGTTCTCGAAGCCCGTGTCGGCGCGGCTCACGATTTCGGCCGCCATGATGTAGGGGGTGATGGGGAAGTTGAGACCACCGAAGCGGCGGGGCATGGCCATGCCCATGAGGCCGGCCTTGCGGCATACGTCGAGGTTCTCAACGGTGGCGTCGGCATAGTGTGCGCGGCCGTCGGAGCACGATGCGCCCTGATGGTCGACGGCTTCGGCATTGCCGGCTATGGTTGTGCCGCAGATTTCGCCCACGATGTCGAGCACGCGCTCGTAGTTGTCCATGGCGTCGGCCATGTCGGTGGGGGCGTAGTCGTAGGTGGCGGCGTCGGAGAAGTTGCGTTCTTTGAGCTCGACGATCTTCTGCATCAACGGGTGGTGCAGATGATGCTTGAGGTCGGCGTTGTCTGTATAGAAATTAGCCATGACGGTAAGGGCTTACTTGGAGTTTTTCTTGTAATACTTGATGAGTTTGGGCACGATGTCCTCCATGTCGCCGGTGATTACATAGTCGGCGATGGTGTTGATGGGGGCATTGGGATCGTTGTTGATCGAGATGATGATCGAACTCTCCTGCATGCCGGCGATGTGCTGAATCTGACCGGAGATGCCGCAGGCAATGTAGAGCTTGGGGCGGACGGTTACGCCGGTCTGGCCGATCTGACGCTCATGCTCGATGAAACCGGCGTCGACGGCGGCACGCGATGCGCCTACTTCTGCACCGAGGGTGTCGGCAAGGTCGAAGAGGAGCTGGAAGTTCTCCTTGCTGCCCACGCCGTAGCCGCCGGCCACGATGATGGGCGAATTCTTGATGTTGACTTTCGACTTCTCGATGTGGCGGTCGATGATTTCGACGGCGAAGTCGGTGTCGTCCACGTAATCGGCGGCCTTGAGGTTGACAACCTCGCCCTTGTGGTTGGCGTCGAAGATTTCTTTCTTCATCACGCCTTCGCGTACGGTTGCCATCTGCGGACGGCATTCGGGGTTGACGATGGTGGCCACGATGTTGCCGCCGAAGGCCGGGCGGATCTGATAGAGCAGGTCGGTGTATTCCTTGCCGGTCTTGGGGTCCTTGTGGGGGCCGATTTCAAGAGCCGTACAGTCGGCGGTGAGGCCGCTGTGGAGGCAGGAGCTTACGCGGGGGCCGAGGTCACGGCCTATGCAGGTGGCGCCCATGAGGCACACCTGGGGATTGATTTCGCGGAAGAGCTTGATGAGCACTGCGGCGTGGGGATTGGAGGTGTAGGGATAGAGACGCGAGTCTTCCACCTTGTATACCGTGTCGGCGCCGTAGGGGAATATCTGGTTTTCGATACCGTCGAGCTTGTCGCCGATAACGATGGCTTCGAGCTTCACGCCCAGCCTGTCGGCGAGTACGCGACCTTTCGTGAGGAGTTCAAGGCTTACGTCGGCCACGCGGCCTTCGTCGTATTCGCAGTATACTATGAGGTTGTTGTTGTCTGCCATAGTGTGGGGTGTTTGCTTTGGGTTAGCCTATGGTGTGGTTTGCAATGAGTTCTTTTACGAGCTCTTCTATCTGGGCGTCGTCGTTGTCGAGCCGACGGCTTTCCTTTGCGGTGAAGACTACGTTCTCCACAGTCTTTACCTTTGTGGGAGAGCCGGCCAGACCGATCTGCGCGGGGTCGGCGTCGACATATGCGGCGCTCCATTCCTCTATGTTGAGCTCGGGATACTTTGCCAGGAAAGCGCGGGCCTCGTCGCTGAGGTTGGCGGCTTCCGAGGTGGAGGCGGCGCGTTTGTATTTCATCACGCGGCGTGCGTTGCGGGGGCGGCACTCGGCGGCGCTGCCGTTGACTGTAACGACGCAGGGGAGGGGTGCCTTCACGGTTTCAACGCCATGCTCGAGGCGGCGTTTCACGGTGACATGGCCGTCGGCCACGCCGATGATTTCTTCGGCATAAGTCACCTGCGGGAGGGCGAGCTTCTCGGCAATCTGCGGGCCTACCTGTGCGGTGTCGCCGTCGATGGCCTGACGGCCGCCGAGGATTATGTCGTAGTTGCCTATTTTCTTCACGGCCTGTGCCAGGGAGTAGGAAGTGGCGAGGGTGTCGGCACCGCCGAGAGCACGGTCGGTGAGCACCACGCCTTTGTCGGCACCGCGGTAGATGGCCTCGCGTATGATTTCGGCAGCGCGGGGAAGACCCATGGTGAGGAGCGTTACGGTGCTGCCGGGATGAGTTTCTTTGAGCCGGAGGGCCTGCTCGAGGGCGTTGAGGTCCTCGGGGTTGAAAATCGCCGGAAGGGCGGCGCGGTTGATTGTGCCGTCTTCCTTCATGGCATCTTTGCCAACGTTTCGGGTGTCCGGAACCTGCTTGGCAAGCACTATGATGTTCAAGCTCATGATTGGTTTTATTTTCTTATTATTAGATTTTTTTTCAAACAATAGTGCAAAAGTACTTATTTTTGGTCTGCACAACAAGAATTTGCGCGTCGAAGTGACGGGTGCAAGGTTAAATTTTCTTAACTATGCTCCACTCAGTCTTTGCGGCGCGTAAGGTAGAACTGCGTCTGGTGCTCTATCCAGCGGCGCGCTGCCACGAAGGCATCGAACCATATGGTCACGTCGTCGGTCAGACGGTCCTGCGGATAGTAGGGGCACTGCCACGGGAATATGGCGCGCTCGAGGTGGGGCATGATGGCCAGATGGCGTCCGTCGGCGCTGCACAGGGCGGCCACGGCGCCTTCCGAACCGTTGGGATTGCCCGGATACGAGTCGTAGCTGTATCGTGCGGCCACGCATATGCCGCTCTCCTCGGGCTTGGCGTTGAAGGTGAAGCGGCCTTCGCCGTGGGCCACCCATATGCCGGAGCTCAGGTGCGAGAGTTTTTCGAGCATCACCGAGGGGCTGCTCTCTACGTTTATGCCCACGAAAGTCGACTCGAACTTGCCCGACAGGTTGTGCTTCATTTCCACAGCCGGGCGTCCGTCGGCTGTCGATTTGGCGCCGAGGAGGTTGAGCTCGATCATGAGCTGGCAGCCGTTGCACACGCCCAGACTCAGGGTATAGGGCCGTTCGTAGAAACGGCGCAGGGTTTCGGCGGCACGTTCGTTCCAACGGAAAGCGCCTGCCCAGCCCTTTGCCGAGCCGAGGACGTCACTGTTGGAGAAACCGCCGCAGAAAGCTATCATCTGAACGTCGTCGAGTGTCTCGCGACCGCTCATGAGGTCGGTCATGTGCACGTCGCGCACGTCGAAGCCGGCGAGGAAGAGGGCGTAGGCCATCTCGCGGTCGCCGTTCACGCCCTTCTCGCGTATGATTGCGGCGCGCATGCCCGACGATGTGCGGCGGCGCGCACGCAGGTTGCGCGAGTTGAGGATGCCGTTGAAGTTGGCGCGCAGACGGTAGTTGACGGGCTGTTCGCCCAGGTTGTCGCGGCGCTGGAGGGCACATTCGGGATTGGTTTGCAGGCAGTCGAGAAGGTACGACGGCTCGAACCACACGCGGCGCATGGCCGGGATGGATATGAAGTGCGACTGGCGCTGGTGCGTTACGGTGATGACTTTTTCGAGCTGGCGCGACGGCGAGGCTATCGGGAAGTAGCGCACCTCGGCGGCGTCGAGGATATCCTCGGCATGGTTCTTGTCGGCGTCGAGCACCTGCACCACGATGGCGGGGTTCTCGGCAAAGAGAATTTTCACAAGGTCGATTTCACCGAGTCGCTGGAAGCCGTCGGTGTATACGTTGAGGCCCGAGCGCGTGTTGCTGAAACACATTTCGAGGAGTGTGACAATCAGACCGCCTTCCGACACGTCGTGCATCGCTGCCGCATATCCCTTGCGCACGAGAGTCTGAACGGCCTCGAAGGCCTTGGCGAACTTGGCGGCGCTCTTCACGTCGGGCACAGTTCCGCCCACGCGGCTGAGGGTACGGTAGAGAGCCGAGCCGCCCAGGGCCAGAGGCATGGAGCTGAAGTCGATGTAGTAGAGCGTCGAGCGCATCGACGTGCTGCAAGTCACCGGCACGCGGCGGCGTACGTTGTCGACTTCGCCCGAGGCGCTGATTATTACGGTTCCGGGAGCTTTGACGGTTGTGCCGTCGGCGTATTTCTGCGTCATCGAGAGGCTGTCCTTGCCCGTGGGGATGTTGATGCCGAGGGCGAGGGCAAACTTCGAGCAGGCTTCGACGGCGCGGTAGAGGGCGGCGTCTTCGCCTTTGTTCTTGCAGGGCCACATCCAGTTGGCGCTGAGCACCACGCTGTCGAGGCCGTCGGCGAGCTGTGCGCCGGCTATGTTGGTGAGGGCTTCGGCTATGGCCAGACGCGAGGCGGCCGCAGCGTCGCTGAGGGCCACGGCGGGCGCATGGCCAATCGATGTGGCGATGCCGCTCTGACCGTGGTAGTCGAGGGCCACGATGCCGCAGTCATTGAGGGGGAGCTGGAGGGGGCCGTCGCACTGCTGGCGTGCCACACGGCCCGTCACGCTGCGGTCCACCTTGTTGGTGAGCCAGTCCTTGCAGGCCACGCCGGGCAGCGAGAGCACGTTGCGAAGGTATTCGTCGAGATTGGCAATGTCGGTGTCGACGCCGGAGTAGTGAGGCGTTACGGTTTGGTCGTGCATCACCGTGCGCGGCGCGTTGCCGAGCATGTCGCGTGTGGCGAGGTCGATGGCAGCCTTGCCTTCGCGACGGCCGAAGTGCAGGCGCTGGTTGTCGGTGGTCTCGCCCACAACATAGAGCGGGGCGCGCTCGCGCTCGGCTATGCGCTCCACAAGGGGAATGTCCTCGGGATGGACGAGGAAGCCCATGCGTTCCTGGCTTTCGTTGCCTATGATTTCGCGGTCGGAGAGGGTGGGGTCGCCCACGGGCAGGCTGTCGATGTCGATGTTGCCGCCGGTGCTCTCTATAAGCTCGCTGAGGGCGTTGAGGTGTCCGCCGGCGCCGTGGTCGTGGATCGACACCACGGGGTTGCTGTCGCTTTCGGCGAAAGCGCGCACGAGGTTTGCCACGCGCTTCTGCATCTCGGGGTTGGCGCGCTGCACGGCGTTGAGTTCGATGGCTCCGGCATATCGGCCCGTGTCGACCGACGAAACGGCGCCGCCGCCCATGCCTATGCGGTAGTTGTCGCCGCCGGCGAGCATCACGCTCATGCCGGGGCGGGGCTCGTCTTTGAGTGCTTGCTCGGCACGGGCGTAGCCTACGCCGCCGGCGAGCATTATCACTTTGTCGAAGCCCCATGTCTGATTGTCCTCGGCGTGCTCGAAAGTGAAGAGCGAGCCGCAGATAAGGGGCTGTCCGAACTTATTGCCGAAGTCGGAAGCGCCGTTCGAGGCCTTGATGAGAATCTGCGAAGGAGTCTGGTAGAGCCAGCGGCGCTCGGCCACGGCGCTTTCCCACGGCTTGGGTTCGTCGGGTTTGAGACGGGGATAGGATGTCATGTATACAGCCGTGCCTGCCAGGGGCACGCTGGCACGGCCGCCGCCCATACGGTCGCGGATTTCGCCGCCCGAGCCGGTTGCGGCGCCGTTGAAGGGTTCGACGGTGGTGGGGAAGTTGTGGGTCTCGGCTTTGAGCGAGAGCACGGTGCGCACCTTGGTAAGGGTGAACTCCGAAGGCACGTCGGGGCTCTTGGGCGCGAACTGATGTATCATCGGGCCCTTTACGAAGGCTACATTGTCCTTGTAGGCCGACACCAGATGGCGTGCGTTCTTGCGGCTCGTGGCCTTGATGAGCTCGAAGAGGGTGGCGTTTTTCTCCTTGCCGTCGATTACGAATCGGCCGTTGAATATTTTGTGGCGGCAATGCTCGGAGTTGACTTGCGAGAAGCCGAACACCTCGCTGTCGGTCAAGGGGCGGCCGAGGCGCTCGGAGAGCTGTTGGAGGTACTCTTCCTCATCGGCGCTCAGGGCGAGGCCTTCGCGCTCGTTGTAGGCTGCTATATCGGTTATTTCCTCGGCTGCGGCGGCGCGGAGGTCGGTGACGAACACGTCGGGGCCGGGATTGGTGTAGAGGGTCTCGAGCATGGGGTCGACTGCCGTCGACGGGGTGACGGGTCGCAGGGCTTCAATGCGAGAAATGCCGTCGAGTCCCATGTTTTGGGTAATCTCCACGGCATTTGTGCTCCAAGGACTTATCATTTCGCGACGCGGACCGGCGTAGGTTCCGGCGAGGCGTATGTTGTCGGCTTGGGGTTCAGCTCCTGAGAATAGCCATGTGAGGCGTTCGAGCTCTGAGGCGTCGAACGAGTGGTTGGTGTCGACGGCATAAACCGTACCGTCGGATGTGATGAAAAATTTTACCATCGCAGAAATTCTGAATTTGGTGCAAAATTACGCAAAATATTCCGAATATCCAAATTTTAATTATTACTGTCCGCTAAACCATAAATCAGTGAGTCCAACATCTTGAAAGGCAGAAGTTGGGCATACTTTTAGAGTATGACAAGCCCCCTCAGTCAATTTCGTGTTCTTGAGGCGGTGG
>CABRZA010000092.1 GCA_902475285.1 uncultured Porphyromonadaceae bacterium
AAATCGTCGCAAGCTACGCGGCCCTATCGGCAACATTTATTATTAAACAAGCTCTTATTTTTACGATGCCTTGAAGTTGAAGATGGGGCGGATGATTGTGTCGATGCTGACGGTGTCGCCGATGTTGGCTATTATTTCCGACGCAGGCTTGTAGACCATCGGCGACTCGTCGCGGGTGAAGTCGTTGACCGACTCGGAATAGATTCCCTGCATCGAGGCTTCGAAGTCGGCCATCGTGATTTTCTCATAAGCCTGCGTGCGGCTCAACACACGTCCGGCGCCGTGCGGTGCCGAGCAATTCCAGTCGGGATTGCCCTTGCCGGTGCAGAGCAAGGAGCCGTCGCGCATGTTCAGGGGTATGATGCAACGCTCTCCCTCGGCGGCCGAAATTGAGCCCTTGCGCACCATGTTGTCGTCGCTGATATAGTTGTGGACCGACTCGAATTCATCCAGCACCGCCACATCGCCGAAAAAGCGCATGAGCAGCATAGCTATGAGCCTGCGGTTGAGCACGGCCCAGCGCTGGCATATGCGCATGTCGTGAAGATAATGCCCGCGCGCCTCGCCCTCGACGTAGCAGAGCTCGGCGGCCAACGACGGCTCGGCGGCCATACGCTCGCTGCGCATCTTCTTGATAACGTCCTGGAGCTCGGTGCGGCGCCCGGCGGCTTTGTATTCTTCGATGGTGCGCCTTACGGTGTCCTCAAAATCATCGGCCCCGGGGGTGAGGTGCTTCACCGCCTCAGCCTGATAAATATCGGCCACCTGCTTGCCCAGATTGCGCGAACCGGTATGGATCACGAGATATACGTTTCCGTCGTCGTCCTTGTCGAGCTCGATGAAGTGATTGCCGCCGCCAAGCGAGCCTATGGCCTTGTTGATACGCCCGGAATCCTTGATTTCGCGATAGCAATAGAGTTGGGTGACAAGCTCTTTGGCCTCGCGATAGATTTCCATTTCCTCGCCGGTGAGAGGCTTGAAGCCCAGGCGCTCCTCGCGGACCGTCATCCCCGACGGCACATTGGCGCATATATGCTCGTGAAAGGCATGATAGTCGATATCGGCGAGGCGCCCCAGGCACAGTATGCGCATGCCGCAACCTATGTCGACGCCCACAATATTGGGTATAACCTTATCGCCGAGGTCGCCGGTAAAGCCAATCACGCATCCGGCTCCGGCGTGAACGTCGGGCATAATGCGTATCTTTTTATCGGAGAACACATCTACCGAGAGCAGCTCCTTTATCTGCGCCAGGGCGTTTTCGTCGATGTTGTCGGTGAATATCTTCACGTCGTATCCTTCTATCGTCTTCATATATATTGTTTTATATCGCGCACCGCAACGCGCAGCCGGTGGCGGAATCATTTCACGCAGCAAAAGTAATACAAAGGTGTCGCATTTCGTGCGACAGGTTGAGAAATATTGCAACAATACAGTAATTTTACTGCTAATATAGAAATATTCCATGAATCGCACCGCGACAATCATATTGCATGACAGTGGCGGTGTGAGATTTTTTTTGTATCTTTGCAGCCAAATGTACTATATATCGAAACGCATAGAGATATCGGCGGCGCACCGCCTCGACTTGCCCTACGCAAGCAAGTGCGCCAATCTCCACGGACACAACTGGATAGTGACCGTGCACTGCGCCGCGCCCGCGCTCAACGACGCCGGCATGGTGGCCGATTTTACACATATAAAGCGCCTCATCGAGGAGCGCCTCGACCATAAGGTGCTCAACGACGAGCTGCCCTTCAACCCCACCGCCGAAAATCTGGCCTATTGGATTTACACACAGGTGGAAAACTGCCGACGGGTCGACGTGCAGGAGAGCGAGGGCAACATAGCGAGCTATGTGGCCGACGACAGCGACATGAAATGATGGAGGCTCAGAAGCACTACGACGTAAACGAAATTTTCTACTCCCTCCAAGGCGAGGGGTGGTACTCGGGGACACCGGCGGTGTTCCTGCGTTTTTCGCGCTGCAACCGCGCCTGCCCGTTCTGCGACACCGACTTCGCCTCGTTCACCCTCATGACGGGCGCCGAGATTGCCGACGCCGTGGCCGCATTTCCGTCGCGCCATCTGGTGTGCACGGGCGGGGAGCCGCTGCTCCAGCTCGACAGCGACTTGCTCCGCCTGCTCAAGCTCCGCGGCTTCTACGTGCAGATCGAAACCAACGGCTCGCTGCCGGCGCCCCCCGAGGTCGACTGGGTCACGTGCTCGCCCAAGGAGCCGCCCTACGCCATCGACCGCGTCGACGAGATAAAAATCGTTTATCAGGGCCAGGACCCCGAGCTCACCGCCGCACTCTTCGACTGCCCGCGCCGCTTCCTGCAACCCTGTTCGGGGCAGAACACGGCCGAGACCGTGGCATATATTCTCGACCATCCGCAGTGGCGCCTCTCGCTGCAAACTCACAAACTTATCGACATCCGATGACCCCCCGCCGCCTCGCCCTGCTGCTCCTTATGGTGCTAAGCCTCATACCCTTGGGCCTGCGGGCGCAGTGGCGCGTGCAGAACCTACCCTTCACCGGCGACACCGCCGTGTGGATGGTGAACGTATACCCCGGTCACGAAACCTACCAGCTCGAAGGACACACGGCACTGGTGGTGCAGACGCCGCTCGGCGAGCCGCAGGCCTACAACTACGGCGTGTTCGACTTCAACTCACCCAACTTCACCGCGCGCTTCGTAAAGGGCGAGACCGACTATATGGCCGTGCGCTGGCCCATGGGCCCCTTCCTGATGGAATATCTGCAAGACGGGCGCCGCGTGGTGGCACACCGCCTGGCCCTCGACGCCCCCACACGCCGCCGCCTCATAGCCACCCTCGAGAGCCACGTCCGCCCCGAAAACCGCACCTACCGCTACAACTACCTCTACAACAACTGCGCCACGCGCCCCCTGGCGGCCGTGGAGAGCGTGCTGCCCGACAGCATAAAGTTCGGCCCGGCACCCTTCGAGGCGCAGTCGTCGCGGCCGATGACCTTCCGCAACATCATGCGCCGGTACCACGCGCGCTATCCGTGGTATCAGTTCGGCATCGACCTGGCGCTCGGCTCCGGCATCGACAAGCCCATCGGCAGCCGCGAGGCCACCTTCGCCCCCGTCGAGATGGACCTCATGCTCGACGGCGCAACCGTGGCCGGCAAGCCGCTCGTCGACAAGACGGTAGTAATCAACGACGCCGACCCCCAGGCCGCCGTCGACGACCCCACGCCGTGGTACGGCACCCCCGACTTCCTCTTCTGGCTCCTATTCCTCGCGGCGCTCCTCTTCACCGTCTACGACACCATCAACCACGAGGTCACCCGCTGGTTCGACGCCGTGTTCTTCGGCCTCGTGGGCCTAACCGGCTGCGTGCTCACCTACCTCATATTCGTGTCGGTCCACGAGGCCACCTCGCCCAACTGGCTATACGTATGGATCAACCCCCTCGCGCTGCTCGTGCCCATTTTTATTTGGATAAAACGAACAAAAAAGCTGCTGGTTTGTTATCAAATTGCTAACTTTGCAGCACTTTTTGCGCTGAGCGTGGCGTGGGCATGGCTGCCGCAGAGCGGCAACACCGCATTCATCCCATTGATAGCCACCGAGATGCTCCGCTCGGCAAGTTACATTGTCAACACCCTTCCGCGCCGACGCGCACCCAAGAATAAACCGACCGAATAAACCGTCATGACCCGCCCCCGCCTCGCCGGCAAGATGCCCCGTCTGCTCATCGCCCTGGTAGCCTCAATGGCCGCCATAGGCGCCGGTGCGGCAACGCCTCAGCAGGCACGCCTCCTGGTGGGCATAATGGTCGACGGCCTCGACCCCGACTACCTCGACCTGCTCCGCGACCAGTTCGGCAGCGACGGTTTCCGCCGCCTCCAGGAGCAGGGCGTGAGCTTCACCGCCGACTACGGCACCGCCATCGACGCCACGGCTGCCACGGCCCTGGTCTTCTCCGGCGCATCGCCCTCGGCATCGGGCATCGACGCCGACACACGCTTCGACCGCCGAACCCTCCGCGTATCGCCGCAGTATGCCGACGCCTCCGTGCTGGGCAACTTCACCTCCACGGCCTACTCCCCCGCGGCATTGCGCGTGAGCAACCTCAGCGACGAGGCACGCATCGCCGCCGGAGGCACCAACTCGGTCTACGCCATCGCCGCCACGCCCGGAGTGGCCATAAGCATGGCCGGACACGCCGCCACATCGGCCCTGTGGCTCGACCAGAAGACGGGCAACTGGGCATCGTCGACGGCCTACCCCGAGATGCCCGTGGTGGTGGCCACGCGCAACCGCGCCGTGCCCCTCGCCTCGCGCCTCGACACAATGAGCTGGGCCCCGGCTCTAAAACCCGCCGACTATCCCGCTCTCCCCGACCACCTCACGCACTATCCATTCCGCCATATATTCCCCCGCGGCGACAAGAACCGCCTCGACATGTTCGCCGAGTCGCCCATGTACAACCGCGAGGTCACGGCACTCGCCACAGAGCTCATCTCGCGCCAGAAACTCGGCCAGACCGAGGGCGTGACCGACGTGGTGAACATAGCCTACACCCTCCAGCCCATAACCTTCGGCAAGTCGGCCGACAAGCGCGTCGAGACCATGGACGCCTATGTGCGCCTCGACAGCAACATAGCCCAGCTCCTGCGCGACATCGACCGCCGCATAGGCCTCGACAAGGCCGTGATAATGCTCGCGTCGACACCGCCGCGCCCACAGCGCCGCCGCGACGACGAGAAGTGGAACCTGCCCTACGGCGAATTCTCCACACGCAAGGCGGCCTCGCTGCTCAACCTCTACCTCATAGCCCTTCACGGCAACGGCGCCTATGTGAGCCACTTCGTGAACGGCAACATCTACCTCAACCACAAGCTCATCGAGGAGCTTAAACTCGACCTTGCCGCCGTGCGTGCCGAAGCCGCACGCCTCCTGGCGGGCATGACGGGAGTGAACCGCGTGTTCACCATCGACGAAATCCTCACCGGCCACGCCGGAGAGAACGCCGAGGCGCGCCGCCGCAACACCGTGGCGGCCAATGCCGGCGACCTCGTGGTCGACGTCGCTCCCGGCTACGAAATTATCGACGACTTCGACAACGACGTGGCCCCCGAAGCCCGCACCGGGATGGTGCAGGCCGCCGGAACGGCCACGGCGCCGGTCTACATCCTGGCGCCGCGCCTGGTGCCCCAGACCCTCGGCACCGCCGTCGACGCCCGCGCCGTCGCACCCACGGTGGCGCGCATTCTGCGCATACGGTCGCCCAACGCCGCCGGTGCACCGGCCCTCAACCTCAGCCGCTACTGACGCCGCGACCGCACGTTTTACGCAGTCACCGGCAGCTCAAAACGAGGTTTTTCCCCCGAAATTTCGTATCTTTGCGGCGACGCTCACCCGCGTTGCCCCACCAAACCGTAAAAACTACACCAACATACATGTCTTTAGCATCAATCATCAAGAAGGTCTTCGGCGACAAATCCACCCGCGACCTTAAAGCCATCCAGCCTATTTTGCAGAAAATCAAGGATGTGATGCCCGAAGTCGAGAAGCTCGACAACGACGGCCTCCGTGCCCGCATCGACGCCGTGCGCGCCGACATCGCCGCCGCCACCCTCGACGACCGCAACGCCATCGAGAAGCTGCGCACCGACATCGAGGCCCTGCCCCTCGACAAGCGCCAGCCCCTCTGGGACGACATCGACCGCCACGAGAAAAACATCCTCGACACCCTCGAAAAGAAGCTCGACGAGCATCTGCCCGTGGTCTTCGCCACCATACGCGAAACCGCCCACCGCTTCGCACAGAACCCCACCATCGAGGTGACGGCCACCGAATTCGACCGCAACCTCGCCGGCGAAGGGCGCGAGTTCGTATCCATCGAGGGCGACAAGGCCATATGGAAGAACCACTGGATGGCCGGCGGCAACGAAATGACCTGGGACATGACACACTACGACGTGCAGCTCATCGGCGGCATCGTCCTCCACCAGGGCAAGATTGCCGAGATGGCCACCGGCGAGGGCAAGACCCTCGTGGCAACCCTCCCCGTCTTCCTCCGCTCCCTCGCCGGGCGCGGCGTGCATGTCGTCACCGTCAACGACTACCTCGCCAAGCGCGACTCCGAGTGGATGGGCCCGCTCTACATGTTCCACGGAGCCTCCGTCGACTGCATCGACAAGCACCAGCCAAACACCCTCGAGCGCCGAAAGGCTTATGAGTGCGACATCACATACGGCACCAACAACGAGTTCGGCTTCGACTACCTGCGCGACAACATGGCCATGAGCCCCGACGACCTCGTGCAGCGAAAGCACTACTACGCCATCGTCGACGAGGTCGACTCGGTGCTCATCGACGACGCCCGTACACCCCTCATCATATCCGGCCCCGTGCCCAAGGGCGACGACCAGCTCTTCCACCTCTACCGGGCAAACGTCGAGAAGGTCGTCCGCGCACAGCAGGACCTCGTCAACGGCATCCTCGCCAAGGCAAAGGCCAAGCTCGCCTCCGACGACAAGGACGAGCAGAAGGAAGGCGCGCTCCTCCTCTTCCGCGCATTCAAGGGCCTGCCCAAGAACACCGCACTCATCCGCTTCCTCAGCCAGGAGGGCATGCGCAAGATTCTCCTCGAGACCGAGGCACACTATCTCCAGGACAACGCCCGCGAGATGCCCGTCGTGACCGATCCCCTCTACTTCGTAATCGACGAGAAGAACCGCTCTGTCGAACTCACCGACAAGGGCATCGACGAGCTCACGGGCCGTTCGGAAGACCCCCAGTTCTTCGTCCTCCCCGACATAGCCTCGCAGCTCAGCGAGCTCGAGCACATCCCCGACCCCGCCGAGCGCCAGGAGCGCAAGGACGAGCTCATGGCAAACTTCGCCGTCAAGAGCGAGCGCGTACACACCGTCACACAGCTCCTCAAAGCCTACACACTCTTCATGAAGGACCAGGAGTATGTCGTCGACGACAACAAGGTGAAGATCGTCGACGAGCAGACGGGCCGCATCATGGAGGGCCGACGCTACTCCGACGGACTGCACCAGGCAATCGAGGCAAAGGAAGGCGTCAAGATCGAAGCCGCCACGCAGACCTTCGCCACCATCACCTTGCAGAACTACTTCCGCATGTACCACAAGCTCTCGGGCATGACCGGCACGGCCATCACCGAGGCCGGCGAGCTCTGGGACATCTACAAGCTCGACGTCGTCACCATCCCCACCAACCGCCCAATAGCGCGCGTCGACATGAACGACCGCGTGTACCGCACCCAGAAGGAGAAGTACAAGGCCGTCATCGCCGAGATTGAGCGCCTCGTGGCCGAGGGCCGCCCCGTGCTCGTGGGCACCACATCGGTCGAGATTTCCGAGCTCCTCAGCCGCATGCTCACCCTCCGCAAGATACCCCACCAGGTGCTCAACGCCAAGCTCCACCAGCGCGAGGCCGAAGTCGTGGCCCTCGCCGGACAGAAAGGCAAGGTCACCATCGCAACCAACATGGCCGGCCGCGGTACCGACATCAAGCTCACACCCGAGGTGCGCGAGGCCGGCGGCCTGGCAATCATAGGCACCGAGCGCCACGAGAGCCGTCGCGTCGACCGCCAGCTGCGCGGCCGTTCAGGCCGTCAGGGCGACCCGGGTTCGTCGGTGTTCTTCGTTTCGTTCGAAGACCCCCTGATGCGTATGTTCGCCACCGACGGCGTGGTCAAGATGCTCGACCGCCTCGGCCTCAAGGAGGACGAGATGATAGAGCACAAAATCGTCAACAACGCCATCGAGAAGGCTCAGCGCCGCGTCGAGGAGAACAACTACGGCATCCGCAAGCGCCTCCTCGAGTTCGACGACGTGATGAACAAGCAGCGCACCTACATCTATGAGCGCCGCCGCCACGCCGTCCTCGGCGAACGCATAGGCGTCGACGTGTCGAACATGATCTACGACACCGTCGAGAACCTCGTCCGCACCCACGACAGCGCCGCCGACTACGACGACCTCTGCACCGAAATCTTCCGTCTCCTTGCCGTCGAGGCTCCATTCACGGCCGAGGAATACGAGAATATGTCGACCGAGAAACGCATCGACGCCCTCAACGAGGCCGCCGTCGAGGCCCTCGACCGCAAGAACGCACGAATATGCGAGGTGGCGCTCCCCGTGCTCCGCGCCATGGCTGAGGCAAACCCCGACTACGACGGTCTCGTTATGGTGCCCATCACCGACGGCAAGCGCGTGTTCAACCTCCGCTGCGACCTCCGCAAGGCTCTCGAAACCGAAGGCCGCTCCATAATCAAGGAGTGGCACAAGGCCCTCATGATTGTCTCCATCGACGAGCTGTGGAAGGAACACCTCCGCGAGCTCGACCAGCTGCGCCAGAGCGTGCAGAACGCCGCCTACGAGCAGAAGGACCCCCTCGTCATCTACAAGGTTGAGTCGTTCCACCTCTTCGAGAACATGCTCAACGACCTCAACACCAAGGCCGTCGGAGCCCTCATGCGCGGACAGATATTCATCCGCCAGCAGGCACCCGCGCCCCAGCCCCGCCAGGCCGACGACGACGAAATAGCCGAGGCCGCAACACTCAAGCCCAAGCCCCAGCCCGAACTCAAAGAGACCAAGGCTCCCCTGCGCACCCAGCCCAACTACACCACGCGCAAGGACGACATCCCCGGCGCAGCCGAAACCCGAGCCGCTGCCTCCGCCCAGCAGGGCCGGCAGGAGCGTCCCATGCCCGCCAAAGCCGCCGCACGCGTAGGCCGCAACGACCCCTGCCCCTGCGGCTCCGGCAAAAAATACAAAAACTGCCACGGCCGCGGCCTCTGACCCCGCCCGGGCGCGCCATGGTGCATCCATACAAAAACGAAATTCAGTCGGCGCAGTATGGACGTGCCATGGCGCGTCCATACAAAAGCCAATTCCGACACACCTTATGTTTCCACCGGCTACTATGTCAAACGAAGAAAGATATAAAGAATTCGAGCAGTACTTCAGCTCCGGTGAACCCGCAGTTGAGCAGCGTGCGCGCAACTGGTCGATGGCCATCGGCCTGCAGGATGTCGACGGACTCAAACCTTCCGATTTTCTGCTTGCACAAGCCAAAGCCAATATCGAGGGGTCCATATCAAGCGAAGAAGTAGGCCGGCGGCTGGAGGAATACTACAGGCAGAAAGACGTAAGGCTGAAAGCAGAAGCCGACGGGACATTTGAAGCCGACCAAGTGGCAGACCGCATCAATCTTCTGTTGAAAGAGAGTGCTTTTACGTTTTCACCCATGGAACTATTGCGCATTCACGGGCTGCTTTTCAAAGGCATACTGCCTCATGCCGGGGAGTTGCGCACTTACAATATCACCAAAAATCAATGGATTCTCGACGGCGACACTATCGTCTATGGGAGTGCCGGCGCCTTGGCACAACTTTTGGCCTATGATTTCACAGAAGAAAAGAAATTTGATTACGCCAGCGTATC
>CABRZA010000093.1 GCA_902475285.1 uncultured Porphyromonadaceae bacterium
TAATATTACCAAGTACTATGTTTTGCATAGTACTATAAAACTCCATAACTTTGTGGCGTGAAACAAACGCACATCCCCCTAATGTAATCTACAATCTAAAACTACACCACATGAACATCGACAATCTAAAATCGCAAATGCGCAAGGGGATGCTGGAGTTCTGCGTGTTGCTGCTTCTACGCAGGGGCGACGCCTACGCCTCCGAAATCATCACAAAGATGAAAGAAGCACACCTAATAGTGATGGAAGGCACTCTTTACCCCCTCCTCACGCGCCTCAAAAACGACGGCCTCCTCGCCTATCGTTGGGAAGAGTCGCCATCGGGGCCCCCGCGCAAATACTACGGCATCACTCCTCTCGGGCTGCAGTTCCTGGAGCAGCTTAAACAATCCTGGGACGAAATTTCACTCACCGTCAACCTCCTCGGCAGCTCCGACGCCGCCGCTCAAAACACACCCCAGCAATGAAACGCACTTTCTCCGCCAACATCAACGGCCGGATTTTCAATATCGACGAAGACGCCTTCACTCTCCTAAACAACTACCTCGACCAGCTGCACCAGGTATTTTCCGGCACCGAGGGCAGTGAGATTGTCGGCGATATCGAAAGCCGCATATGCGAACTCTTTGAAGAACGCACCGCCGCAGGCCACAACGTCATCACACTCGCCGACGTAAGCTCCGTAATCGAAACAATGGGACGCCCCGAAGACCTCGGCGCCGACACCTCCGACACTCCCCAAGCGGAGCAGGGCGGACCCACGCCACCGCCGTTCAACGAAGATCCACGCCCCAGCGACCCCATCATCAGCTTCAACCTCCCGGGCGGCAAGCACCTATACCGCAACATGCAGAACAAAGTATTCGGCGGCGTATTCGGCGGCCTAGCCGCATACCTCGGTTGGAACGCCAACATCATGCGCGTGCTATACATCGTCCTCGCCCTCTGCACCTACGCATGGCCCTGCATTCTCCTCTATCTCCTTGCCTGGATGATTATCCCCGAGGCACGCACCCCCAGGCAGATTCTCGAAATGAACGGCGAGCCTCTCAACGTCGACACTGTCGGACAGGCCGTCATGGCATCCACTCCCGAGCGCTTCAACAGCGGCGACGGCGGCTTTTGGCGCACATTCTTCACCATAATAGGCAAATGCATCATGGGATTCTTCGGTGCCGTCGTCGGTTGCATATGCTTCGCATGCCTCGTGGCCATGCTCACTATGCTCATCGCCGAAATTGCCGCCATATTCGGAAGCACTGCCATCATAGGCTCGCTCTCCCTATGGCCCTTCACCACGGCTTGGCAGGTAGTGGTGGGCGGAATCTGCGCCCTCGGCTTCCTCGTCATCTTCACTGGCATGCTCACCTGGAGCGCATTTGCTGTAGTGTTCAATTTCCGCGCCCTCACCCGCAGCGCCATCGTCACAATAATAATATCCTCCCTCATGCTTCTCATCGCCGCCGGAGTCCTCCTCGCAATCGGAGCTTCCATATAATTTCCATATATCATCTCTCCGCCGCCGATATCGCACATCGATGTCGGCGGTTTTTACATTGTAAATCAACTTATTCCCGATATCTGCCACATTTTGAGCCATACCTATGGCGGCTATTCGGTTTTTTTTCCGTACTTTTGCAGAAATATTGTAAAACTGTCAACTGTGGACACAAAATACATCTTTGTCACCGGTGGCGTAGTATCGCCGCTCGGTAAAGGTATAATATCGTCGTCGTTGGCCTGCCTGCTCAAGGCAAGGGGCTTCCGTGTCACCATACAGAAGTTCGACCCCTACATCAACATCGACCCCGGAACTCTCAACCCCTACGAGCACGGAGAGTGCTACGTCACCGAAGACGGACACGAGGCCGACCTCGACCTCGGTCACTACGAACGCTTCACCAACGTGCACACCTCGCGCGCAAACAACGTCACCACCGGCCGTATTTATCAGGCCGTAATCGACAAGGAGCGCCGCGGCGACTATCTCGGAAAAACGGTCCAGATTGTGCCTCACATCACCGACGAAATCAAGCGCCGCGTCAAGTTCCTCGGCACAACCGGCAACTACGACTTCATCATCACCGAAATCGGCGGTACCGTCGGCGACATCGAGTCGCTGCCCTATCTCGAGGCCGTGCGCCAGCTCCGTTGGGAGCTCGGCCAGAACAGCCTCTGCCTCCATCTCACATATGTGCCCTACATCGCTGCCGCAAAGGAGCTCAAAACAAAGCCCACGCAGCACTCCGTGAAGGCACTGCAGGAAGTCGGAATACAGCCCGACATCCTCGTCCTCCGCACAGAGAAGGAAATTTCCCCCGAAATGCGCCGCAAGATTGCACTCTTCTGCAACGTCGCCCAGGATTCCGTAGTCCAGTCGAAGGACGTAAACTCAATCTACAAAGTGCCCCTGATGATGCACGCCCAGCATCTCGACGAAATTGTTCTCCGCAAGACCGGAGCGCCCTGCGAGGGTGAGCCGCACATGGACCAGTGGCTCGACTTCATCAACCGCATGGACGCCGCCACCGACACCGTCACAATCGGACTCGTCGGCAAGTACGTCGAGCTCCAGGATGCCTATAAGTCTATCAGCGAGGCCCTCTTCCACGCCGCGACATATTCCGGCTACAAGCTCAACCTCATCTACATACACTCCGAGAAGCTCACCGACGCCAATGTCGACGAGCGCCTCCGCGACCTCGACGCCGTTGTCGTCGCTCCCGGCTTCGGCCAGCGCGGCATCGACGGAAAGTTCGTCGCACTCCGCTGGTGCCGCGAGCACGACATGCCCACATTCGGAATATGCCTCGGCATGCAGTGCATGGTCATCGAGTTCGCACGCAACGTCCTCGGCCTCGACGACGCAAACTCCACCGAGATGAACCCCCATACCCCCCACAACGTAATCGACCTCATGGAGGAGCAGAAGAACATCTCCAACATGGGCGGAACAATGCGTCTCGGTGCCTACGACTGCGTCCTGCGCCCCGACAGCCTCGTCGCAAAGGCCTACGGTCAGCAGAACATCCGCGAGCGTCACCGCCACCGCTTCGAGTTCAACAACGAATACCGCCGGGCATTCGAGGAAGCGGGCATGGCTTGCGTGGGCGAAAACCCCGCAGCTCACCTCGTCGAAGTCGTCGAGATGCCCTCCAAGCGCTGGTATGTGGGCACGCAGTACCACCCCGAGTACTCCTCCACGGTCCTCTCGCCAAGCCCCATTTTCGCTTCCTTCATGAAGGCCGCCATCGACAACCACATCGAGAAGGCCGAGCAAAAGTAATTACCTCTCCCGCTGATATATACATATGGATAAAAATTCTATCACAGGCCTGGTGCTAATGGCGCTGGTGATGTTCGGCTTCATGTGGCTCAGCAAGCCCGATGTCGAAACAGCCCGTCCCGACTCGCACGTTGTCGAGAACGCCGCGGCCGATCCGGCTGCCACCGACGGCGCCACCGCAGCTGCCATGCCTGCCGAAGCCGGTATAGCCGCCGCCGTAACCGCTGCGGCACACGGCACGCTTCCCGCCACATACACCGACTCCTATTTCGCCCTCGCCGTCGACACACTCGGACGCCTCTCGGGCACATACACCAACGGCACCGACACCGTGCCCGTGGCCGACCTCATAGCCGGCACATCGGCGCTCGACCCCGCCTCGAAGGCACTCGCCGCGCAGCGAGCATCGGCTCTCGTGGCCAACGCAGGCCGCTACGGCGGTTTCGCCGCATTCATGGGCGGTGCCGACGTCCCCACCGTCCTCGAGAACGACGTGGTTCGTGTGACCCTCGGCTCCACCGGTGCCATGGTCAAGGAAGTGGTGCTCAAAAAATACACCACGCAGGTGGCCGGCGACACAACCGACATCGTCCTCTTCCACGGCGACACCGACAGCTACGGCTTCCGATTCCAGACCGCCGACCAGCGCATCGACACCCGCAGCCTCACATTCCGCTCGCGCGCCGAAGGCGACTCCGCCGTGTATTATTATGTCGCACCCGCCGACGGGGCAGAGTGGGGAATACGCTACACCCTTCTCCCCGGCTCATACGTTCTCCGCACCGAAATCGTCCAAAAGGGCATGGCGGCCGTACTTCCCGCGTCCACATCCTCGATGGGATTCGACTGGCGGCAGATGATGGCCCGCAACGAGCTCGGACGCACCTTCGAGGAGCGCAACAGCGCCATATATTATAAGTATATCGGCGAAGGCGTCGACGACCTCAGCGCCAACGGCGACGACAGCGAGAGCCTCAACGGCCGTCTGCGATGGGTGGCTTTCAAGAACCAGTTCTTCTCCTCCGTAGTCATCGCGCGCGACTGCTTCAACGCTGCCGACCTCAAGTCGGTCGAAATCAAGAACGACCGCTACCTCAAAGACATGTCGATGGCCGCAACCCTGCCATATACCCCCGCCGACGGCACCGCCGCAGCCTTCGACTTCTACTTCGGCCCCAACGACTATCCGCTCCTGAGCAGCCTCGACGACACCCTCGACGTGGGCGAAGACCTCTCCCTTACACGCCTCATACCCCTCGGATGGGGCCTCTTCCGCTGGATCAACACGCTCATCGTAATCCCCGTGTTCTCATTCCTCGGCTCCTTCATCTCCAACTACGGCATCATAATCCTGCTCCTCACGATATTCATTAAGCTCATCATCTTCCCCTTCACCTATAAGAGCTTCATGAGCCAGGCCAAGATGCGCGTCCTCGCTCCCGAAATCAAGGCCATCAACGACAAGTATCCCGACGCCGAGGATGCCATGAAGCGCCAGCAGGAAACAATGGCCCTTTACAGCCGCGCCGGAGCCAGCCCCTTCTCGGGATGCCTCCCCATGCTGCTGCAGATGCCCGTGCTCATCGCCATGTTCTCCTTCTTCCCCTCGGCCATCGAGCTCCGCGGACAGGGTTTCCTCTGGGCACACGACCTCTCCGCACCCGACGCAGTCCTCACCCTGCCGTTCAACATTCCCTTCTACGGCAGCCATGTGAGCCTCTTCTGCCTCCTCATGACGGCAATCAACATCATCTACATGCGCGTAAGCATGCAGTCGCAGCCTCAGTCGGCCTCCATGCCCGGCATGAAGATGATGCAGTACCTCATGCCCGTCATGTTCCTCTTCATCTTCAACGACTATGCCTCGGGCCTGAGCTACTACTACCTCCTCTCGCTCCTCATCACCATCATCCAGACCTACATCTTCCGCAAGGTGGTCGATGAGAAGAAGGTGCGCGAGCAGCTCCTCGCCAACGCCCGCAAGCCCCGCAAGAAGAGCGGCTGGATGGCTCGCCTCGAAGAAGCGCAGCGCCAGGCACAGGCCGCACAGCGCCAGCAGCAGAACAACCCCAAACGCCGCAGATAATCCGCAGCATACCGCGGGCCGGGGGCAATCCCCGGCCCGTTTTATACCTCCCGAAAATCTTTCTATACCTCACCCATGAAAAAAACAGCTATTTTATCTCTTCTGGCCGCCTCGGCTCTCTCGGCTTCGGCAGGCACTACCGTCGACCTCCAGGGCACAGTATTCCAGGTAGATACCGTCGCCCACTATTACATCGGCCCGGGCATGACTCACACACAACTCAACATGCTCGCCGGTTCGCGCCGCGTGCAGGTCTTCGCCGTGACACTCGACAAGGCCGACCCATCCTATTCTCCCGCCGCCACGCCGCGCGTAGAAATAGGCAATGACCAGGTACGTATCGGCGAGAGCGTCTCCTCAATGGCTAAGCGTAAGAACTCCGACACACGCCGCTACATCGCCGGCATAAACGGCGACTTCTTCATCACTTCGGCATTCGCCAACCAGCACGAGTTCGGAAACGAGATTCTCGGCTACCCCAACATGTCGTGCGTGGTCGACGGAATGATAGCAGCTCCCGACATGATCGACATAACAAGCCGCGAGAACGCCCTCATAATAGGCTCCGACGGTATGTGGATCGACGCAACCGACCTCACCTACAAGATTCTCAACTCCGACGGATCGAAGCAGGTCAAGGCCAAAGCCGTAAACTATCCCCGCCGCGAGGGTGAGATTATGGTCTACAATCCCTACATGGGCCCATCTACCCGCACAGCTGCCGGCGGACGCGAGATAGCTCTCCGTCTGGCCGAGGATGCCCAATGGCGTACGAACGCATCGGTGAAGTTCACCGTCGTAGGCGACTGGTCGACAGACGGCAATATGCTCATACCCTCCGACGGCATCGTCATTTCGGCCGGCCCGACATATTCCGATGAGTTCATCGACGGCCTCAAAGAAGGCGACGTCGTGAAAATAAAGATTATACTCTCCCTCCCGGCCTTCGAAGGCATCAAGCCCGACGTGACGCACGTGGTGGGCGGCGACGTACGCATCCTCAATTCCGACAAAGTTACAACCGAGGCCATACGCTGGATCAACACACCCTCCTCGCCCTATCCACGCTCCCTCACCGGATATTCGCAGGACCGATCCAAGCTCGTCATGGCGGCTGTCGACGGAGGCAAGACCACGTCCAACGGCCTGAGCTACTATGAATCGGCCGACCTGATGCGCTTCCTCGGCTGCTACGACGCACTCGACCTCGACGGCGGCGGCTCAACGGTGCTCTACACCGACCACGCCGGCATAACCAACAACCCCCGCGACGGCAGCGAGCGTGCCGTGGGCAACGCCCTCTACTTCGTACTCGACGGCGAAGGTGTGGCCGACAATACCGTGGCCTCCATCCGCTTCGCCGACCATGCCCGCACGCTACCCGTCTTCGGCGCATACCGCCCGGCAGTCTACGGCTATAACGCCGCCGGACGTCTCGTCGACACCGACGTCAAGGGTGCAGTCTTCACAGCTCCCGAAGGCTACGCCGAAGCCGTCGACGGCGGAGTTCTCGTCACCCGCGCCGGTTGCTTCGCCCTCGAGGCCGCCGTCGGCGACATGAAGGCCTCCATTCCCGTCACCGTCACCGACGACGTCGAGGCCGCTCCCGTGTCCGACTCCTACCTCATCGACGGCACGCGCCGCGTGGCCCCCGCATTGCAGGCTCTTGTCGGCGCCGATTACATGCCCGTGGCCAACGAGGCTTTCGCATGGCAGTCGTCCGATACCGATGTCGTAACAGTCGACCCCGTCACGGGCATCCTCACCGGTATATCCGACGGCACTGCCGTCGTTACCGCCACCCGTGGCGACAAGCAGCTCTCCGTCAACGTAACCGTAGAAATCGCCCCCTCGGCTTCGATGCCCGTCGACGGCGACCTCGGCGGCGAAGGATGGCGCGTGTCGAAAACGTCCATCTCCGATGTCACCTTCACACCGGCCGGCGAAAATGCCTGGACACTCGCCTTCGCAACAACATCGTCGCGCAAGCCCCAGCTCACGCTCCGCAAGGCCGTTAAGGCTTACAGCCTCCCCGATGCAGTCTCAGTAACCGTCGACCCTGCCGGGAAGCAGTGCTCCGTAGGCTTCGGCATCAAGGACGCTAAGGCACGCCAGGCCACCGTCGTAACCTCGCCCGACTTCACCGTGCCCACGACCTACACCGTCGACATGGCCGACGTCTTCGACGCTTCCGACGTCCTCTCCTATCCCGTCGAGCTCACCCTGGTGCAGTTCAGTCTCGCAGCCGAGAGCGGAGTCGACCACAAGCTCGGTGTAAGCGACCTCAGCTTCCGCTACAACAACTTCGGCGCCTCCGTCGACAACGTCGCCGTCGACGGCCGCAACGACCGCCTGCCCCTCGTGCTCGACGGCACCGCCCTCTCCACAACTTCCGGCGAGAGTATCGACCTCTACACCCCATCCGGCGTCCTCGTGGCACGCGGCCGCACAATCGACGTGTCCGCCCTCCGCGGCCTCTACATAGCCCGCGCCGCACACCGCGCCGCCAAAATCATCCTCTGATTTTTGCCCCGCAGGCGAAAAAACTTTATCTTTGTAGAAAAATTTTTAATATGCAGACTATCTCCAAACGTGTTCAATCGCTGGCAGTGTCGCAGACTCTGGCTATGTCGCAGAAGAGCGCCGAGCTCAAGGCTCAGGGCGTCGATGTCATAAACCTCTCCGTGGGCGAGCCCGATTTCCCCACGCCCGCGCACATCAAGGCAGCTGCCGAAAAGGCCGTGGAAGACAACTTCTCCTTCTATTCCCCCGTGCCCGGCTTCATGTCGCTGCGCAAGGCCATAGCCGACAAGCTCTTGCGAGAGAACGGCCTCGCCTTCGAACCCGCGCAGATTGTGGTGGGCAACGGCGCCAAGCACGCCCTCTGCAACGTGATTATGGCCACAGTCGACCCAGGCGACGAAGTCATAATACCAACACCCGCATGGGTGAGCTACATAGAGATGGTAAAGCTCGCCGAGGGCAAGCCCGTGACCGTCGCCGCCGGCATCGACCGCGACTTCAAGGTCGACCCCGCCGCCCTCGAGGCTGCAATAACCCCGGCAACCCGCGCCATAATCCTCTGCTCGCCGTCGAACCCCACCGGCAGCGTCTATTCCCGCGAGGAGCTGCAGGCCATAGTCGATGTCCTCGCGCGCCACGAGCGCATACTCGTCATTGCCGACGAAATCTACGAGCACATCCTCTACACCGGCGGCAGCTTCGTGTCGCTCGCATCATTCCCCGAAATCGCCGACCGCACCGTGGTTATCAACGGCGTGTCGAAGGCATATGCCATGACCGGCTGGCGCATAGGCTATTGCGCCGCTCCCCTCGATATCGCCAAGGCCGTTTCCAAGCTCCAGGGACAGTACACCTCCGGCGCATCGTCGATAGCTCAGAAGGCCGCCGAGGCCGCGTACACCGGCCCCCAGGAATGTGTCGAGGAAATGCGCGAGGCATTCGAACGTCGCCGCGACCTTGTGGTGCGCCTCGCCCGCGAGATTCCCGGCCTCACCGTCAACGAGCCACAGGGCGCCTTCTACCTCTTCCCCGAGGTGTCGGCCTACCTCGGCACCACCGCTCCCGACGGCCGCACAATCGCAACATCGGGCGACCTGGCCATGTACCTCCTCGACTGCGCCCATGTGGCCACTGTCGACGGCGCGGCCTTCTGCGCACCCGGCTACATCCGCCTGAGCTACGCCACCTCCGACGCCAACCTCACCGAAGCCCTCGACCGCATAGCCCGCGCCCTGGCAAAGCTCCATTAAAAGTATCAAACTTGCGAAAACAACGAGAGTCGCGTAGCAACGATATTATCGGGAACCCCAGACGACCAAAGGAAGTCTGGGGTTCTTTCTGACAGTCAGTATATAGAGTCTCGGAGAGACGACGTTGACAAGTCTGATCAACATCGTTTCTACGAGACTCATTCGTCGTTTTAGCCGTTGATTCCCCAGACTCCCTTTGGTCGTCTGGGGTTAACAACAACGACGTCGCTGCGCGACTTTTTTTATTCGA
>CABRZA010000094.1 GCA_902475285.1 uncultured Porphyromonadaceae bacterium
AACTGAGCTACGGCACCTTTCAGCTTTGAGGGAAGCGCCTTGGGGCTGTGTGTTTCCCTTTTTGCGTTGCAAAGTTAGGCACTTTTTTTGGACTGTGCAAATTTTTCGGTAGAAAATTTTGCACTTTTCACACTTTTTTATTCTTTCGGTGGCGTAATGTGTTGAAAATCAGAAGATATTGGTGGTGAAGTAGGACGCAATATATTACAATGTCACTAACTTAACACATAAGCAACTGATTTTCAGCAACGAAGTAGGAGGGTGTTGCAAAACCCAAGCGTCGAAGAGGCGCTATTGTGTTTAGCCCCATGTGGAGGCGAAGCCGGAACATGCGGAACACTCACCAAGGCACGAATTGGAGCCTCGAAGAGGCGGTATTGTGCTCTATCTTCGCCACGATACCGCCTCTTCGAGGCTCATTTTCACTTTGTTATATACTTACACCATGTTCCGCTACGCTCCACATGGTGCTAAACACAATAGCGCCTCTTCAAGGCTGTAATACTGCCGACCACTGTGCTTATCTCAAAAAATGGGCTTTTGCAACACGCTCGCTTTTCTAATGCAAACTACTATGGTTTATGAAGTTACTGCCGCCTGGGCGGACGCAATATATTGCGCCCCTATTTCGTTGCTGCAACGCATTGCTATTCAAAATGTTGCTTTCGATCGTCAGAAGCGGCTGAGGATTTCTGATTGTTTTTTCTTTGCCAGGTCGCGGGCTTCCTTAGGAGTGGCGCCGGGGAAGGTGCTGCGGTCGGGGATGACCACGCGTGTGCCGGGGCGGATGGTGTTGGGGTTGCGGATCACGTCGGTGTTGGCCTCGTAGATGTATACCCAGAAGAGGTTTTCGCCGTAGTGTTTCTTGGCAAGGCGGATGAGGCTGACTTCGACTGTGTCGTAGACGGGCTCGGCTTTGGGGGCTGCGGCGGGTTGCTCGGCGGTATCGGCCACGGGTGCCGGCTTTGCTGTGCTATCGATGCCGGGAGATGTCACCGAGGCCTCGGCTTCGGGCGACAGTGCGGCAGGCGCGAGTGTGGCCGGGTCGACTTCCTCGGGAGCGGGCAGGGGTTCTTCGACGGTTTCTGTCCGCGGCTGGGGTGTGACGGGCACATAGAACACTGCGGCGGCATAGCCTATGCCTATGGCCACGAGCAGGCCCACCGCGGCCCATATCCAGAAATGCTTGCCGGTTTGGGCGGCCGGGGCTTCCTCCGACTCCTCGTCGGTGGCATTGTCGGCTTCATAAGGCTCTGTCTGCGCTCCCGGAGGGGCAGGGAAGGGCACGGGCGTTGAAGCCACCCAGCTCACCGGCTGAGCCTCTTCGGAAGGCTCGGAAGGCTCGGAGTTCTCGGAGTTCTCGGAGTTCTCGGATCTCTCGGAGTTCTCAGAGTTCTCGGAGCTCTCGGAATTCTCAGAGCACTCAGAAGGCTCGGCGCTCTCCGAGGCTTCGGCTGCCTCCTCGGGCATCTCGGCGTCGAAGTCGACGTCGGGTGCCAGCTCCACGGCCTGGAACATCTCGAAGGGTCGGTTGAGCTCTGCGGCAAGGGCGCCGTCGGGGGTGAAGGTCACGCTGCGGCGCCCGTCGCGGTCGACGGCCTCGAAGGTGCCCACGCCCTTTATCTCCACCGTCTCGCCGGCTTCGAGCTGCCGCGCGACGGTGTCGAAAAGAGCCTTGATGAAGCGCCGCGAGGTGTTGTTGTCGATTTTGGCTGTCTCGGCAAGGCGCGTTATGAGTTGTGATAATGTGACGGTATTTTTCATCTATCGGAGAAAGTCAAAATCGTCGGCGTCGTTGCCGACGGGGAAGTTGTGACGGTAATCGGCTTGCTGTGCGCGGCTTATGTCGGCCACCACGAAAGGCGTGCCCTCCACGGCCTGCTGAAGCTCCATGCCGCGGCAGTCGTAGATATGCGTCAGACCCTCGTAGTTGCCGTACACGTCGCTGCCGCCGCGGTTGGCGCCCACCACGGCGCACTGGTTCTCGATGGCGCGCGCTATCAGCAGATGCTCCCAGGCGTAGCCGCGTGCCTTGGGCCAGTTGGCGGCCACCAGGAGAATGTCGTAGGCGTTGCGCCGCGAGCGGCACCACACCGGGAAGCGCAGGTCGTAGCACACGATCATCGACACCGTCCAGCCGCGGAAGCGCACGGTGGGAATGCGGTCGCTGCCCGGGGCGAAGAGGCGCCGCTCGCTGCTGAGCGAGAAGAGGTGGCGCTTGTCGTAGAAGGTCTCTTCGCCCGACGGCTCGATGAAGAACCCACGGTTGTAGAGCTTCGGCGGCGTCGACGCCAGGAAGCTGCCCGCTATGGCGGTGGAATGCCGCGCCGCGAGCTTCTTTATGAAGTCCATGGTAGGACCGGTGTTGTGCTCGGCCATGTCGGCCATGGCATCGGGGTCGTCGGCGTAGCCCGTGGAGAACAGCTCGGGCAGCACCACTATGTCGGTGCCCTCGGGCAAGTGGGCGAAAGCTTCCTCGACGGCGGCGAGGTTGGCCTCTTTATGCCCCCATTCTATCGCCAGCGGAAGTGCCGCCACGCGCAGGCATTCGTTGGATCGCTGTGTCATTCGGCAGTGAATTTGTCGGGATGTATGCCCCGGTAGGGGCGGTAGAAGTCTTTTACGGCGCGCATGTCGGCCTCGGTGTCGCCCGTGGGCTCGAAGGTGCGCTCTATCATAATGGTCTTGGTGGCGGCGTCGATTGCGCCGAGCACTATCTTGGCTCCCGTGCGGCGGGCAATGGTGAGGAATCCCGTGTGCCAGCGCTCGGTGCGCGAGCGCGTGCCCTCGGGCGTGATGGCTATGGTGAGGCGCTCCGTGCTGTCGAAGCGCTCCGTCACCACGTCGGTGAGCGACACCGATTTGTTCTTCCTCTCCACCGGTATGCCCCCTATGGCCCGGAAAAAGCACCCAAGCGGCCAGAAGAACCATGTGCTCTTCATCAGGAATCCCGCCTTGCGGTGCACCGAGGCATAGGCCAGCTTGCCCAACACGAAGTCGAGGTTGCTCGTGTGGGGCGCCACGCAGATTATGCACTTGGGATAGTCGGGCACGGTGATGCGCACCTTCCAGCCCATAAGCCGCAGCAGGGCGGCGGCCACGCTCATTGAGCGGCGGCCTTTTTGAGTACTTCGCGCACCTCGGCTGGAATAGCGGCGTTCATCTCCTTCACCAGTTCGGCCACGCCCTTGGCGAAGGTATCGAGCAGGGCGGTGTAGGCCTCGCGGAAGTAGGCGCCGCGGGCCGCGTTGTAGGCCGCTTTGTTCTCGAAGTCGCGGGGAGTGCGGTCGAAGGCTACGCCCATGCGGCTCAGCGTCGATGCCTGCAGGCGTGCCGTGGCTACCACGATGCGCTGCACGTCGGCGGTGTCGATTTGCGGGAAGATTTCGGCCAGATTCACCATGTCGGCGGCAAGCGAGCCGCAGGTGTTGCAGATGAATTTTTTCAGTTCGCGTTTGTTTGCCATGATTGTATTTTTTGGTTTGATTATTCTATTCTATGGAGTAAAGATGTTTTTTGAGCGCCGGCAGCGTGGGCGGTATTATGGTGGGCGTGCGCCGCACCACCATGAAGTTGTTGAGCTGCACGGGCATCTCGATGGCCGTGCCCGTGAGGTGCGTCATGATGTCGAGCTGCTTGGCGGGGTGCCCCGTGGCGAACACCACGCGCGGCGTTCCCTCGGGAGCGTCGATGCTGTGGGCGGCGGCATATGCCACGGCGCCGTGGGGGTCGACGGTGTAGCCGTATTCTCCCCGCAGCTCGTTCACGGTGCGGGCTATCGTCGCGTCGTCGACGGGTGCCGGAGCCTCTATGTCGCGGCGCATGGCCGCGAGGTCGCCTTTGTAGAGGCTGTTCAGGCGAGGCCAGCCCGAGGGTATGCCCATGTCGATCGACGGTGCCAGCGTAGCCACGGGTTGCCGCTTTGCCGGCTCCTCGCCGCGCAGCAGCGGCGTCACCTGGTTGTTGGCTCCCGTGGCGGCGAGTATTTTGCCGCAGGGCAGCCCCATGCGTTTGGCCATGGCCGTGGCAACCACGTTGCTCAGGTTGCCCGACGGTATGGAGTAGACGGCGCTGTCGGCGCCTTCCGTTTCGAGAGCCCGCATGTGGGCGTAGGCCGCAAGGGCGAAAGTTATCTGCGGCATGAGGCGCGCTATGTTTATCGAGTTGGCGCCGGTGAGATTGAGGCTTTCGAGCGAAGGGTCGGCTATGGCCTTTTGCACCAGCATCTTGCAGTCTTCCACCGTGCCGGCCACCTCTATGGGGTGGATGTTGTTGCCCAACGCGGTGATTTGCGCGCGCTGTATGCCGGTGAGGCGCCCCTTGGGGTAGAGCACCGACACGCTCGTGCCCTCGAGCTTGAAGAGGCCGTTGGCCGCCGCCGCGCCCGTGTTGCCCGACGTGGCGACAAGCACATGGCGCCGACGCCGGTGACGCGCGTCGAGCGCATGCATCAGGCGTGCCATGAAGCGCGCGCCGTAGTCCTTGAAGGTAAGTGTGGGGCCGTGGAAAAGTTCCAGCACGAAGGTGTCGCGGCCCAGGCGACGCATGGGGGCGTCGAAAGCGAAGGTCTCGTCGGTGATGGCCTTGAGGGTGGCGCTGTCGATGTCCTGTCCGAAGAAGGTCGCGGCCACCACGAAGGCTATCTCACGCAGGTTCATCTCGCCTATGTTGTTGAAGAACGCGCGCGGAAGCACCGGCAGTTCCTCGGGCATGAACATCCCGCCGTCCTGTGCCACGCAGTGGTTCACGGCGTAGTCGAGGCTCGCGGGGGCGCTCTGTGCTGTTGTGCTTATGTATCTCATCATATGTTCAACGCGTCCGCCACCCGAAGGTTTGTGGCGCGTTGCTCGATTAAGGTTTCAGGGGTAGTGAATCGTCGAATTGTGTCTCAGAAAAGGAGCATCTGCGCATCGGAGTCGGGCTTGCGAGGCTTGCGCGGAGGCTCGGTGTAGCCGAAGTCGTCGTTGTCGGGGCGCGGCAGCCGCGAGTGCTCCTCGTCGGGCTCGCGCGCGAACCAGTCGGGGCACTGGAAGTCGTCCTCGTAGCTCTGCATCTCGCGAACGGTTTCCGCGTCGGGCAGCGTCGCCGACTCCTCGCCCCCAGAGAAGAGGTTCGGGCCGGCCATGGCCGTCATCTGCTCTTTGAGCGCCGTTATGTCGTCGCGAAGGCGCCGGTTGGTGGCCTTGAGCTTCTCTATGCGCTCGTCGCGCTTGCGTATCACGGCCTCTATCTGGCCGAACTGCTCCTTCATGTCGTCGACGGCTTTCAGAAGCTCGCGGGCCTCGCTGAGCTCGTGTTCGGCGCCCTCGCGGGCCGTGCGCTCGGCGGAGTACTTCTCCTGCATGTCGTTGTACATCGCCTGGCCCATACGGTCCTGTTCTTTGAGGTTTTCTATGGCCTGCCGCATGGTGTCGCATTCCTCGCCAAGCCTGGCGGCGGTTTCGCGGGCCTCGGCTTCGGCTGTCCTGGCCGCTTCGGCTTCGGCCTTGGCGGCCTCGACCTGGGCCTTGGCCTCGGCGCTTTCGGCCTTGGCGGCCTCCGCCAGCGCCATGGCCCCCTTGGCCTCGGCGCGAGCCTTCTCTATCTCGGCGCTGCGCTCGGCGGCTATGCGCGCGGCATCGCCGCTGTCGCCGCCCTCGGCAAGACGCGCCGTGAGCTCCTCGACCTGACGCGTCAGGTCGTCCACAACGCCCGGCTGCACGTCGGCTACCTTGAGCTTGTTCATCATGCTGCGGTTTTCGAGCTGGAGCTGCTCGCGTTCGGCATCGGCGGCCGCAAGACGGCTCTCGAGGTCGGTCACGCGCTCGCTAAGCGCACGGCGCCGCCGGTCGGCGCTAAGCTGCTGCTCCTGTATGTTGCTGCGCTGGTGCTCGAGCTGCTGCATCTCGGTCTTCAACCGTTCGGCTTCGCGCCGCGACGCCTCTACCGACGCCTGCAGGCGGCTCTCGGCATGCTGCTCGGCACGCGCCACCAGGCCGTCGAGATACTGCGTCAGCCCCGCGTCGAGGCTCTCGGCAAGGGCCTTCTGCTGCGCCTGAGGGTCCACCCCACGTTGCAGGAAGTCCGGCAGAGCGCTGTTGAAGATTTTAACAACACCTTCGAAGATGGCCGCACGCATGTCGGCGTCGATGGCAGGCGCCGGCGTTTCATCTACGGATTCGGCCGAGGGTGCGCAAGTATCGGTGGCGACGGCTTCGGCTCCCGTGGAGTCGTCGCTGTCGCTATATTCGTCGCTGTCGGGCCCGAAGCCGAACACGCGTTTGAAAGATTCGAAGAAGCTCATTATAGGGTATAGTCTGGATTGTTCATGTTGTTGTCGGCCTGCGTATACTGCGGCTTCACCACAGTGCCAAGCCCCGAGCGGCCGTTGACGGCTATCGGCAGCGGTTGCTCGAATTCAACCACGCGCACAGTGCCGTCGTCGTAGGCGGCCTCACGCGTGTCGAGGTACTCGCTGTCGTAGTGTCCCTTGCCGCCGCCGGCGTCGACGGTGAAGTAGCCCACGCCGAACGACGTTAGGTTCTGGAAGAAATGCGTGCCCTGGCTGGGCTCCACGCGGTAGCCCGGAAGCGACGCCTCAACTATAAGGCGTGCCGCCGAA
This sequence comes from uncultured Porphyromonadaceae bacterium, assembly GCA_902475285.1. Classification (GTDB taxonomy): domain Bacteria; phylum Bacteroidota; class Bacteroidia; order Bacteroidales; family Muribaculaceae; genus CAG-873. Next base: position 6,602 of record CABRZA010000094.1, read on the forward strand.
ATGTCGGCCCAGCGCACAGGTATGCCCAGCGCGGGGTCCGACGAGCCCCAGCGCCCCGGGCCTATCAGTATGTAGCCCTCGCCGCGGGCCGCCAGGTCGGCGTTGATGGCGCGCAGGCGCTCGGCGGTGGCGGGGTTCCGCGTCGAGTCGAAGGCCGACGGCTTGACGTAGACCACCGTCCGCACGCCCTCTATCAGGCCGTTGCCCAGCGCCGTGTCGGTGCGCAGAAGAAGCTCCGCGTCGGGGCGATCGAGCACGTTGTCGCTTATAAGGTTCTTGCGGTCGACGATAGGGCGTATCTGCAACCAGTACATGTTGGCCTTGATGCCCGTCGGCGTAGGCTTGGGAAGTATGAGCCCCGCAAATTCTATCTCCACGGGACGCTGCATGGCCATCTGCCCCTGACGAAGCATGAAGTCGATGGCCTCGGCAACGGGCAATGCCTTGTCGCGCAGTATGTTGTTGAAGGTCACCACGCGGCGCCCGCGACCCTCTTCGTAGTCTTTGAGCACGCCGTCGGCGGCGTCGTAGGTCGACACCGTATACCGCAGCGCACCCGTGCCGGCGAAGTCCTGAACGTTTTTCAGCTCGAGATTGGCGCTCTCGTCGAGCTCGGCGCTGAAACTGTCGCCGCAGATGGCGTATAGCTTGGTCTGCGTGTCGCGCAGGGCCAGGTCGATGGTGCTGGTCTGCAACGCATGTTCGGCGTGAAGGGGCGAGAAGCGCAGACCACGGCCGCCGTCCACTATGTATTTGCCCAGGCCTACGGCGATTTCGGCCACGCCGTCGTCGGGCTGCTCGTCGCCCAAAGGGTAGTAGTTGAGCGAGCGCCCGACACCCGAGAACGACGGGAAGTAGTAGCCCCCGTGCTCGTCGCCCACCACTTCTTGAAGTATCACGGCCATCTTCTCCTGGTCGATCACGTTGCTCGTGGCGGTCATATACTGCTTGCTGGCGGCGTAGAACACCGAGGCGTACACACCCTTGATGGCCTCTTGAAGCCATTCCAGGCGCCGTGTGCTGTCGGGGCTGTATGGCACCATATAGGTGGCGTAGATGCCCGCGAAGGGCTGGTAGTGCGAGTCTTCCAGCAGGCTCGAGCTGCGCACGGCAAGCGGACGGTCGACCACGTCGAAAAGCGCCAGAAGGTCTTCGTTGAGCCGCTCGGGCAGCTTGGCCGCAAGGAAAGCCGACAGGATGTCGCTGTCGCTCGCCGGGCTCAGGGCCATGGGATAGAGACCGTTGGTGCTCATGAACTCGTCGAACACATCGGTGCACAGCACCACCGTGCGCGGTATCGATATGGTCATGCCGTAGAAGTTGTCGCACACCGGGTTCTTCTTTATTATCGAGTCGATGAACGCCAGGCCGCGGCCCTTGCCCCCGAGGCTGCCCTGACCTATGCGGGCGAAGTTGGAGTAGTGGTCGAAGCGGTCTTTCTGGAACACGGCCACCACGCCTCTGTTCTTCATCTTGCGGTACTTGATGATGAGGTCGAAGAAGAGCTGGCGCACCGCCGGTGCCTCCTCCACCGAGGTGAAGTGGTGGCGCTTCACCACGTCGGCTATCGGGAAGAGAGCGCGCGAATAGAGCCACCGCGATATGTCGTTGTGGCTCGCGTGGTAGAGCAGTGCGTCGGCAGGTATGTCGAAGATATTCTGTTGAAGCTCTTTGAGGTTGTGGATGGTCAGGATGGGCTTCTTGTCCTTCGGGTCGAGTATCACGAAGTCGCCGAAGCCGAAGTTGCCCATGATGGCCTCCCCGAGGTCGACGGGAAGCTTTTTCGAGTTCTTGTCGATGAACACGCCGCCGAAGGAGTCCACGGCCTTGGCGTTGGCCGTCTCCGACGATTCTATGATGATGGGAAGGTAGGGGTCCTTCTCGCGGAGCCAGTGCGCCAGGCGCAGACCCGCATGCGGGTCCTTCGCGCCCTCGCGCGCAAACGACACGTCGCTTATCACCCCCAGCATCTTGTCGCCGTAGCGCTCGTAGAGCTCAACGGCCTCCTCGTAGTTGCGGGCAAGCATCACCTTGGGGCGCCCGCGCATGCGCAGCATCTGCTCGTGCTGGTTCAGGGCCTCGGTCGAGAACACAAGCGACTGTTTCAGCAGAAACTTGTAGATGTGAGGAAGCACCGACGAGTAGAAGCGCACCGAGTCTTCAACCAACATTATCATCTGCACGCCAACGTCGCTTATGTCGTTGGCGTTAAGCTTGTCTTCGAGCAGCTTGATGATGGCCAGAAGCAGGTCCATGTTGCCCAGCCAGCTGAAAACGTAGTCCACATGGCTGAGGTCCTGCATGGCAAGCCGACGCGACACTTCCTTGCTGAACGGCGTGAGTACAACAACCGGCACGTTGGCGTGACGCCCTTTCAGCAGAGCAACGCCGTCGAAGGTCTCGCCTATGTCTATCCCAGGCATCGCCACCACAAGGTCGAAAGCCTTGGTGTTCATCGCTTCGACGGCCTCCGATATGGTCGACACGCGCGTAACGCGCGGTGGCGAACTGAGGTTGAGGGCCACATACTCGTTGTAGAGCTGTTCCTCCACGCGACCGTCCTCCTCCATCATGAAGGCGTCGTAGGGCGAAGCCACAAGCAACACGTTGAAAATGCGGTGCTGCATAAGCGACTGGAACGATGTTTCTTTCAGAAACATTCTACTCAAGGCTTCCTCGTTCATACACGGCGGGTTTAGAATAAGCAAA
>CABRZA010000095.1 GCA_902475285.1 uncultured Porphyromonadaceae bacterium
GCTCGCACAGGCTCTTTCTCAGGCTCTCTGTGGCTTCATCGCCATATTCGCCTTCCGTCGAGCCCCAATTAGGCAATCCCTGAATGAATACATATGTTGAATCCTGACCGCATTCCACCGATACTTCAAGCACTTGCAGGCTTTCGCATAGTTCGGGGAAAACGTCGTCCAAGTGCGAAACAGCCACGAGAGTGAGCCCGGTCACTTTCTTCAAGGCCGTACATCCGCTGAACATATTTGTCATTTGTGTGGCAGACCTCGTGCCGTCAAGCACCACCTCTTTAAGGCTTGAGCAGTTGCGGAACATATAGCGCAGGTCCGTCGCCGCAGACGTCAGGAATCCATTTCCGTCACTGGAGTACACCGCTGTTTCCAATGCCGTACACCCGTCGAACATGCCGGACAAATTCTGGGCTGCCCGCATATAGAATTGCGGCACCGATGTAAGCGATGTGCACCTGGTGAACATATTCTTACAACTGCCCAGACGTCCACCTTCTGTATTGAGTTCCACACTCGTCAGCGACGTGCAGGCCTGAAAGGTGCGCACCAGGGACTCGGCGTCGGGCACATTCAGTGATATACTCTCAAGCCCTGTACAACAATAGAACATATCATTCAGATTAGTCGCCTTCGGTATCGTCATGCTCGGTGCCTCATGCATGTTGCTGCAAGACGAAAACATATACGACACATCCTGTGCGTTAGGCAGGGTCAATGTCGGGAGTTCTGAAAGCGCCGAGCACCCCATGAATAATCTGTCCGCCTTTGTAGCGCCGGCAGTCAGACTTTGTACACGAAACAGACTGCTGCAGCTGGCGAACATACAGCTTATGTTTGTCGCATTGGGCGCATTTATATTCCCGACCGTCTTCAGATACGAACAACCGCTGAACATATAGCTCATATCTGCCTGTGCTCCCGCAGTTACATTGCCCACGACCGACAGTCCCGTACATTTCTCGAACATCATCCACATCCTCGTCGCACTGTTCGCGATGATGTCGCCGCTCATATAGAGCCCCGTACATCCCGAGTACATACGGTTCATGTCCGTTACCGTACTCAAGTCAAGAGAAACCGTCGAACTCAACGACGTACAATTTCTGAACATCTCCGCCGTATTGTACACGGCCCCTGCCAAAATCTCTCCAACATCTTTCAACGATGTACACCCATAGAACATCCATTGCAGGTCTCTCGCCTTCGGCGCCTTGATGCGCGGCGACGACACAAGAGCCGTACAGTCACAAAACATATTAAGGCAATTTGTCACATTCACCAGCTCGAGCTCTCCCACCGTCCGCAGATTCTTGCAGCCACGGAATCCCATTCCGGTAAGCTCCACCTTCAGCGGCGCCACCTCTTCTATCTTGTCCCAGGACGTAAAGGAGCCCTGCACCTTCACCGGTGGAACACGCCTTATCTCAGCGTAGTTCTCCGCATATTTACTCCGGTAGACCGACGGCGTCATCTCGGCCTCTGCCCACGACCTCACGAAAAAGTCGATCTCCGCCGAGTTATAGCCCCACAATCGGAGCATACCGCCGAAAGTCTCGTAGCAGGCTTTCGCCGATTCCGCTACCTGTTCCAGCGCATCCATCTGGGCGGTCTTCATGCGTTTGAGCAGCATCTTCACCGCCTTCCCGAATATTCCTGAATTTACCAATTTCATATCATTGTCTGTAAAGCATGAACATTGTCCCCGCAACAATATCCGGCATCACCGGTTCTTGCGACGACGAGTAATAATAATCTCCCGCCAGCACAGCCTTTCCTTCCGTCACCCCCACTACCCGACAATTAAAATTCCATATCTCAGTACCATCAGCCTTCCTGATAGGCTCGTCAAGTATCACCGCAACCCTGTCGTTTCTTATTACCTCAAAGTCACCCAACGCCTCGAGTTCCACGGTCACTTCCTTGTGGTACCGCGACCCCGATTCGTATATTGTCTTCCATTTCACCCCCAGGACCGTTTTTTTCAGCATCACATACCCGACAGCCGTCCCCGCCACACTTTCCGGCACCTCCACAAGAGCACCCATCACCTCCTCTTCTGTGGCCTCCTCAATAGCACCAACCCGAGCCTTAAGCTCCTTAATCTGCCCGTCAAAGACTCCGGCTATCGCATTAGAAAAGCTTTCTTGATTTTCCAGGCGATCAGTTATTCGCGGTATACTGTTTATTTGTTCAGCCTCCCAATCGTTGACACCTGCGCCAAGGAGTGTGTTTGCGCTCCCGGTGAAATGGTAGAGAATGTTGTCGTGACAGAAGATGCGGTCGGTACGCCCGCGGATAATGCCGTCTGTGAGGTGCTCGTTGTAGTCGGAGGCGACATATCCGAAGTCCGACGAGATAAAAAGGAAGTTCGCCTCCTGCGGCTGCCACCACACGCCTCCTGCGGGGTACTGCACCACCGAGTCGTCGGTCGGTGGATTGAACAACCCGTCGAAAGGCAGGATATTCATGGCGGCAACTTTGTCGGTAAGAGTGTCAACCCTGGGGGTAAGTTGAGCGGTTTTAGCCGCAATCTTCTCCAGCGAGGCCTCGTTCGATACGAGCGAGCTTCCGTCGTAGCGGTAGAGGATGTTGTCGTGACGGAAGATGCGGTCGGTGCGAGCTGCGCCGCCGGCGTTGTAGTCGGCGGCGACATATCCTAAGTCCGACGATAGGAAAAGAAAGTTGCCCTCCTGCGGCTGCCACCACACGCCTCTTGCGGGGAACTGTATCACCGAGCCGTCGGTCGGTGGATCGAACACGCCGTCGAAAGGCAGGATGCTGATGCCGGCGACTTTGTCGGTCAGAGTGTCAACCCCGGATGTAAGTTGAGCGGTCTTGGAGTCGTTTGCGTCAAGACGTTCCGAGAAGTCGGTGATTGCAGCCGTGGCATCGTCGGCGGCAGCTTTCGCTGCGTCGGATGCCGTGATGGCCTCGGAAGCCTCGGCAAGCGCGGTATTTGCCGCCTGTGATGCACTCGATGCAGCGGCGACAGCTGCTGCGGCTTGTTCGAGGGCAGCGGCCGCGTCGTCGGCTGCCTTGACGGCACTCTTGGCGGCAAGCACGGCCGTCGCATCCGAAGCGTCGGCTTTCGACAAGGCCTCGTTGGCTTTGGCCAAAGCCGACGCCGAGTTGGCGAGCGCCGACCGAACTTCGTCGCTCATGCCCGTTACGTCGATCGACTGCATTGCAGTGATGAAGTCGTCGAGAAGGGCGCCGAGATATGCCGGCGAGATGGAGTTCTGCGCCACCTTCGCCTTGAGGTCGTCGACCTTCGATTTAAGAGAAGAAAAGTCAGTCATGAAGAGAAATATTTTCTGCAAAGGTACTGTGATTGGACTCGGACGAAAAAGACATTTAAAGCCCCTTCTTGCGGTAGTAGGGGGTATTGTGTCGCGCGCGGTCGGCATCGAGCGCATCGACGAACATCGATTTGAACTCCTTGCCGAGCGAAAGCGCCATGAAGTCGCGGAGCTTCATGACCGATGCGTAGTACTTCACCGAGAACCAGCGACGGCGCTTGCGCACCTTGGCGCGGCCTATGTCGCCGGGATTGCCTATCGGTACTTCGCGCCCGGTGCCCAGGTCTTGCCACAGGCCATACTCGACGAACTGCTGCGAGAGGGTGAAGTCGTAGAACCGGCCGTCGCCCTGCACGGGAAGCTGCATGACCGAATCTCTCAGCCGACCAGTGTCGATGACATCGAGCAACTTGATGCGCTCGACCCAAATGTCGACCATGGTATCGTTCCAACCGCGGACGAACTTTTCGCGTTCGGCTAAAGCATCTCGTCGAGCCATTCGTCGGGGTTGTAGACAATGTCGGTGAAAGTGTCGACGGCAATCTGAAAGTATGCGCAGGCGCCGCCGGTATAGAAGTACTTGTCGATTTCGTTGAATGAGACACGTTCGTCGAGGTAGATGCAATTTTCGCGCAGGCGCGTCTTCTCCCGGACGAGCACCGACATGAACTGGCGGAAGAGCTCGTTCATCTTGTCGAGGCAGGCCTGGCGCGCCTTGGCGTCGTCGACCTTATGGCGCATGAAGAGAAAGACCGTCTTTACGCGCCGGGCGTGCGGTGTGTTGGCAAGGTTGAGGGCGCCGGCCGAGGTGTCGCTCACGGCTACGAAGGCCTTTGCCGAAGTGGCGCGCGAGATGAGCGAGAGGAAACCTTCGAGCGACGACACGCGCTCGAAGAAGAAGCCGTTGTCGACGGCGAATTTGTTGGCAGCCGTCAGCCGTTCGAAGAAGGCTGCGGCGTCCCAGTTGAAGCAGTTGTCGGTCATTTTGCGGGGTATTTGCGATTGAGTTCGTCATATTCACGGGCGAGCGCGTCGAGTTCGGTAAGGGCCCGGTGTGCCGGCATTGCCAGCACGCGCTCCTCCTTGGTGATGTCGCCTTTGGTAAGCGCACGGATCTGCGCGTCGATATTTCGGCGCAGCATATCGCGGTCGGTGTCCTGGCTATTGCCGCCGGCACCCTCTGCCGGGTGGAAGAAGTGCGGATAGAGGCGGTTGCAGAGCGCTTTCAGACCTGCCCACCAATAGAATACCGAGAGGGATTCCGCAGGAGAGAGGCTTATGCCCTGCTTGCGGTAGAGTACTTCGGCCATGCGGCGAAGGAGCTCCGCATCCTGTGTCGACTGGTAGGCTTGCCACAGCGTTTCGCAAGTGAGCCAGTCGTCGAAGGAGAACGAGTCGTCGAGTTCGGCGTCGACGGCCTTTGCGCCGGCGACAAGGTCGAGGCGTACCGGCCCGTCGGGGAGCTCGGCCACCCAGCGGAGCATGTCGGCGGCAGCCGCCACGTCGGGGCCCGCAACGACGCACTCGCGGCCGTCGACATCGACGAGCCAGCCGTCGGCATACGGTGTGACTACCTTTACGTTGTTCCATACAAAGAGACAGCGCACGGCGACTTGTGCCGCCGATTGCGCGGCGAAATCGTCGGCCGAGGCAAACCGGCGGTCGGCGTTGCGTGCGTTGACATTGACTATCGTGTCGAGCAGGGCGGCAAGTTGCCCTTGTGTAAGCTCCGTCCACGCTTTCGGAGCCGAAAGATGCAGCGCTGCCATCAGAAATAGAAAGCTCCCTTGATGTCGTTCTTGAATCCCGGGTCGGAGAAACGGTCACCTACCTCCGCCTTCCAAATTTTCGAATACTCGGGATGGTAGGAGAGCTCGTAGACCACCGGCTCGGCAGCGTGCCACAGCCTGTTTTGGTCGAAACGGCGCGATGCCGGCGACGCCATGAGAGCGAGCACCGCCTCGCGCACGGCGGCGACGAGCTGATGATCCTCGCCGACAGTGCCGTTGTGGAAGTCGGAGCGCAGCTTGTCGAGCATGTCATGGCCGAGGTAGGAGTCGGCGAGCTTTCCTTCGGCGATGATCGCGCGGCGGCGTGCGGCATCGTACGGCATGGATTCGAGGTCGGGAATGCCCTCGCAGTACTTCGGCGAACAGATGAACGATGCGCAGAAATAGTGGCCACGCTCCGAGGCGCGCCACTCGGGGTATAGGCGGCAGAGGTCGATGAGCAACTTTCGGTAGCCCTCGGAGGATTTGCGCAGCGAGGCTATTAGCCTCTCGACGCGTTCCTTGGAGGCCGGCGCGAGGTTGTCGGTGTTGATCACGCCGATACCCGACGGCGTAATGACGACGTCGAGCGACGGCGCGGCGTCGGCGAAAGCCTCGGCGACGACGATTTTGAGTGCGAGCTCGTTGTGTGCCGGCGATAGGAAATCGTCGGACCCGAGGATACTCCTCTCGAGCTGCATGCGGGTTGAGGCAATGAAAGGCGCGAGCTTGTCGAACAGCGGCGTCTCGCCCTCAACTTCGGTGAGGACGTTGGGAATATACTTGCCGATGGTGTCCCTGTTTATGGAGTCGGTATTCATTTTTCAAATCCTACGGGTGCAACTTCTTTGGCGTCGGTATGCTCGTCGAGCGTTGTGAGTTGGATGAACGGGCACACCGGGTGCACGCCTTTCCAACGGTTGAAGCGGATTATGATTTCGTGCGGCAGGAAGAGGAGGTCACGGTAGGGTTTCTGCAATGCCTGGGCGATGGTGTATAGCTCGCGTTTGTCGGAGCCGGAGTTGTTTGTCTGCGCCTTGCCGGGCACCGAGCCCACGAGGTTGCTGTGCACGCGCATTGTGAAGCACATCATGTTCACGGCCTCGGCGATGTCCGACTCCCAGTCGCCGCCCTCTTTTGTTTTCGAGTCGATGGAATTGACCGTTATGTCGGGCGTCTCGCCCTTGCCGTCGATCGACATCGACTTGCCCGTAAAAAGTACGGCCCCCGTGTTCTCGTGGTTGGTGAGGAACTCGAGCATCTCCCGCTTCTTTTCCTTGACGATTGCCTGTTGGGCCTCGAAAGAAGTGGCGCGGCGCTCCTTGAAAAGGTTGTCCCAATATCGCGGCGACACCTCTATCACATACTTTATGGGCGCGGCGTTCTCGAGCTTCGAGCGCTTGGCCTCGCCGATGAGCCGCTTGATATTATACCACGGGCCCTTGAAAAGAGCCGCGTAGTGCGGTATGGGATAGTAGGGCGAGTCCACCCCCGGGAAGCGCGTGAGAATGGCGAATTTGCGGGTTTTCGTAGGCTTGGCTCCCGAGCGCGAGACACGCAGGCCGAGGCGCTGCTGCAAATCTTTCCACGGCGAACGAGGGTCGAGAAGTTCTATCTCCTCGAAAGTATCCGAGGGCTGCGGGGTGCGGAAGTGTCCGAAGATCACCTTCGTGAGCCGCCCCGTGGACTTGTCGGCCGGCGCGAAACGGCAGTAACATGCCGGCTTGCGATGAAGCTCTACAATGCGGTCGCCCGCATCGTTGAGGATTATCACCGACACGGCGAAGTTGAAGTGCTTCAAGTCCTGGCATACGCCGAGGAAGTAGTCGGGCAGCGGGTTGTCGAGGAGGAACTCCTCTACCCTCTCCTTCACCATTTGCGAGGCGGCGTCGGTGCAATATTGCAGGCCGCTGCCGTAGCACACCTCGGCGTTGAATACCTGGCAGGTGGAGAGCGTTTCGTCCGCCTCGATGTATCGGATAAGATTGTAGGGAATTTGGTCGTCGGCACCCCACGACACATACTCCTTGCCGTCGGGTGTCAGTCGGGTATCGTAACGGCCCATGTTGCGGAACACTTCCGTGGTTTTGGTTACGAAAGCCACACGGGCGTTGCTCACGGGCAGGTCTTCGATCGAGAAAAAGTCGTAAGGCATTGATTCCATATGCAAAACAGTTAAAGAAAAACTTCAAGATCGTTCACGGCAATAATGCACACGTCGTGGATTGAGCGCTTCTGCCCGTTGCGGAGCAGCTTGATGGTCCGCATGCCGGTATAGAAGTCGTAGCGCAGCGACACCACGTTTTCAGCCTCCATCAGCTGCCCGTTTCTCTTTACGTATACCAGCGACACGGGCTGGCCGGCGTCGAGCATTTTTCGCGCCTGCGAAATGTGTATCGCGCTACTCATATTCAGGGGTGAATGTGTCGTTGAATATACCGCGGCTCGAAGGTTGGATGCCGTCGACAGGAGAGTCGAACACTCTCGGCCGCCTCGATGCGAAACGCCAGGTGAACTTCACCGTCGAGAGCTCTTCGTCGGCCGACGACGGTTCGCAAGTGTGGTCGGTGACAAGCACGTCGTACTCGTCTCCGTCGAGCCACAGTTTGACGTCGTGCGATGCGAGCAGCTGCTCGTAGACATGTACTTCGTCGACGGTCAGCGGCTCCGAGTTAACGGTGAACGTGCGCTCCACGCGGCGGTCGTAGCTCTCGGCGCGGCCGTTGCAGTCGGCGAGCTCGCGCTTGACGTCGGTCTTGGCCGACACAACGCCGGCCACCGTCACGAACTCCTCGACGTTGAAGATGTTGCGGAAAGAAAAAGTGAGGCCGGGCGCTGCCCGAACGATGTAACACATCTTCTGCAGCGGCCCGTACTCAATGGAGAAATAGAGCACGTCGGCGAGGCGCACGTCGTGGTTCTCGTCGGGTTCGCTTGTTACGGTTCGTATGATGCTCCCGACGTTGAAATAAGTTGCCACCGAGGCCGGGCTGCGCTGCACCACGTAGGTGGAGACGGCCAGCGCGCCGTCGGCCGCGCTGTGCCCCACGGCCTTGATGTAGAACGACGGCGCCGTGTTGCGGAAGAGCGACGCCATCGCTACCGTAGAATCCGGCTGCACGCGCTGTACCGTCGAGGCGAGGAAGAGAGCGTTCTGCGGGTCGAAGCCGTCGGGCATGTCGTACTCGCAGTATAGGCAGCGCACCGTGGCGGTGACGCCGTCGACGGTTATGGCGACGGTACCCGTCACCATGTCGTGGCCGCGGAAGTACTGCTCGATGAGCGTGCCCACGTCGGACACCTCGACGATGCCGCCGAAAGCGTACAGCGAGGTTGAGAAGAAGGGGTCGGGAGAGCCTTCCTCCCCGGCCTGGCAGGCGATTTCGACCTCGACGCGCGGCTTGGCGGTCGACACCTTGACGCTGCCGATGGCCGAAGTGAGGACGTACTGTCCGTCGGGGAAAGAGGTTAAGAAGCTTGTAGCCATGCCGCAAAGTTAGCGCATAGACGCGTGGCCGTAAAAGACAAACGGGGCGCGCCGTCGCGGCGTGCCCTGCTTGCCTATGTAAAAAAAATGTATCGAGTTATCGGTTCGGTGTGTGGGAGTGTCAGCTGAATGTTATGTCGGCGTGACGGTTGTCGCCGAAGGCGATGCGGAGCGTAGTTTCGCCCTGCTCTTCGGCCAGGCGGCAGAGGCGCCACATCAAGCGGCGCAGCTGATTCTTCGACGGCGTCTGCTCGAGGTGGAGGCGGTATTCGTCTTCGAGGGCTTCGAGCTGCTGCATGTAGCACCGGCGGTTGCACTCGTGGGAATTGCGCATCACCTCGTAGAGGCGGTGCTTCTCGGCGCGGAGCACGTCGCGAGCTTCGGGAGAGTTCACCATGCCGATGGCGGTGTTGAGGCGGCCGATGGTGCGCTCGCAGTCCTTGGAGATTTGATCGCGCTCGGCGGCGAACTGGCGGCGCAGAGCGCTGATTCGTTTTTCAAAGTCGTTCATAGTTCGTAAGATTTGGCGTTATAGACAGAAAAACGGCTGTCATTTCCGTTGATCGCCAAATCTTACGAACGTTCTACCCCGTAGAGCAAAAAGTTGTAACGGAAACAACAGCCGTAGCTGTTTATGTATGGGCATAAAAAATGCCCGATAAGATGTCGAGCCGATAACCGAGGCCCAACGGAGTCGAATGCACG
>CABRZA010000096.1 GCA_902475285.1 uncultured Porphyromonadaceae bacterium
ATCATATCGCAACCGTTGAGGTCGGGATATAACATTCCCTTGAAGATATCTATAAATAAAAATCAGAATGTGTGTGGTTCACAACTGCCTCCAGGATGGGGAGCTGCGAACGTGATGCAAAAGTACGAATTATATTCGCATCTTTGATAGGCAGCCTATCCGACACTCGGAATTTTAACTTTTTTTACGGATTGTAGAGGTCTTTGTTGTAGAAGACCATGATGTCGCGGGCTTGTGAGAGGGCCACTTCGGCCCGGGCGGCGGCGTCGCTGCCAGGAGCTTCGGCGATGACGCGGTTGTATAGGCTCATGGCCTCGGTGCGGCGGCCGCGCTTCCATTCCAACCGCGCCCGTAGGTATAGCGCGTCGGCCCCATAGTCGGCGGCAAGCTCCGCCTCGGCCTCGTCGAGGCGATTGGCACGGATGAGGGAGTTGATTTTGTCTGTATCCATAGTTAAAAAATATAAGAGGGCGTGCCTACATTGTTCGGCACGCCCTCTGTCTAAACATTGTATTCTGAGAATCAGTTCACTCGCTCATCGACTTCCGACACGGCCTCGAAGTCGTCGAGGTCGCTGTAGCTGTCGTTGGCGGCGGCTTCGTCGGTGGTGGTCACCAAGAGGTTCTCATACTCGCGCAGACCAGTGCCGGCGGGGATGAGGTGACCGCAGATCACATTCTCCTTCATGCCCTCGAGGGAATCGCTCTTGCCGCGGATGGCAGCCTCGTTGAGCACCTTGGTGGTCTCCTGGAAGGAGGCAGCCGAGATGAAGCTCGAGGTTTGGAGAGCGGCGCGGGTAATACCCTGGAGAATCTGCTCGGAGGTAGCGGGCTGGGCGTCGCGGGTGACAACCTGACGGAGGTCGCGCTGGCGCAGGAGTAGGTTCTCGTTGCGCAGACGGTTGGCGGCTACGAGCTGACCTTCGTGCAGCGTCTCGCTGTCGCCGGCGTCGACCACGTACTTCATGCCCCATACGCGGGCATTTTCCTCCATGAACTCGCGGCGGTCGACGAGGTCTTCTTCAAGGAAGTTGGTGTCGCCCGGATCGACGATTTTCACCTTGCGCATCATCTGGCGCACGATTACCTCGAAGTGCTTGTCGTTGATCTTCACACCCTGCATGCGGTATACGTCCTGTACCTCGTTTACGATGTACTCCTGAACGGCCGTCGGACCCATGATATTGAGGATATCGGTGGGGGTGATGGCACCGTCGCAGAGAGGCGTGCCGGCACGGACAACGTCGTTCTCCTGCACGAGCACCTGCTTCGACAGGGGCACGAGGTATTTCTTGGGCTCGCCGAACTTGGGCGTGACGATAATCTCGCGGTTGCCGCGCTTGAGCTTGCCGAAGTTGACCTGACCGTCGACCTCCGACACGATGGCGGGGTTGGTGGGGTTGCGGGCCTCGAAGAGCTCGGTTACACGGGGCAGACCGCCCGTGATGTCGCCGGCGCCGTGGCTGGTGCGCGTCACCTTGGCGAAGGTATCGCCCTGGGCGATTTCGTCGCCTTCCTTGAAGATGAGGTGTGCGCCCACAGGCAGCGAGTAGCCGGCCACGACTTCGCCCTTGCTGTCGAGGATTTCAATCGACGGGATGAGCTGGCGGTCGCGCGACTCGATGATGACGCGGTCTTCGTTCTGGGAGTGCGACTCGACGTCGTTGCGGAACGTGACGTTCTCCACGAGGTCCTTGTAGTGCACCTTGCCGCCCTTCTCGGTGATGATTACGACGTTGAAGGGGTCCCATTCGCAGATTACCTCGCCGCTCTTCACGTCGGCGCCGTTGTCGATGTAGAGCTTGGAGCCGTAGGGAATCTGGGCGCCCATGAGCTGCAGACCGGTGTTGTGGTCCATGATGCGCATTTCGGCCAGACGGCCCACAACCACCTTGTAGCCCTTGTCGGTGTCGACGGTGCGGAGCTCGTCGATTTCGAGCTTGCCGTCGTAGCGCGACGTTAGTTTGTTGGCTGCCGAAGTGTTGGTTGCCACACCGCCGACGTGGAACGTACGGAGTGTGAGCTGCGTACCGGGCTCGCCGATCGACTGCGCTGCAATCACGCCCACAGCCTCGCCCTTCTGCACCATGCGCAGGTTGGAGAGGTTGCGGCCGTAGCACTTGGCGCACACGCCGCGACGGCTCTCGCAGGTGAGGACGGAGCGGATTTCGACGCTCTCGATGGGTGATGCGTCGATGATGTCGGCGGCATCGTCCTTGATTTCCTCGCCGGCGGCAACGATGAGCTCGCCCGTGAGGGGATGGATGATGTCGTGGACCGACACACGGCCGAGGATGCGCTCGCCGAGCGATGCCACGACTTCGTCGTTCTTCTTCACGGCGGTGCATACGAGACCGCGGAGCGTGCCGCAGTCTTCTTCATTGATGATCACGTCGTGGGCGACGTCGACCAGACGGCGCGTGAGGTAACCGGCGTCGGCCGTTTTGAGGGCCGTGTCGGCAAGACCCTTGCGGGCACCGTGGGTGGAGATGAAGTATTCGAGCACCGAGAGGCCTTCCTTGAAGTTGGCCAAAATCGGGTTCTCGATAATCTGGCCGCCTTCTGCGCCGGCCTTCTGGGGCTTGGCCATAAGACCGCGCATACCGGCGAGCTGACGGATCTGGTCCTTCGAACCACGGGCACCCGAGTCGAGCATCATGAAGATGGCGTTGAAGCCCTGGTTGGCCTCCGACATCTGCTTCATCAGGATGTTGGTGAGGCGCGCGTTGGCCTGCGTCCATATATCGATCACCTGCTGGTAGCGTTCCTTCTCGGTGATGGCACCCATGTTGAAGTTCTCCATCACTTCCTCAACCTGACGGTAGCCTTCGGCAACGATTTCTTCCTTCTCGGCCGGGATGAGCACGTCGCCGAGGTTGAACGAAAGACCGCCCTGGAAGGCCATGCGGTAGCCGAGGTTCTTGATGTCGTCGAGGAACTTGGCCGAGCGGGGAATGCCGCAGCGCTTGATTACCTTGGCGATGATGTCGCGGAGCGACTTCTTGGAGAGGAGCGTGTTGACGAAGCCCATCTCGTCGGGGATGAACTGGTTGACCAGCACGCGGCCCACAGATGTGTTTTCCACGATGTGGCGCACCTTGTTGCCTTCCTCGTCGATGTCGTCGACCATCACGCTGATGGGAGCGTGGAGTGTCACGCGGCCTTCGTTGTAGGCTATCTGAGCCTCTTCGGGGCCGTAGAACACGTGTCCTTCGCCCTTGTCGCCCTTGCGGAGCTTGGTGATGTAGTACAGACCGAGCACCATGTCCTGCGACGGCACCGTGATGGGCGCGCCGTTGGCGGGGTTGAGGATGTTGTGTGCGCCGAGCATGAGCATCTGGGCCTCGAGGATGGCCTCATTGCCCAGGGGCAGGTGAACGGCCATCTGGTCGCCGTCGAAGTCGGCGTTGAACGCCGTACATGCCAGCGGGTGGAGCTGGATGGCCTTGCCTTCGATGAGCTTGGGCTGGAATGCCTGGATGCCGAGGCGGTGCAGTGTGGGGGCACGGTTGAGGAGCACGGGATGGCCCTTCATTACATATTCGAGGATGTCCCATACCACCGGGTCGCGGCGGTCGACGATCTTCTTGGCGCTCTTCACGGTCTTCACTATGCCGCGGTCCATGAGCTTGCGGATGATGAAGGGCTTGTAGAGCTCGGCGGCCATGTTCTTGGGAAGGCCGCACTCGTGCATCTGCAGCTCGGGGCCCACGACGATTACCGAACGTGCCGAATAGTCGACGCGTTTGCCGAGGAGGTTCTGGCGGAAGCGGCCCTGCTTGCCTTTGAGCGAGTCGGAGAGCGACTTGAGGGGGCGGTTGGCGTCGCTCTTCACGGCCGACGACTTGCGGCTGTTGTCGAGGAGCGAGTCGACGGCCTCCTGGAGCATGCGCTTCTCGTTGCGCAGAATCACGTCGGGAGCCTTGATTTCGATGAGGCGCTTGAGGCGGTTGTTGCGGATGATCACACGACGGTAGAGGTCGTTGAGGTCGGAGGTGGCGAAGCGGCCGCCGTCGAGGGGCACGAGAGGACGGAGTTCGGGAGGAGTGACGGGCACTACGTCGAGAATCATCCACTCGGGGCGGTTGCGCTCGCGCGAGCTGCGGAAGGCCTCGACCACCTGAAGGCGCTTGAGGGCTTCGGTCTTGCGCTGCTGCGAGCCTTCCTGGTTGGCCTGCTGGCGCAGCTGGTAGCTGAGCAGGTCGAGGTCGAGGTCGTTGAGCAGTATTTTGAGAGCCTCGGCACCCATCTTGGCGACGAACTTGTTGGGGTCGTCGTCGGGGAGCATCTGGTTCTCGCGGGGGAGCTTGTCGATGATGTCGAAGTATTCTTCCTCGGAGAGGAGATCGAGCTTCTGCACGCTCTGGTCGCCGAGGTCGGCAGCGGCGCCGGGGTTGATCACCACATAGCGCTCGTAGTAGATCACCATCTCGAGCTTCTTGGTAGGAAGGCCGAGGAGGTAGCCAATCTTGCTGGGCAGCGAGCGGAAATACCAGATATGAGCCACGGGCACCACAAGGCTGATGTGGCCCATGCGCTCGCGGCGCACCTTCTTCTCGGTGATCTCCACGCCGCAACGCTCGCAGGTGATGCCCTTGTAGCGGATGCGCTTGTACTTGCCGCAGTTGCACTCATAGTCCTTCACCGGACCGAAGATGCGCTCGCAGAACAGACCGTCGCGTGTGGGCTTGTAGGTGCGGTAGCTGATGGTCTCGGGGTTGAGCACTTCGCCGCTCGACATATTCAGTATCTCCTGCGGCGAGGCGAGGCCGATGGAGATGCGGGAGAATACGTTGTTTGATTTATTTTCTTTTCTAAAAGCCATTTGCTTGTCGTTTTAATCGGGAGACGGAAAGGAGAGACGGTATCAGTTCTCCAAATTGATGCTCAGACCCAGGCCGCGGAGCTCGTGCAGGAGCACGTTGAGCGATTCGGGGATGCCGGGGGTGGGCATGGGTTCGCCTTTGACGATGGCTTCGTAGGCTTTGCTGCGGCCGTTGACATCGTCGCTCTTTATGGTAAGTATCTCCTGGAGCACGTGTGCGGCGCCGAAAGCTTCGAGCGCCCATACCTCCATTTCGCCGAAGCGCTGGCCGCCGAACTGCGCCTTACCGCCCAGAGGCTGCTGGGTGATGAGCGAGTACGGGCCGATGGAGCGTGCGTGCATCTTGTCCTCGACCATGTGGCCGAGCTTGAGCATGTAGATCACGCCCACGGTGGCGGGCTGGTCGAAACGCTCGCCGGTGCCGCCGTCGTAGAGGTAGGTCTTGCCGTAGCGCGGAAGGCCGGCCTTGTCGGTCCATGTGTTGAGGTCGTCGAGGCTTGCGCCGTCGAAGATAGGAGTGGCGAATTTCTCGCCGAGCTCGCGGCCGGCCCAGCCGAGCACTGTCTCGAACACCTGGCCGAGGTTCATACGCGAAGGCACGCCCAGGGGGTTCAGCACGATGTCGACGGGAGTGCCGTCGGCGAGGAAGGGCATGTCTTCCTGGCGCACGATGCGCGACACGATACCCTTGTTGCCGTGACGGCCGGCCATCTTGTCGCCCACGCTGATCTTGCGCTTCTTGGCGATGTAGACCTTGGCTATCTGCATGATGCCCGTGGGCAGCTCGTCGCCGATGGAGATATCGAACTTCTTGCGGCGCAGCTCGGCGTCGATTTCCTTGCTCTTCTGCAAGAAGTTGATGATGGTGCGGCGAATCATGTCGTTGCGGTGCTCCTGGTCGGTCCAGTTGCTCAGGATGATTTCGTCGTAGTGGATGGCGCGCAGGGCCTGAGAGGTGAACTTGGTGCCCTTGGCAATGATTTCGCTGCCCAGAAGGTCGAACACACCCTGCGAGGTGTGGCCGTCGGTGAGCACGAGCAGTTTCTCTACGAGCTTGTCGAGGAGGAGTGCCTGCTTTTCGTCGTACTCTTCGTCGAGCTTCGGAAGAAGGGCGTTGGCGGCCTTGTTCTTCGATTTCTTGGCGGCGCGGGCGAAGAGGTTGGTGCCTATCACCACGCCTTTGAGCGACGGCGATGCTTTCAGCGAGGCGTCCTTCACGTCGCCGGCCTTGTCGCCGAAGATGGCGCGGAGGAGCTTCTCCTCGGGGGTGGGGTCGCTCTCGCCCTTGGGGGTAATCTTGCCTATCATGATGTCGCCGGGAACCACATGGGCGCCGATGCGGATAATGCCGCGCTCGTCGAGGTCCTTGGTGGCCTCCTCGGCAACGTTGGGGATGTCGGAGGTGAGTTCTTCCATACCGCGCTTGGTCTCGCGCACTTCGAGAGCGTACTCGTCGACGTGCACCGAGGTGAGGATGTCGTCGCGGACCACGCGCTCGTTGAGCACGATGGCGTCCTCATAGTTGTAACCCTTCCAGGGCATGAAGGCAACCTTGAGGTTGCGGCCCAGGGCGAGCTCGCCGTTCTCGGTGGCGTAGCCCTCGGTGAGGATGTCGCCCTTCTCCACGCGCTGGCCCTTGTTGCAGATGGGGCGCAGGTCGATGGTGGTGCTCTGGTTGGTCTTGCGGAACTTCGGCAGGCGGTATTCCTTCACAGCGCTGTCGAAGGCCACGAACTCGTCTTCGGCGCTGCGGTCGTAGCGGATGCGGATTACCGTTGCGTCGACGAACTCAATCACGCCGGGGCCTTCGGCCGTAATCTGGGTGCGGCTGTCGCGCACGAGCTGACCCTCTATGCCGGTGCCCACGATGGGGGCCTCGCTGCGCATCAGAGGCACGGCCTGGCGCATCATGTTCGATCCCATGAGGGCGCGGTTGGCGTCGTCGTGTTCAAGGAAGGGGATGAGCGATGCGGCGATGGAGGCTATCTGTGTGGGCGATACGTCCATGAGCTCTACGTCGGAGGGAGCCACTACGGGGAAGTCGGCGTCGCGGCGGGCCTTCACGGTCTTGCGGATGAAGGTGCCGTCGGGGTTGAGCGGCGCGTTGCCCTGGGCAATGGTCTTGCCCTCCTCGATTTCGGCGGTGAGGTACACCACATCGTCGTTGTTGAGGTTCACGCGCGAGTTCTCGACCTTGCGGTAGGGAGTCTCGATGAAGCCCAGGTCGTTGATCTTGGCATACACGCACAGCGAGCTGATGAGGCCGATGTTGGGGCCTTCAGGAGTCTCGATGGGGCACAGACGGCCGTAGTGCGTGTAGTGCACGTCGCGCACCTCGAAGCCGGCGCGCTCGCGCGACAGACCGCCGGGGCCGAGGGCCGACATACGGCGCTTGTGCGTGATTTCGGCCAGAGGGTTGGTCTGGTCCATGAACTGCGACAGCGGGTTGGTGCCGAAGAAGGTGTTGATGACCGACGAGATGGTCTTGGCGTTGATGAGGTCGGTGGGGGTGAACACCTCGTTGTCGCGTACGTTCATACGCTCGCGGATGGTGCGCGACATGCGGTTGAGGC
The DNA here is from genome assembly GCA_902475285.1 of uncultured Porphyromonadaceae bacterium. Taxonomy (GTDB): domain Bacteria; phylum Bacteroidota; class Bacteroidia; order Bacteroidales; family Muribaculaceae; genus CAG-873. The sequence continues at coordinate 7,398 of CABRZA010000096.1, forward strand.
CCACGCCGAACTGGTTGAAGAGCTGCTCGCCGACGGTGCGGACGCGACGGTTCGACAGGTGGTCGATGTCGTCGACTTCGGCGTGGCTGTTGATGAGCTCTATAAGATACTTGATGATGGCAACGATGTCTTCCTTGGTGAGCACCTTCACGTCGATGTCGGTGGTGAGGCCGAGCTTGCGGTTGATGCGGTAGCGGCCCACCTCGCCGAGGTCGTAGCGCTTCTCGGAGAAGAACATGTTGTTGAATACGTCGCGTGCCGTCGTATCGTCCGGCGGCTCGGCGTTGCGCAGCTGCCGGTAGATGTACTGGATGGCCTCGATTTCGCTGTTCGACGGGTCCTTGCCGAGAGTGTTGAAGATTATCGAGTAGTCGCTGCCGGTGTTGGTGTCGTTGTGCACGAGCACGGTGGTTACGCCCGACGCCAGAATGTCGTCGATGTTGTCCTTGGTGAGCTCTTCCTCACGCTCCACGATCACCTCGTTGCGCTCGATGGTGGCAACTTCGCCGGTGTCGATGTCGACGATATCCTCGTTCCACGACTTCACCACGCGGGCGGCCAGGCGGCGGCCGATGGCGTTTTTAAGGTTAGTCTTGGTGGCCTTGATTTCCTCGGCCAGACCGAAGATTTCGAGGATGTCCTTGTCTTTTTCCAGGCCTATGGCGCGCAGAAGGGTGGTCACGGGGAGCTTCTTCTTGCGGTCGATGTAGGCGTACATCACATTGTTGATGTCGGTGGCGAACTCAATCCACGAGCCGTGGAATGGGATGATTCGCGCCGAGTAGAGCTTGGTGCCGTTGGCATGTGTGCTTTGGCCGAAGAACACGCCGGGCGAGCGGTGGAGCTGCGACACAACGACGCGCTCGGCGCCGCTGATGATGAACGTGCCCTTGTCGGTCATATACGGTATCGGCCCGAGATACACGTTCTGGATTTCGGTGGTGAAATCCTCGTGCTCGGGGTCGGTGCAGGAGAGTTTCAGACGCGCCTTCAGGGGCACGCTGTATGTGTAGCCGCGTTCCAGACACTCCTCGATGGTGTAGCGGGGAGGATCGATATAGTAGTCAAGAAACTCGAGCTGGAAGTTGTTGCGTGTGTCCGAAATGGGGAAGTTTTCGGCGAATGCCTTGTAAAGACCCTCGTTGGCACGCTTTTCGGGGGGCGTGTCGAGCTGGAAAAAGTCGCGGAACGACTTCAGCTGCACCTCGAGAAAGTCGGGGTACGGGAGAGGATTCTTCACCGAGGCAAAGTTTACGCGCGGTTTGTCGTTTTTAGCTGACATTGGTAATGATTGAATTGCCGTATTTGATTGATAAAGGTGTCACATTTGCCGTGCGGCAGGCTCGGGAGAGCCGCAACGCGCCTGTGGCGTCGGCGGCGCAGGATATGCCGACAGCTGTCGGCCGGAACAAACAATGATAGGAAAAGAACCTCGTGGGGCGGATGCCCTTCTGCCGGCACACTGGCACGGTGCCAATCGGTTGAAAGAGAGACCCGCCGAGACTTCCGCGGCACGGTTGGCCTGCGGTGTCGTAGTGTTGGGGGGGCGGGCGTCGTCGGCGGGAGATTCTTCGCTGAGCGGTGCCTGGTGGGGGGGCGATTGGTTTATGACACGAAAAGGTTAAGAATCCCCGTACAGGGGAATTCTTAACCTATTTGCCTGATTTTCAAACAGTATTATTTGAGCTCTACTTCAGCACCCACTTCTTCGAGCTGAGCCTTCATGGCTTCTGCGTCGGCCTTCGAGAGACCTTCTTTGAGGGTACTGGGGGCACCGTCGACCATTTCCTTGGCTTCCTTGAGGCCAAGACCGGTGAGTTC
>CABRZA010000097.1 GCA_902475285.1 uncultured Porphyromonadaceae bacterium
ACAGAAGGTAAGGAACGAAAAGCGCCGTCATTGCTACTGTCGGCCGTCCCAGTGGTGTCGCTTCTCTTCTTTATTGTAGCTATTTTGGTAGTTTTCGGCGCGTCGTCGATTTCTGAATACAGTGTCGTGGCTCTCTGCGGAGCCTCGATTATAGCACTGGTTCTTTCACTGTGTGCCCGCAGTTTGTGCCGACGGGGGCTGATACTCGGATTTCGTCGCAGTGCCCGGCAGATTCTTCCTGCCGTGCCCATGCTTGTGTTCATCGCCATGATATCGGCCACATGGATGCTCAGCGGAGTGGTTCCCGTTCTCATCGACTATGGGCTCCGTCTGCTCGACCCCCGCTTTTTCCTCGTGGTGGCGTGCGGTGTGTGCTCCGTCGTGTCGGTGCTCACCGGCAGCTCTTGGAGTACGATAGCGACGATAGGAGTGGCTTTCATGGGTATAGGTTCGGTGATGGGCTTCCATCCTGGATGGGTTGCCGGCGCTATAATTTCGGGTGCATATTTCGGCGACAAGGTATCGCCGCTGAGCGACACTACGGTAGTTGCCTCGTCGGCCTGCGGAGTGGATCTGTTCAAACACATACGCTATCTGCTCCTCACCTCGGTACCTTCGTTGGTGACAGCAATGATTGTTTTTGCGCTGGCCGGCTTTTTATCCGACACCATAACGGGTGGCAACGCCGCCGAAGTGCGCAGTCTGCTTGACGAAAATTTCAATATGACGCCGTGGGTTCTTGTCATCCCTGCGGTGACTTTTCTCCTTATAGCTTTGCGTGTGCCCACACTTGCCGTTCTGGCCGTAGGCGCCGCCTTGGGACTTGTGGCGACATTCGCGTTTCAGCCTCAGATTGTGGCGACAATATCGACGGGCGGCCTTGCAGGAACACTTGAAGCCATATGGCAGATGCTCTGGGGGGCGGTGGATTTCAACACGGGCTCGGAGCTGTTCGACGGTCTTGTATCAACTTCGGGCGTGACGGGTATGCTGTCGACTATCGCATTGGTGCTAAGCGCAATGATATTTGGCTCGGCGATGATAGGCACGGGCATGCTCTCAACGCTTACGAGTGCCATCACAAGCCGTCTCAACAGTCGTTTTGCTTTGGTGGGAAGCACTGTGGCCGGCGGCCTTTTTCTTAACAGCTGTACGGCCGACCAATATCTCTCCATAATAATCGGAGGCAACATGTTTAGGAACGCTTACCGTCGCAAAGGTCTCGAAGCAAGGCTGCTTAGCCGCACACTCGAAGATTCGGTGTCGGTGACATCGGTACTTATTCCATGGAATTCTTGCGGCGTGACACAGTCGGCTGTTCTCGGAGTGGCCACGCTGGTGTATTTTCCCTTCTGTGTGTTCAACTATCTTTCGCCGCTGATGTCGTTACTGATGGCTCTGACGGGATTCAAAATCAAGGAGCACAAGCGTACACACCACACCGTCAGAATACAACAAGCGAACTGACGCCCAGTGTGAGTGCACTGACGACGCCGCGGCATGTCGAAAGATTGTAGGCCACTGACGCCCGCATGCCGAAACTGTCGGTCAAACGCCATTCCACTCCTCCGTCAACCACAGCCTTTGCGCCCCATTGGGCCGGACGTGCTTCGTGTCGTCCGGCCCATTTTATTATGCCTGTCTGCAATGTGCCCGTTACGGCAAAAGGCGATATCCCCAGAGTATGATGGGCAGATATGCCGGCAGTGAGTTCGATGCCCGAGAGGGTGCCTACGCCGCCATAGTATTTTACAGGCATCGATATTGCACACACCGATGTGGCGACGCCCCAGTGTTCGTAGAGCGGCACGCGCAGTTGCCATGATGTGCCCCAGCCCGTGCAAAAATCGTAGCCCTTTGGCGAACCAATATTGAAAAATGCCGTGGAGGTGACGGCAAGAGTTGTGCGGAAGGTGCATTCAGGAGCGTCGGTCAACGGTGACTGGCCGCCGAATATGGCGCGGCTTATAAGATTGGCTCCTTCGGCCGTGACAATGCCGATAGTGGCGCCTATGATTACGTCGCCGCCCCAGTGCCGACGGGCGGCGACGCGTTGAAGGGCCACAGCGGATGCCACGGTATGTGTGCCGGCCACCCACCACGGGCTATGGCGATAGAGTTGAGTAGAGGCGGCAGTACTTATGGCGAAGGCCCAGGATGTGTGCCGGGAAGGAAAGGAATTGTTGCTCTCCCGGTCGGGGCGCATCTCGTGGATGCTGTGTTTGAGTATTTCGGTTACGGCTCCGTTAAGTACGAGAGAACCGCCGGTGGCGGTTACAATTCGTGGTATTTCATTGCGCCGAACATCGGTGCTGTCGGCCGGTGCAGCAGTGGCGTGGAATGCTCCGATGCCTACAAGCACCGTGGCCAAAGCAATTTTATTGAGCATCTTCGTTGTCGTTAAGCGCGCGGTAGACGTAGGAGAACAGACGCGGTCGAATGGGAAGGAGGTTGAAGGCCGCATTGTCGCGCGTGGGGTTCACACGGTTTGTGAGAAATACAAATATGAGGTTTTCCGACGGATCAACCCAAAATACCGTACCAGTGAAGCCCAGATGGCCGAAGACTGCGGGGGAGGCTTCGTCGCAGGTAGGGGAGTAATCGGGGTTCTCGGTGTCGGGTTTGTCGAAGCCCAGACCTCGGCGGCATGTGGGGCTCTTGGCAGTGGTGAACAGATGCGTTGTTTCCTCCGAAAGTATACGGTGGTCGCCGTATGTGCCTCCGTTTAGCAGCATCTGGCAGTATTTGGCCACGTCGTCGGCGTTGCCGAAGAGCCCGGCATTGCCCTGCACGCCGCCCGACATGGCTGCGAGTTCGTCGTGGACATAGCCTTTAAGCGTCTGCCGGCGCATGAACGTGTCGTGCTCGGTGGGCGCCGCGCTGCCTGCCGCAGCCCAGTCGTAGGGGCGGTAGCCGGTACGGTAGGCTCCGAGGGGACCGAAGATTTCCGTGGCAACATACTCATCGTGCTTGCGACCGGTGACGCGTTGCTCGATATCCATGAGCAGGCAGAAGTTGAGGCAGGAATAATTGTAGTTGCGGTTGTCGCGCAGCTTGATGTCGTATATGCGGTGCATCAGGGTGTCGTAGGTCGACTTTCCTGTGAAAATTCCTTTGGCTGCCTGGATGGGGAACTTATCGGATTTTTGGCGCCCGAGGATATCGGTGCGCAGGCGAGCCGACGATGCGCCGTAGAGCCCTTTTTGTATGCGGATGCCATGCTGGCGGTCGGGGCGGCGCCGTGTGAGAGGCGCCTTGTAGGAGAGTGTGTCGAACATTGCATCGAACACATTGAGCGACGCAGGCATACCCGTCTCATGATATAGCAACTGGCGCACCGTGATGCACTGCTTGGCAGTGTCGGTGATTTCGGGAATGAGGTTTCCGAGATTATCGTCGAGCTTCACAAGGCCTGTGTCGTAGGCCTTCATGATGCCGGGCAGTGTTCCGACGGCTTTTGAAACCGACGCGAGGTCGTAGATTGTCTGCGGTGTTACGGAGGCACCTCCCGAGGTGAGTTTGCCGTAGGCTTTGTCGAAGATGATGTTGCCGTTGCGCGCCACAAGCACCTGGCAACCGGGGAAGGCACCGGTGCGCAGGCCCTTGTTTACCATGGCGTCGATGCTGTCGGAGAGCCATGGGGCGAAACCTTCGGCTACGGGTGTGGAGAACCCGAGGCGCGTCTTGGGCAGTTGTATGCCTTTGCCCAATGGAGCCACGCCGCGAAGGGCCACGGGAAGTTTGCCGCGTGTGGCGATGCCTCCAAAAAGCGCGGCGGCGGCGTTGGTCTGCATGGCGGCGATATTGTCATAGGCCAGAACAAGACCGTCGAGCGAGCCCAACGATGCGGCGAATTTCTTCATCTTGTAAGGGTTGACGAAGAACACCCCCACACACTTGCCGGCTTTGCCCGCTATCTGGGCAAAGGCTTGGCGAGCCTGAGGAGTATCGGTATATACGGCCGCCACGACGACGTCGACGTCGCAAATTTGGGCTAATGACTGAGCTCCGAAAGCATCGCCCATCGTATAGTGGGCTTCGGTCATGGCATAGTGTCGGCAAGCGGATGTGAAATTATTGTCGGCATTTTCGCCTATGTTGACCACCGATATCCGCTGGCCCGGGGCGATGTCGAGGGGAAGAAGGTTGTCGCGGTTTTCAAGAACGGTAATCGATGCAGCTGCCAAATCGTTGATAAGCGCTTCGGCCTCGGGACCGTTGACCTTGGCAGACAGTTGCGAGTCGTTCTGAGCCGGTTCCCAGGCTTTATAATAGTATTTATAACGAAGCACGCGCTTGCAGTGCTCCTCGACTATGTCATGCGATATCTCGCCGCTGCGGAGCGCCGCTTCGATGGCGTTGATTTCGGCCTTGGCATTGGTGGGACACAGTAGTACGTCGGCCCCAGCTTTGAGTGCTGCAAGGGCCGGATGGGCGGTGTATTCCGACGATCCTTTCATGCCCAGGGCATCGGTATATATCAGACCTTCGAATCCCATCTCGCGGCGCAGCAGCTTGTCGGTGACAAGTGCGGAGAGCGATGCGGGACACCCCGACGCATCGAGTGCCGGAACGGCGATATGTCCCACCATCACGCCGGAACATCCGGCTCCGATGAAGTCGGCAAAGGGTACGAGGTCGGTGCTGTCGAGCCGGGTACGGGTGTGGTTGACTACCGGGAGGGTTTTGTGCGAGTCGCTGTCGGTGTCACCGTGCCCCGGGAAGTGTTTTGCCACGGCCTGGACGCCGCCGTCTTCAAGACCGAGCGAATATGCTGTGGATGCCTTGGCCACACGCTCGGGGTCTTCGCCGAAGGCGCGGTACCCTATCACGGGATTGGAGGGATTGGAGTTTACGTCGGCGTCGGGGGCAAAATTGACATGCACCCCGGCGAGGCGGAATTCCCGAGCCACCTCCTGACCGTACCGGTAGAGAAGTTTGTAGTCATCGATGGCTCCGAGAGCCATGTTGTGGGGGAATCGCGGCGAGTCGGTGATGCGCATAGAGAGGCCCCATTCGCCGTCGAAAGTAATCATCACCGGAACTTTGGCCACTTCCTGAGCATAGTTGCCGATAGCGGTGTGCTGAGCCAAAGTTCCTTCGGTGAGAAGGAGGCCTCCGCATCCGTCGGTTTCGAAATAGCGTCGCACGGTGGCCAGGGAGGCGTCGCCTTGCGTGGGTACGACTTTAACGAACATCAGCTGAGCTATCCGCTCGCGGTCGGAGAGGGTTGCGTAGACGGAATCGGCCCATCGGTCGGCTTGCGCCCGTTGGCTTCGTTCGATATTCGGGGTTACGGCGCCTGCTGCGAGCGCGGATGTAAATATTATGGAGGTAGAAATGCGAAGAAGATAATTGGACATGTTTCAGAGGGTTAGAAACTGCGGGCCACACCGTCGAGACGTCGCGGCCCAGGTGTGGGCTTATTCAAGAGTCCAGAGGTTTTCCGACGTGCTTTTCAGAGGCTTGTCTTTGCCGGCACCATCTGTGAAATAATATATTAGGTCGTCGTAGAGCACTTCGGGGCTCTGGGCTACAACCGTACCGTGGGTGAAGGCATGGAGATAGTCGCCACCGTTGGCAAGATAGTCGATGGTGGCCACGCGGTATGTTTTGTCGTCGTCGAGCTTGCGGCCGTCAATCAGAATATCGTCGGCTTCGGCCTCGTCACCGTCTTTTTCATAGGTGACTCTTACATTGGTGCTCACACCGTCGCCGTCGCGGCGTGCCATTACGTCGAAGATGTCTTCGAGGTCAGCCCCCGAGATATCAACCACCGTTACTTTGTTGTTGAATGGCACCATATTGATAATGTGGCCTTTGGAGAATTTGCCGCCGGGCAAATCGGAGCGAAGGCCGCCCTTGTTGGTGATGGCGAAGTCGACGTCGGGGGTAATCTGGCGTGCCCGGGCCAGGACGAAGTCGGAGAAGAAATTGAGTAGCTCTGTGTCGGTTTCCGGCATCGGACGCTCGGTTTCGCCCACCCAAACGGTCATGAGCGAGTCGACGCCCGAACGGTATTTTTTGATTGTTTCATCGAGCTTGGTATTGATGTAATTGTCGTAGCGCTTGTCGATATCGATGAGTTCGTATTCGGGATATACGTCCTTGCCAAGCTTGTTGAGATCGATTTCAATCTTGCCGAGCTTACGTCCGGCCTTGCCTGTCTGTACCACCAGCACGGGCTTGCCGTCGAGGTTTCGGAGGTGTGAGCGCCGTTCGCCCTGAGGCGTGCGCGGGTCGATGGTGTCGTGTGAATGTCCGCCGATTATTACGTCGATGTTGCGCGAGTTGAGGGCCAGCGCCGAGTCGCCCACGAGGCCGGCGGGAGCATAGCCGATGTGGCTGAGGGCTATCACGGCGTCGACCTTGTCTTCGTTTTTAAGTTTGGCGGCGACCTTGTTGGCTGTTTCGATTATGGGCTCGAACACAAGGCCGTCGTAATTGCCTTTTGCAATGATTCCTTCTGGGTCGAGATTTATGCCTATGAAGCCTATGCGCTTACCGTCGTACTCCTTGATGTCGTAGGTTTCGAACATTCCGGCCAAAGGTGTGTCGTCGAGATTGTAGTTGGTGGCGAGCTTGGTGGCGTTGCTGATACGAAGTACTTTGGCGAGCGAGTCGATGCCGTTGTCGAACTCGTGGTTGCCTAGAATGCGGAGGTCGACGCCCATGTCGTTGAGCACTTCTTGCTCCGCCACGCCGCCGTTGAGATAGAAGTATAGCGTGCCCTGCACGACATCGCCGGCATCGACGAGAAGAACATTCGGCTCGGCCCGACGAATGCTGTCGATTACTGCCATGCGGCGCATTACACCGCCGTTGTCGTGGCGGTCGGGGTCGATTTGCGAGTGGGTGTCGTTGGTGTGTAGAATCACCAGCTTGTGGTCTTCTTTCGGCTTGCAACCTGTCGGGGCAACGACTGCTGCCGTGAGGAGACCGAGACTCAGGAGTGCTAAACTTTTCATGGGAATATAATTTAAGGAGAAAGAGGTCATTCAGGTCGATAGACTATTGTCGCCGAAGGAGTGTGGCCGAACATATCCTCAGCCAGGGCGCTCACTTCTTCCTTGCTGAGGCTGCGGCGTTTTTCTACCGTGGCATTGATGTTTTCGCCGTGGTATTCGGCCAAGGCGAGGTTTGTGGCACGCGAAAGATAGCCCGTGTTGCCGAAACGGAAGGTGGATTCGTAGGTGGTGAGCATTCGCTCCCACTCGTGGTCGGTGATGTCCGAGGAATCTGCCAGACGTCGCGCTTCGTCGAGGATAAGACGGCGCGCGCGCGCCAAGTCTGCGTCGCTGCTCGATGTAAGCGATGCTGTCATTATCAGCATGCCTTCATGTTCGCTGCCGACAATTGAGGCATCGGCCGACGATATGAGCCCCTGAGCCGAGCCCTGCACGAGATTGTTGACGAAACGCGAGGCCCGGCCGGCGCTGAGAAGGTCGGTGATGGCATCGGCGGCATCATAGCCTTTTTGTCCATAGGCGGCCATAGGGTAGGCCATGCTAATGAGGGGGACGGGTGCCGGTGTGACGACCTCCTCGTAGATGTCCCTGGACGGAAATCCCGCCGGTGGCATATGGCGCTCGGCCGACGTCCCTGACGGAAATTCACCGAACCATTCTTCGACGAGGTCAAACACTTCCTGAGGGTCGACGCGACCGCTCACGGCGAGGATGGCGCGCTGCGGGCAGTAGTGCGAGCGGTACCACGCCTCGGCGTCGGTCTGGCGCACACCGGCGACGTGCTCGGGCACAAGGCCAATCGTGGGCCATGAATATGGGTGCTCGGGCGAGTACATGGCCGCCCGTATGCGGTGATAAAGGTCGCCGTAAGGACGGTCGAGGCACTGCTGCTTGAACTCCTCCACCACGACGCCCCGCTGCACTTGCAGCGAGCGGTCGTCGACTTTCAGGAAGGCCATGCGGTCGCTTTCAAGACGCATTACGGTGCGTAGGTTCTGTGCCGGGAGCGTTACATAGAAGTTGGTGAAGTCGTTGCTTGTCCAGGCATTGCTGCGTCCGCCGGCATTTTCGACCTCGGCGTCGAAATCGGGCACATGTTCCGTAGGGCCGAACATCAGATGCTCGAAGAGATGGGCGAGCCCGGTGAGGCCGCGTCGTTCGTCGCGGGAGCCCACGTCGTAGAGTAAATTGACAGCGGCCATTGCAGTGGTGGTGTCGGGCGACACTACCACGCGCAGGCCGTTGGCAAGGGTGTGTTTGCGGATGTCTATGTCAAAGGTCATTTCTCACTGAGGACCTTCATGGAGAGAATCTTGATGTCGTCGACGGGGCGGTCGCGACCGTCGGTCTGAGCCTTTTCAATGCGGTCGACTACATCCATGCCGTCGATGATTTCGCCGAATACGGTATAGTCGCCGTCGAGATGGGGAGCGCCGCCCACGGTGGTGTAGGCCTGGCGCATCTCGTCGGTCATCGCGGGTGTCTTGTCGGCCTCAACCTCTGCAGTAGCTTGGTTTATAAGGCTGTCTTGCAGAGCCTGAAGACCCTGACGGTCGCCACGGCTCTGCATGGCGCGGATAGAGTCGATGTTGGCCATGGCAAGGCGGTTGAAGGCAGACTGCATGCGGCTGTTTTTCATATGACGCTCCATCTGGGCTATCTGGGCAGAGTCGAGCTTGGTGCCCGTCACTACATAGAACTGCGAACCCGACGACTGGCGCATGGGGTTTACCTGATCGCCCTGACGTGCTGCGGCAAGAGCACCGCGCTTATGAAAGTGTTTTGGGAATATGATTTCGGCGTCGATTTTGTAGCCAGGTCCGCCCGAGCCCAATGCGGCTCCCTTGGGTGCGGTGCGCGAGTCGGGATCGCCGGCCTGAATCATGAAATCCTTTATTACGCGGTGGAAGAGTGTTCCGTTGTAGTATCCTTCGTTGACGAGTTTCACGAAGTTGTCGCGGTGCTTGGGCGTGTCGCCGTAAAGTAGTACGGTGAAGTTGCCGGCGGTGGTTTCCACCGCTACTTTTACCGATGCTGTATCGGGTGCTGTGGTATTCTCCATTTTGGGTGTCTTGTTTTCAGGTTGTGCCGTGGCGCGGTCGGTGCATGCTATCAATGCCGATGCCGCCAATGCAGCTACAACAAAGTGTGTGACG
>CABRZA010000098.1 GCA_902475285.1 uncultured Porphyromonadaceae bacterium
GGGTTAGATGACACATCTCTCGTAATTTGGTTCGCCAAGAACGACGGTTCCGCTATGGAGTTTTGGATTCCTTTGAATGGAATCGACGGCACTTATTGCTATTTTTCCCAGAATTATTATTGCGAACGAGACAATGTTTATAATATCTGTCGGGATTTCAGATCCATCTGCCTGTTCTGCAATCCTTCGGTGTGCCGCATCATCGAGAAAGTGCTCTATAAGCGCTTCCCTGACGTAATAAGGAAATACCACGCGCAGTACGACTGTTACTGGTTGGAGCACCACCCCAAGCTAAGATTCCGTAAGTAAAATGGGGAGCAACATCCGGCGCCGCTGTATGTCACCTCACCAGACGGGAGAGCATAAAGGTGAGGGAGGCGGTGCCGTCCATGGTGGGCTCGTTGGTGGAGTAGTCGGAGAAGTCGTCGTGGTATACGGCCGTGGGGCCCTGCATGGTGGCGAAGCGGTCGTCGCGGCGCAGGTGTACACCCCAGAGCGAGTTGTAGATGGCGGTGTAGACGGGGCCGTCGACGAGGCCGCCCACGAGCCAGTCGCGGCCGGGACGGCGCTGCACGGTGATGTCGGTCATGGCCGAGTGTGGGTCGACTGGCGACGAAGCCACGGCATCTGTCGGCATTATAATCATGGTCTGCCCCCAGGGATTCACGCCGAAGAGCCAGTCGCGGGCGGCTGTCTCGGCCTCGATGAATGAGTTGTTGCCGCTGAGCTCGCGGTAGAGCATAGCCTGCGTCACAAAGCCCACGCAAAGATTGTTGGAGCACCATATGAAGGGCACGCCGTAGCGGAAGGCGTTGCCGGCACCGCGCCGCGCCACGGCTTCAACGCCCCGCCGCATATAGTCGAGCGCCTCGGCGGAGTATTCGCTCCGGCTGCGGGCCAGGTCGGGATGCCCTAAGTTGACGAAAGGATACCATTGGTAGTGCCGTGCCGTGTCGGCGCCCATCCACGGGGTGACGGGTTCGGCCATGGCGTGCGAAGCGGCGTCGGTGAGATAGCGGCGCTTCGACGTGAGGCGGTGCAGGGCAGTGCCGGCGAGCTCCATGTCGTCGTGCCAGTTGTCTTCCTCATAGAAATAGGGCGACGAGCACGGGGCCGTCTGCGACGCTCCCGGATGGGCGGCGGCGTAGTCGTAGGCCTCCGTGGCACGCCGTGCAAGGTCGGCGGCGAAGGCCGTGTCGCGGTCGGCAAAGATGCTGCTGCCCAGGGCAAAGGCCGAGGCGAACTTCGCCACCGACGACGCCTCGCCCGTGCTGCGGTTCTTGTATTTCATAAGGCCGTAGGGCTTGCCCGACACGGGGTATACCGGCCGTCCGGCGCCGGGGCCGTAGCCGTAGTCGGTGCTGTCGGCCTGCGGCACGCCCACATAGCGATGGTCGCGGTCGTCGGCTATCTGATTGAGATACACGTTCTTCTCGGGATTCATGCGCTGCATCCATTCCAACCCCCAGCGGGCCTCGTCGAGGATGTCGGGCGTTCCGTTGGCGCCGGGCATACCGCGCGAGTCGAACTTGTCGGCCCACACATCGGGCGTGGCGCGGTAGGCGTAGAGGAGCTGGTATACGGTGTTGGCCGAGGTGGGGAGGTATTGGAGATAGTCGGAAGCGTCGTGCCAACCGCCGCGCACGTCGTAGTGGCGCCCGTCGGCCTCGCCCGAAAGCACCAGCCGACCGTCGTGCTGATGGCATTCGGCCTTGTGCACGGGGTTGTAGCCGCAGCGCTGCTGGCGCAGATAGTTCAGCGGCAGTTCGTTGATGCCCAGGCGGCTGTAAGCGTCGTCGCCGATGTAGAGCGTGGCAACGTCGGCCACCTGCCCTGTGGCGGCGTCGCGCGCGGCGAGCGAATAGGTGCCCGGTTTGGCGGTGGAGGTGAAGTATATTCGTGCGGCGGCGGCGAAGGGGGCCCACGGCGTCACGGCCACAACGCTGTCGACGGTGCCGGCGCCGCTGTCGGCCGACACGAGGTCGAAGGTGAGGCGGTCGACGGCCACTGGTCCGACGTATACGGCGCATTTGAAGTCATCGGTGCGATAGCCGGCCTGGTTGACTCGTAGAGTGCTTTGGGCAATGGCGGCGGAGCAGGAGAGTAGGGCAACAGTTGCTGTGATAATTGTGCGGGCGGTGTGTTTCATGCAAGGTCGTTGAAGAACATTATTATGAATATGCCTATCGATGCGAAGAGCATCGAGTCGATGCGGTCGAGGATGCCGCCGTGGCCCGGGATGAGCTTGCCGGAATCCTTGATGCCGTGGGTGCGTTTGAGGAGCGATTCGAAGAGGTCGCCCCATGTCGAGAGCACGCACACCATGGCGCCAATGCCGAGCCATCCCGCGAGCGGGAATACGGGGCCGAGGATGTAATATGCTCCTACGCCGGCAGCCAGGCAGAAGGCGAGGCCGCCGAAGAAGCCTTCCCACGACTTCTTGGGCGAAAGGCGCTCGAAGAGTTTGTGGCGCCCGCAGAGCGAGCCCACGCAGTAGGCGCCGGTGTCGTTGAGCCATATCATTACGAACATCACGAGCACCATCATGTTGCCGGGCGCCTCGGTGCAGAGCATGCCGAGCATACTCAGGGGCATCGCGATATAAAGAAGCGACAGGGTGGACCATGCGGCCTCGGTCAGGGCGTCGGTTGCTCCCGCGGTCTTATGGTAGAGGGCCAGAGTGAAGCGGATGAGAGTGTAGCCCAACACGAGCGACGCCACGGCGATGGTGACCGCCGTGGGGAAGTCGAGGATATAGCAAATGTTGCAGAAGGCGAGGGCCGTTATGGTGTCGACGGCGCGGATCGCCACGTCCATGCCCGAGCGCACCGGCCCGAGAGTGATGCTCTGGAACTCCGTCATGGCCAGGACGCAGAATAGCGAGAAGAGCGCCGTGGACCATGCCAGACCGCCCAACAGGGCACCTACTATAAGACAAACATATATTGTGCCGCTCACGGCGCGAAGTGCAAGGTTTTTCATCGTTGTAATGATTGGTATTCACTGCCCGCACTCGGCGGGAAATTATTTTGGTGCACAAATATAGAGATTTAAATTTGAAAAAGATTTCTTTTCTCAAAAAAAATGTGTAATTTTGGGCCATAATTATCACAAACAACATTTCATCCTAAATCTACCTTATGAAGAAACATTACCTTCTGGGATTGTCGCTTCTACTTGCTTTCCCCACTGTGGCTCAGGTCAGAAGCGCTTCGGAGCCTGTGAAGCTCGTACAGTCTTCCGTGGGTCTCATGGCACCCGTATGGTCGCCCGACGGCACTAAAATCGCCATGACGTCCGACAACTATTCCGGCATTTTCGTGGCCGATGCCGAAGGCAACGACCTCACCCTCGTCACATCCGACGCCGGCGCCGGCTACAAGATGGTGTGGAGCGCCGACTCCCGCTCGATTACGGGCCGTGCCAACATTGTTCTTCCCACCGGCATCGTGCACCAGCTGCGCAGCTACGACGTGGCGACACGCCGGGCAACCGACATCGCTCCCCGCCGCCGCAGTGCCGCCGCTCCCGGCGCCTCCGCAGCCGCAGGCATCTATGCCGCCATGCTCGAGAATCCCGCAGAAGTTACCAAAACAGTAGGAGCGCTCGCTCAATTTGCCGGCAAGACCGTGATCAATCCGGCCCTCTCGCCCGACGGCAGCAGCATAGCATTCCAGATTCCCGGCAAGGGTATGTGGATAATCAATGCCGACGGCAGCGGCCTGCGCTCGCTCGGCACTGGCTCGCATCCCGCATGGCTCCCCGACAGCCGCACCATAGTCTACACCGTGGTTGAAGACAACGGTTCGGAATTCACCGCCTCCACACTCATGAGCCTCGACACCGCAACCGGCAACGCCGCAACCGTAGTGGCCCTCCCTTCGCTTCTGCCCATGACTCCTGCCGTGGCTCCCGACGGCTCGAAAGTGGCGTTCGAAAACGCTTTCGACGCAGCCATATATGTTGTAAAACTTAAAAAATAAGGCCACACCATGAAAAAGACATTCAATTTCATCGCAAAGTCGGCCATCGTTGCCGCCGCTGCCCTCGTGGCCGTACCCGCCGTTTCGGCAGCTGAAGTAGAAGGTTGGGGCGATTTCAAGCTTTACCTCGACCCCGGCCATGCCGGACGTGAGAACCGAGGTCTCTGGGGCTATTCCGAAGCCGAGAAGACCCTCCGCGTGGCGCACAACATCCGCGACATGCTCACCACATACACCGACATGCCCGCCGAGAACATCAAGCTCTGCCGCGAGACCGACGCCGACCAAATATCGCTCGAAGAACGCTCCGACGAGGCCAACGCCTGGGGCGCCGACTTCTACTATTCTATCCACTCCGACGCCTCCGGCTCGAACAACACCATCGTGACCCTCTTCGGCGGCTGGACCGTCGACGGCGTGAACGTGGAGAAGACCCCCAACGGCGGCAAAGCCTACGGTGACTTCCTCAACCCGAACCTCGCCGGCGTGATGCGCGTGGGTACCCGAGGAAACCGCTACGACCGCGACTTCTACATGCCCACCACCGGCACTCACGAGAACCAGTATCCATATCTCTCGGTCAACCGCCGTTCCAACATGGCATCGCTCCTGAGCGAAGGCGGCTACCACACCATCGCCGCACAGCAGCAGCGCAACCTCAACGACGACTACAAGCGTCTCGAGGCATTCGCCGCTTTCCAGTCAATTCTCCAATATCGCGGCCTGGCCCTCCCGGCACAGAACTTCATCACCGGCGTGGTTTCCAACTCCGAGAACCAGCAGCCCCTCAACGGCGCCGTAATCACCGTGGAAGCTCCTGGTGTAGAGGGCTTCGAGACACGCACCTACACAACCGATACTTATGAGAGCCTCTTCTCGAAATACACCAAGAACGAGAATCTTATCCACAACGGCTTCTATATGTTCGAAAACCTTCCCGCCGACGTCGATCTCAACCTTACTTTCGCCGCCGAAGGTTTCGACCCCGTTTCGAAAACTATACAAGTAAACAAGGGCGGCGCGACGTCGGCCGATTATATCTCTTTTGTGGATGTCGCTCTCACGAGCAATTTGCCCGCCAAGGTCGATGCGATTTCGGCCGCCGACATCAATAGCGTCGACGTGATTTATCCTCTGGTCATCACCTTCTCGCGCAACATGGACCGCGCTTCCGTAGAGCAGGCCTTCTCAATCAACAACAACGGTGAGGTCACCCTCTCCTGGGATAACGACTACACCCTTTCGGTCGACGTCTCCAAGCTCCTTCCCCTTTGGGAGTACACCATCACCATCAAGGGCGACGTGGCCAAGAACCTCCAGACCGGTGCCTTCCTCGACGGTGACGCCGACGGTGTGGCCGGCGGCGACTACGTGCTCACCTTCAC
Organism: uncultured Porphyromonadaceae bacterium; assembly: GCA_902475285.1. GTDB lineage: Bacteria > Bacteroidota > Bacteroidia > Bacteroidales > Muribaculaceae > CAG-873. The sequence continues at coordinate 5,369 of CABRZA010000098.1, forward strand.
AATGGCCGAGCCCGACGAAGATGCTCCCGCAATGGTTTCGACATATCCTGCCGCCGACGGCGAGGCTCTCTACACCCAGCGTCCACCCATCCGCATCCAGTTCGACGAAATCATCGACTGGAACGACGACAAGAACGAAGGATGGTTCACCGTAACCGACGCCGACGGAAAGACCTACGAAATCGGCCACGTGGCACACGCCATCATCGGCAGCGCCTCCGTCCTCCACTGCTATCTTGCCGAAGACCTCGCCAAGGACAAGGCCGTGCGCGTCGACCTCAAACCCGTCAAGGACCTCGTGGGCAACGAAAGCGAGCCTCTGAGCTTCCGCTTCCTCACCGAGTACCGCGACTGCGCCGAAACCACCGTGATACGCCCGCTTGCCGACACCGGCGAATTCTGGGCTCCCGAAGGCTCCGGCTCTTCATCCGGCCTCTGCGATGAAGGCAACGCCGTAGGCATTCTCGGCGACAGCCCCTTCCACGGAATCAACTCGTCGTTCCAAATCACTTATGCTTTCGACGAGAACGCTGCCACTCCCGGATGGTTCATCCGCGACCACGACAAGACCGGCGGCGACGTAACTCTCCGTGACGCCGAAGGCATCGTGTCGATGTGGGTATACGGCGACGGCTCCAACAACGCCACCGGAATCATCTTCCGCGACTCCGCATCAAACAGCCTCTTCAAGAAGACCGAAGACTTCCTCGTCGACTTCCTCGGATGGAATCTCTACGTCTTCGACGTTGCCAATGATGAGTTCGGCGAAACACTCACGTCCAACAATCCCTCCAAGCTCCTGCGCCGCGGCTGGTATCTCGACTCGATTTACATCCTCCACGACGTTGACCCCGACGACCTCCTCGAAGAGGACGATCCCGACTACAAGCAGTGGACCGGCTCCATGGGTTACTCCACCATGCAGTACACCAAGTGGGCCGACGCCGAGCGCACCGCTAAGATCGACGACATCCCCGTATCGGGCGTATGCCAGGTAGCCGTCGACGCCAATGCCCCTGCAGAGTACTACAACCTCCAGGGCATCCGCGTTGAGCGTCCCGCTGCCGGCATCTACATCGTCCGCCAGGGCGCCAATGTAAGCAAGCGCGTCATCCGCTGATAATTTCCCTTTATAAACAGAAGTACCTCCGCCATTCCGGCGGAGGTACTTTTTTAGTCCGACCCTTCTACCTCGCCGTTACCCGAATTGAAGTTCAGCGTGCTGTCGAGGAGGCTCAGTGTGTAGTGCGTGCCGTCGCGGCTCATGGCATATACGCCATTGAGCTGCTCGGTTTCTTGAAGGTAGGCGTAGAGCCGCGGAGGAAGCTGGTCGAAAAGCATCACCTGAGGCAGCGCCACACCGTAGCCGTCCACGTTCACCCAGTTGCAGTCGGCGTCGAAAGTCAGGCCCGCGCCGTCGGCTATCCGCACGTGCCAGGTGTTGCCCGTGTGCGCCACGCTTTCAAGCTCGCTCGACGGGTAATACCGGTCGATGAACGAGCTCACCTTCTCCGGCAATTCGTTCCACAGCTCGCTGTGCGAGCACCCCGCGCCCGCCAGCGCCACCGCCAGAAGCACCGCTGCGAGCAGCTTACGCAGCATGCCGCAGTTCCGCTGTCTTATATTTATATAGGTATTGTAGTTTGGCATATTTTTGTTTTTCTTGTATATTCATAACATTTTGAGCCTCCCGGCGGTTCGGCGCCCGGCCCCCTTATTGTTAATACTTCCTTAATGGACACGAAAAATTTGCCCCGGTACTGTTCAATTACAGAAAAATTTCGTAAATTTGCCGCCGGAATGGACTGTATCCATTCCCTCTGACTAACGAACACAAAACCAAGATTTTAAATACAACTCGTTATGAAAATCGCAAAAATTATCGGCCGTGAGGTCCTCGACTCGCGCGGCAACCCCACTGTCGAAGTCGACGTAATCCTCGAAAGCGGCGCACGCGGCCGCGCTTCCGTGCCCTCCGGCGCATCCACCGGCGTCAACGAAGCCCTCGAGCTCCGCGACGGCGACAAGAGCCGCTACATGGGCAAAGGCGTCCTCAAGGCTGTCGCAAACGTCAACGGCCCCATCGCTGCCGCTCTCGTAGGCATGAGCGCACTCGATCAGATCAAGATCGACGAAACTATGCTCGCCCTCGACGGTACCGACACAAAGAGCAACCTCGGCGCAAACGCCATCCTCGGTGTTTCCCTCGCCGTTGCTAAGGCCGCTGCCGACTACCTCGACCTCCCCCTCTACAAATACATCGGCGGTTGCAACACCTACGTTCTCCCCGTACCCATGATGAACATCATCAACGGCGGCGCTCACTCCGATGCCCCCATCTGCTTCCAGGAATTCATGATTCGCCCCATCGGCGCAACATCCTTCCACGAAGGCATCCGCATGGGCACCGAGGTGTTCCACAACCTCAAGGCTGTCCTCAAAGAGCGCAACCTCAGCACAGCCGTTGGCGACGAAGGCGGCTTCGCTCCCACTCTCGACGGCACCGAAGATGCCCTCAACGTAATCATCAAGGCCATCGAGCGCGCCGGCTATGTGCCCGGTCGCGACATCACAATCGGCCTCGACTGCGCTTCCTCCGAGTTCTACAAGAACGGTGTATACGACTACACCTGGAAGCAGGGCCCCGACGCTCCCAAGCTCACCAGCGCACAGCAGGCTGAGTTCCTCAAGAAACTCGTTGAAGAATTCCCCATCGACTCCATCGAAGACGGCATGGCCGAAGGCGACTGGGAAGGCTGGAAAATCCTCACCGACCTCATCGGCGACCGCTGCCAGCTCGTTGGCGACGACCTCTTCGTCACCAACGTCAAGTACCTCGAAAAAGGCATCGAGCTCGGCTGCGCAAACTCCATCCTCGTTAAGGTTAACCAGATCGGTTCGCTCACCGAAACCCTCCGCGCCGTCGAACTCGCTCAGCGCAACGGCTACACCGCTGTCATCTCCCACCGCTCCGGTGAGACCGAAGACGCAACCATCGCCGACATCGCCGTCGCTACCAACGCCGGACAGATCAAGACCGGTTCCGCTTCGCGCTCCGACCGTATGGCCAAGTACAACCAGCTCCTCCGCATCGAAGAAGAGCTCGGCGACGCTGCCCGCTACGGCTACGGCAAGAAGACCCGCCGTCCCGAATAATACATCCTCCTTCATACAAGCGCGCCCCACGGCGCGCTTTTTTATTTCCTCCTCACTCCAAACAGAGATCCCCTCTGTGCGAGCTTTTCTATCCATTATATAATATAATCCAGCTCGCGTGCAGCGCGAGCCTCTCTGTGCTCTCTGTGCCTCTGTGTGATTTGTTTTTAAACGAGCCGCCCAAAAAATCTCCGTGTCTCCGTGCGCTCCGTGCGAGTATCCACACCTGTTGCAAAAAATTCACTGCGCCCTCTGCGCCTCTGCGTGATATTTTTTTCACCGGCCGTCAAAAAATTCTCCGTGTCTCCGTGTCCTCCGTGCGAGTATCCCCGCCAGCCACCAAATAATCTCCTCTGTGCCCTCTGTGCCTCTGTGTGAGAATTATAGCACTCAAACGCCGATTTCGCAAGTGTTAAATTAGTGTTAAAAGCCGCGAAAAATTTGCTCAGACCGGAATCTCGCC
>CABRZA010000099.1 GCA_902475285.1 uncultured Porphyromonadaceae bacterium
GCCGGACGCTTGCTTTCCATAAACCTGCTAAACATCAGCGAGATAGCCTATAAGGTCGGCTTCGGCGACTTCTCGCATTTCACTCGCCACTACGGCATCTCGCCCACCGAGTACCGCAAACGCCAGAAAGCATAAGCTCGCTCTCCTTGCATTCTCCCCTTGGGCAAAAAATATATCGCGGCGTCGAAAATTGGACCGCGTGGAGGATTTGCTTTTTGCATCTTTGGCAAAAATTGTGTATCTTTGCAGTGATATACGCACCCGTGGGTGCGGCAGCAATTATAAATTATTTGAAACAAAGGCTGACTAATCCTTATGCCGATGAAAAAAATCTTTTCAATCATTATTCTATTAAGCGCTATGACAATACAAGCCGCTGTCAACCCGTTGATGAAGCCTTTCGAGGGTACTCCGCATCAGACGGTACCGTTCAGCGCCATCGACGATACTATGTGGATGCCCGCAATCGACCGCGGCATCGAGTTGGCAAATGCCGAAATCGACGCAATAACGCGCCAGCGTTCGCGCCCCGATTTCGAGAACACTATCGTGGCCCTCGAAAATGTGGGCCATGACCTCAACCGTGTGCTCAACGTGTTCTACCCCCTCCTTTCGGCCAACAGCAACGACACCATGATGGAGGTTGCCATGGAGGCCTCGGGCAAGTTGAGCGACTTCTCAACCTCGATGGTGCTCAACCGCGAGCTCTGGCAGAGGGTTAAGCAGGTATACGACGACCGTGAGCTCTTCAACCTCGATGCCGAAGACATGCGTCTGTTGCAGAAGACCTACGACTCTTTCGCCCTCAACGGCGCCACACTCGAAGGCGACGACCGCGACGAGTTCAAACGTCTGTCGGCCGAGCTCTCCGCTCTCACCACAACCTTTGGTCAGAATGTGCTCAAAGAGCTGAATACTTACGAGATTTATCTCACCGCCGACGATCTTGCCGGTCTCACCGAGGCCAATATCGAGCAGGCGGCCGAGGCTGCCAAGGCTCGCGGGCACGAAGGTGAATATCTCTTTACGCTCGACCAACCCGTATACTCGGCCTTCATGCAGAATTCGTCGCGCCGCGACCTTCGCGAGCGCATGTATCGCCTATACAACGGGCGGAACACTCAGGGCGAATACTCCAACCTCGACAATATCTGCCGAATAGCCGACATCCGACATCGTCTGGCAGTACTGCTGGGCAATCCCACCTTCGCCGCTCAGAATCTTCGCCAGACTATGGCCGAGAAACCTGAAGCTGTCTACGACCTTCTCGACCGTCTCCGCGACGCCTACCGTCCCGCACTCGACGCCGAAATGGCCGAGCTCAAGGCCTTTGCTTCCAAGCTCGAGGGTCACGATATGGAAATACATCCCTGGGACTATTCGTATTACAGCAAGAAGCTCCGTGAAGAGAAATATTCATTCAACGAGGACGACATGCGTCCGTATTTCAAGCTTGAAAATGTGGTCGACGGTGTCTTTGGGCTCGCAACCCGTCTCTACGGCATTCATTTCACGCCCAATCCCGACATCGAGGTTTACCATCCCGACGTGAAGGCCTACGACGTGACCGATGCCGACGGCTCATACCTCGGCGTGCTCTACACCGACTTCTTCCCCCGCGCATCGAAGCGCCCCGGAGCTTGGATGACAGGCTTCAAGGACCAGTGGATCGAAGCCGACGGAACCAATTCGCGTCCGCATGTGTCGATTGTGATGAACTTCACCAAGCCCACGTCTACCCGTCCGTCGCTGCTCAGCCCCTCGGAGGTCGAGACCTTCCTCCACGAGTTCGGCCATTCGCTCCACGGCCTGTTGGCCAACACGAAGTACGCTTCGCTATCGGGCACGGCAGTCTACCGCGACTTCGTGGAGCTCCCCTCGCAGTTCAACGAAAACTTCCTCACCGAGCGTGAGTGGCTCGACTCCTTTGCGCGCCATTACGAAACAGGCGAGCTCATTCCCTCGGCACTCATCGACCGCCTGGTGGCCGCTCGCCAATACGGTGCCGCTTACAGCTGCATGCGTCAGCTCGGCTTCGGATATATCGACATGGCATGGCATACCGTCACCGAGCCTGTGACCGATGCCGCCGCATTCGAGCGCAAGGCAATGGACGGCGTGCGCGTTTTCGACGACAACGTGGGTATGGTGTCGCCCCAGTTCAGCCACATTTTCTCGGGAGGCTACGCCGCCGGTTATTATAGCTATAAATGGGCCGAGGTACTCGATGCCGATGCCTTCGCCTTCTTCAAGGAGAACGGTACTTTCGATGCCGGAACAGCAGCGAAATTCCGCGAGAACATCCTTTCGAAGGGCGGAACGGTACATCCGGCCGAACTCTACCGCCGTTTCCGAGGCAAGGACCCATCGATTGATGCCCTCCTTATCCGCGACGGCATCAAGCCGGCAAATGGAACGGTAGCTCCTATCAATAAGGACTGAGCACGAGCAGCATGGCCGTAGCCGACCACACCGACAATGCGGAGCCCCTGTCGCCGCCTGTTTTCAGGCCTGGCGCGGGGGCTTGCGCGCGTGTTCAAGCCTCCGGCATCTTGGGTAAGTGCTTGGGCAGTATAGCGGTGCTCCTTCTTGCGCTGACCATTGTGGCGGCGAACTTCGACTGGCGCTGGGCTGTTGTAGGATTGATGGCACTGTTCCTGGCCTTTCCGATGCTCGCATTCCTTGTGTGGCTCAAAGCGTTGGGCAACCCGGCCTATGCCGAAGCCATGAAGTTGCAGCAATGGGAATGCAGCGCCGACGCCACGGCACTCACCGTGCACTTCTTTACCCCCGGCGACGACGGAGAGTGCGTGCCGGCCTCTGATCTTGCCTCTATCCCCATAACCGGTGCCGAGCGTTGCGGGCGCTATGCCGTAGTGCGACTTGCTTCCAGTGCGCCAGTGCCCTTCCTCATTGCGCCCGTCGACGTCGTTCCTATACTCATAGCTCAAAAATACAACCTCTAACTCCTCTTATTAATATGGGACAAGAACCTTCACTGATAGAAACCGCAGCCCAGGCTCTTCAAGCCTTCGACAAAGGTTCTGTAGTTGATGCTCTCGATATAATCCGCCGCTATCCCTACACTCCTGCGCAGCTTGAGGTTGCGGGCGACGTAGGCGCTGAGCTAGACGCCATAGTCGAACAGTACTTCTACATGCTGCGTCTGGTGGTCGACAACGGCCTAACCTACAACACCGCCGATATTGCCGCGCGTTTCCGACGTCTCTGCGTCAAGCTCGTCTACATCGACCTCGAGCGCCTCAACCAGCCCTTCGGCGCCGCACGCCGTTTTCAGCGCCTGCGCCCCGAAGAGACCCTCGAGACCCTCGTGAGCGACTATCTCGCCGAGGCCGACCGCCTCAGCACCGATGCTGCGTCGCTCACCGACCCGCGCCGACGCCGCACCCTCGAGCGCCTGGCAACCGATATCTTCGACCGTCTCTGGACCGCTGAGGAAATCGGCGACGGCGTGGTACGGCTCATCGACAGTCTCCTCACCGACGACACCATCAACCAAGGCCACCGTGTGCTTTGGGCGCATGCCCTTGGCCTCAACGTCATAATCAATCCCCGACCCCTCGACAGGCACAATACTGCCGGCGGTGCATTCGTTCTGCTTTCGGGTCTGCTCGGCACCAAAACTCCCGTGGGCCTCGCAGCACTTACATGGCTTACTCTGGTGGCCTTGTACCGCAAGGGAGAGTCGCGCGACGATATCGTCCGGCAAATAGTGAAACACGATGCCATTTACGATGTTCTCTCGGTCCTCTCCTCCGACTTCATGATGGATATCGACTTCAAGAACCTCGCCGGGATGTTTCAGGGCATGACACCGGGCACCATCCCCGATCCCGCAAGCCTCACTCCCGACCAGCTCAAGGGCGTGGAGTACGTGTCGCAGTGCGCCACGCGCGGCGACGATATCTTCCGCAACGTCTTCGGTGTCAACCGCGCCAACCCATTCTTCGCAACAATTGCCAATTGGTTCCTGCCCTTCGACATAGAGCACAGCGCCCTCGCTGAAGTCACCGACGGTCTCGGTGTGGCCATTGCCGACAATCTTGCCGCCATACCGGGTATAGTCGACGGCGACAAGTACGCCATGCTCCTGTCGATGTTGTCGATGCCGTCTGCCTACCGCTCCCAGGCTATAACCGCCATGGTCGACGGCATGGCGCGTTTCACAGGCGACGGCATGCTCGACGCCGTGCGACGCACCGACAGCCTCCGTCTTCAGGTTGCCGCCCAGGTCCACATGGTGTCGCGCTTCCTCCGTACATCGCCCTGGAAAGACACCTTCGCCACCCGCATCGAAAAATTCGTCTCCATCTTCCTGCCCTACGCCTTCCTCGATTTCGACCGCGTGGAGGGCTTGGCTGAAGAGATGCTCCAACGCCACGTCCCCGGCGAGACAATACGCATCATCGAGAATCTCGGAGCCGCCGATGAAATCTCCGACAACCTGGCCGACCTATATGTCCGAGCCCTCGGCGAAATTCGCTCCATGGGTTTCAGCCATTATGCCGAAGCCGTAATGGCACGCTGCGGCTCCAAGTCACCCGACATTCTCTGTATGCTCTACAGCGGCAACCCCGAACCCTCGTCCGAACTCGTCGAAATGCTTTCCGACTCCCTCGACGACAATCCCGACCACCGTGGCTTGGTGCGCGCCGTGGCCGGTATGGAGCTCGATGACGGCAACATCAAGAAGTCTCTGCAAATCATCGAGCATTACCTATATCTCGTCGAGAAGCCCGATATCGACATACTCCGCCTCTATGCCAAGGCCCTCCTTTATGCCGCCCGGCCCGACGAAACTGTGAGGGTATATGAGAACAATGGCCTCGCCAAAGGCGATATATACGACGATGCCCCCTATCTCGCCGCACTGTGGCTCACAGGGCAGCAACGAAAGGCTATCAAGCTTTTCAATGATATGCCTGAAGATGGTTTCCCTGAAACGAAATTCGAATACTTCCCCGAATTTGTCGCCGACGTCGTGCGCGATACTCCCGGCCTTTCCGACAATCCTCGCACCGCAAGCCTCGTAGCCTTCATCGACGCCACCCGTTACTCCGACGGAATAAACGGATTTAAATTATAAATAACTAAATACAAGCATTTTCCCTTATGGTAATTCAACGCTGGCAAAGTGTGCTGCTGCTCCTTGCAGCAGTGCTGATGTGCATCTTCTGCTCCACACCCTTTGCGACACGGACTGTCGAAGGCACCATTGAAGCCTCCGATGTCTTCATCTCGGAAGCTCCTGTCCTCCTCGTGCTCAACATCCTCGTGGCCGTACTCCTCTTCATCGCCATCTTCCTCTTCAAGAACCTCCGTCTCCAGATGCGGGTCACCGTTATCTCTATGGTACTCATAGCCACCTCTATGGCCGCATCGGCCTTCGTGGTCTATGGTGGCGGCATGGCCACAAGCCTCATTTGGGTAGGCGGCGTACTCCTCCTTCTCGCAGCTCTCGTCTGCGCCCTCGCCGCCCTCCGCTTCATGCGCCGCGACCGCAACCTCCTCCGCAGCTACGACCGCCTCCGCTGAGTGCTTCCTTTTGAAAATTTCAGACCGTCTCCTTTTCGGTGGCGGTCTTTATTTTTGATTCCGCGTGGCGGAGGAGATTTGCGGGAGTCTGAAAAAATTTGTAATTTTGCGGCGTCACAATGTGGGCGTTGGTTCGCCGTGACACTTCTTTCTGTGCTGATGTATTTATTTTCAGCGCTATAACTTTTAGATTGTGCCGAGCATGTCGATAGTTTTGCAGCTCATGCACTTCCGTTTCTGCCTTGGTGGAGCGACGGAGGGAGACAGAGATATGCCGCATTTTCGTCTTGTTTAAATTTTTTGATGCAACCATCGGGCGACGTTGCCACCGCCAACCGTCTTGTGTGCTTCGACGATTTGGAGCATAATGCCGTCGCGTCGAAATCAGCGTCGACGGTGCGGATGTATTCGGCTGTAATCAAGCGGCTTAAACAATACCATGGCGGCGATTGTATCGACCTTGACGATATCACGGCCGAATATGTCGACGCATTTGGCGATTTCTTGCTCGAGCAGGGAGTTGCACCCTCGTCGGCGGCACAATTCAAGATGGTGTTCCGGGCTATCTTCAAGGCTCCCTTCGGCCGTGAGGGCAGCGAGCGTTTCAAGGACGCTTTTCGCAACGTTGCGTCGGTCAACAAGGCCGCAACTCATATTATTACCATCGATGATGTCCGCCTGTTGGCACTTGCGCGCATTGCCGAACCTGTCCTCGACAAGCTCCGTAGCGTATTCATGTTCTGCCTCTATGGCGGAGGATTGTTACCGCCCGATGTCGACGAGGCTTACGAGCCGCCTACACCTCAGCAATCTGCGCTTTGTGCCGACTTTGAAAAGAAATATAACACCTCGCTGTGCTGCTATGCTTCGCGTCTCGACGAAGATACATATACACGCGGACTGGCTGTGATAGGTCAGAATCTTGTCCTCAGTGAGCCGCTTTTGCCTACGTCGGCTCTCGACGGTTGGCTCGCTGCCGCACGTTGTGCCGCCCTGCCGCCCGTTGTCATTGCCTCGGCAGCGGCATATCCTACTGCTTACCGTATGCCTGCCGAACCCGTGGCCGATTATGTGAAGACCGACGCTCTCCTCTGTGCCGCCAACCGTGTGGTCGATTTCGCGCCGCGATGGTATGCAATGCGTTGCATCGCGGCGAAACCCGGCGATATGGCGGCCCGACTTGCTCCTTTGGGATACGACGACACTTTCGCCATTCCGGCCGGTAATACCTCTGTCGGCCTCATGGCATCGACTCTCTTTGTGCGTTGTACGCCGGCAGCAGCGGTCGAACTTCGCCGAATTGTTTCCGGCGACGCCTATGTGTATACCCTCGTGCGCTCGACGATTCCGGCAGTAATACCCGACAGTCAGATGCTGACCTTCATGATTCTATGCAATATAGCCAACGATACCATCGACTGTCTTTTCCCCGACGACGAGGAGTATGCCGCCACTTTCGCCCCCGGCACCGAGGCCCGTATTGTCGACGGTGCTTTTGAGGGATACGTTGGCGTAGTCAGCCGTCCGTCGAAGGACCGCTATAAAGTCGTGGTCGAAATCCGCGCCCTTGGCAATGTGCGGTTCACTGCCGAAATTCCTGCCTCCTTCCTCGTAGCAGTCTGATTTAGAGCATTTATTCTGTTCAATGCCTCCGGCTTTAAGCTTCGGAGGCCGCTTTGCCACACCCTTAGGCAAACAGCTGTTTTAAAAATTCATCATTCCAATCATACTATGTCACTTTTCAAGGACAAAACTTTGTTGATTACCGGAGGCACGGGCTCTTTCGGTAATGCCGTGCTGCGGCGGTTTCTGAACACGGATATAGGCGAGATCCGCATTTTCTCGCGGGACGAGAAGAAGCAGGACGACATGCGCCACGAGTATCAGGTTCGTTATCCGGAAGTTGCCCACAAGATCAAGTTCTTTATCGGCGACGTGCGGAGCCTTCAGTCGTGCCGCAACGCCATGCCGGGCGTCGACTATATCTTCCATGCAGCGGCGCTGAAGCAGGTTCCGTCGTGCGAGTTCTTCCCCATGGAGGCGGTTAAAACCAACGTGATAGGCACCGACAATGTGCTTACGGCCGCCGTCGAGGCCGGAGTCGAGGCGGTTATATGTCTGTCGACCGACAAGGCTGCCTATCCCATCAACGCCATGGGCATCACCAAGGCCATCGAGGAGAAGGTTGCGGTTGCCAAGAGCCGCTATTCGGGTAAGACTAAGATCTGCTGCACTCGCTACGGCAACGTGATGTGCTCGCGCGGGTCGGTCATTCCGCTGTGGATAGAGCAGATACGGTCGGGCAACCCGGTAACGGTGACGGAGCCGTCGATGACGCGCTTCATCATGAGCCTCGACGAGGCCGTCGACCTGGTTCTGTTCGCTTTCGAGCACGGCCAGAACGGCGACATCCTGGTTCAGAAGGCGCCGGCGTGCACCATCGGGACGCAGGCCGAGGCCGTTTGCGAGCTCTTCGGCGGCAACCGCGACGACATCCGCGTGATCGGCATCCGCCACGGCGAGAAGATGTACGAGACGCTTCTGACCAACGAGGAGTGCGCCAAGGCCGAGGACCTTGGGAACTTCTACCGCGTTCCGGCCGACAACCGCGGTCTGAACTACGACAAGTATTTCAAGGAGGGTGACGAGACGCGCAACACCCTGACGGAGTTCAACTCCAACAACACCCGGCAGCTGAACGTGGAGGAAACGAAGGAGAAGATCGCGTCGCTGGAATACATCCAGAAGGAACTCGCCGGCGAGGGCAACTTCGTTCAGTAACTGCAATAAAACCAGAAGGATGAAGATACTTGTAACGGGCGCGAAGGGCTTCGTGGGGCGCAACCTGTGCGCGCGTCTTCGGAACATCCGCGACGGCAAATTGCGCGGTTTCCCCGTAGAGATAGAGGATGTTTTCGAGTACGACCTCGACTCGACGGCTGAGGAGCTCGACCGCTGGTGCGCGGAGGCCGACTTCGTGTTCAACCTGGCCGGCGTCAACCGCCCGGAGAACCCCGAGGACTTCCGCAAGGGCAACTTCGGTTTCGCCTCCACGCTTCTCGACACCCTCAAGCGCCACGGCAACCGGTGCCCGGTGATGCTGAGCAGCTCGATACAGGCCACGTTGATAGGTCGTTACGCCGGCCATCCCTACGGCGAGAGCAAGAAGGCCGGCGAGGAGCTGTTCTTCGGTTACGCCGCCGAAACCGGCGCCCGCGTATTGGTCTACCGCTTCCCGAACCTCTTCGGCAAGTGGTGCCGGCCGAACTACAACTCGGCCGTGGCGACGTTCTGCCACAACATCGCCAACGGACTGCCCATCAAGGTGAACGACCCGGCTGTGGAGCTCGAGCTTCTCTACATCGACGACCTCGTGGACGAGATGCTGCTTGCCTTGCAGGGCCGTGAGCACCACTGCGAGT
>CABRZA010000100.1 GCA_902475285.1 uncultured Porphyromonadaceae bacterium
ACACTTTTTCACGCAATTTACCAAACTTTCAGCAAATTCAGCCAAAAAAATCGGATTTGCCAATGTGGCGGAAAAGTGGTAATTTTGCGTTCTGATTCTTGTAAAGTATATTTTCCGATAAAAATAAAGTATATTTTAGTGATGAAACCTACGTTATTCGTTCTTGCCGCGGGCATGGGCAGCCGTTACGGCGGTCTGAAACAGCTCGACGGAGTGGGTCCTCAGGGGCAGACCATCATGGACTATTCCATCTTCGACGCCCTCCGCGCCGGCTTCGGCAAAGTGGTCTTTGTGATTCGCCACGATTTCGACGCCGATTTTCGCGAGAAAATTCTGAGCAAATATGAAGGTCATATCCCCGTTGAGGTGGTATACCAGAGTGTCGATGCCCTTCCGGAAGGGTTCACGGCGCCCGAGGGGCGCACCAAGCCCTGGGGCACGAACCATGCCATAATGATGGGAGCCAAGGCTATCGCCGAGCCTTTCGCCGTAATCAACGCCGACGACTTCTACGGCCGCGACGCCTTCGAGGTGATGGCGCGCCAGCTCTCGACCCTTGGTGAGGCCGACAAGGGCAAATACTGCATGGTTGCCTTCCGCCTGGGCAACACGATGACCGAAAACGGCTCGGTGAGCCGCGGCGTGTGCACCGTCGACGCCGCCCATCGCCTCACCGACGTTGTTGAGCATACCTCGATAGCCTACGACGCTGACGGCGGTATAGTTGCCAACGATGCCGACGGCGCCACCAAGAAGCTTGAGGCCGACACACCCGTGTCGATGAACCTGTGGGGCTTCACTCCCGACTATTTCGAATACAGCGAGCGCGAGTTCGGCCGCTTCCTCACAAAATACGGCCAGCAGCCCAAGAGCGAGTTCTTCATCCCGTCGGTAGTCGACAAGCTGGTGAAGAACGGCGAGGCCAGCGTCGACGTCCTCACAACGACATCGCGCTGGTTCGGCGTGACCTATCCCGAAGACCGCCCGACGGTGGTTGCCAATCTGGCACGCCTGCACGCCGAAGGCCAGTATCCCGACAAACTCTTCTGATGAAATACACCCTCGAACATCAATGCGCGGGCAGCCGGGCGCGCGCCGGCGCCATCGACACCGACCACGGACGCATACTCACTCCCATCTTCATGCCCGTGGGGACGTGCGGCGCCGTAAAGGGCGTGCACATGCACGAACTCCGCGACGACATACACGCGCAGATTATCCTGGGCAACACCTATCACCTCTACCTCCGCCCCGGCATGGACATAATCCGCCGGGCCGGAGGCCTTCACCGTTTCAACGGCTGGGACCGGCCCATCCTCACCGACAGCGGAGGCTTCCAGGTATTCTCGCTTGCCGACCGGCGCAAGCTCACCGAAGAGGGGGCACACTTCCGCAGCCACATCGACGGCAGCAAGCACCTCTTCACCCCCGAGAACGTTGTGGACATACAGCGCTGCATAGGCTCGGACATAATGATGGCTCTCGACGAGTGCGCGCCCGGCACGTCGGACCGCACCTACACGCGCCGCTCGCTCGACCTGACCAAGCGCTGGCTCGAGCGGGGCTGGAAGCACTACAAGGATACAGAGCCCCTCTACGGGCACTACCAGTCGTATTTCCCCATAGTCCAGGGCTGTACCTACGAGGACATGCGCCGCGAGGCCGCCGAGCATGCGGTGGGGCTCGATGCCGACGGTTATGCCATAGGCGGTCTGGCCGTGGGCGAACCCGCCGAAGTGATGTACGACATGATAGAGGTTGTGAACGAAATCCTCCCCGCCGACCGTCCGCGCTACCTGATGGGCGTGGGGACGCCCATCAACATCCTCGAGGCCATCGACCGCGGCGTCGACATGATGGACTGCGTGATGCCCACGCGCAACGGCCGCAACGGCATGCTCTTCACGCCCGAGGGCACCATGAACATGCGCAACGCCAAATGGGCCGACGATTTCAGCCCCCTTTGGGCCGACAGCCCGTCGCCCACGGGCCGCGAATATACCAAAGCCTATGTACGCCATCTCTTCATAGCCAACGAGTTGCTTGCCATGCAGATAGCGTCGATACACAATCTCGCCTTCTACCTCTGGCTCGTGGGCGAGGCTCGGCGCCACATCATCGAGGGCGACTTCGCCTCGTGGAAGGTCGACATGGTGCAGCGCCTGGGCCGACGTTTATGATAAAAGCGGCACACGATTAACACACTTTAACGCCGCCGTTGTTATTTTTCGACACCGGCGGCGTCAAACATATCAAAAGGCCCAGCCCCCGACAGGGGGACGGCACTTCATCACAAGCCAACAACAACCAATAACAAAGATATGAAAAAATCATTTCTGCGCGTCATCGCAGCACTCCTGCTCCCGGCGGCCTTCGCCACGGCAGTGAGCGCGCAGCAGATGCCGCCCGCCCCGGTCGACACGGCCGTGGTAACAGGCAAGCTCGACAACGGCCTTACCTATTTCATCCGTCACAACGAAATGCCCAAGGGGCAGGCCGACTTCTACATTGCCCAGAACGTTGGTTCGATTCTCGAAGAAGACAACCAGCGCGGTCTGGCACACTTCCTGGAACACATGTGCTTCAACGGCACCAAGAACTTCCCCGGCAAAGGCATAATCAACTGGCTCGAATCGGTCGGCGTGAAGTTCGGCCGCAACCTCAACGCCTACACCTCGATTGAGGAAACCGTATACAACATATCGAACGTGCCGGTAGAGCGCACCTCGGTTCAGGACAGCTGTCTTCTCATCCTCCACGACTGGAGCTGCGACCTCACCCTCGACCCCGCCGAAATCGACGCCGAGCGCGGTGTTATCCACGAAGAATGGCGCCAGGCCATGGTGGGCTCCATGCGCATCATGGAGAACCTACTCCCCAAGGTGTATCCCGACAACCGCTACGGCGAACGCCTCCCCATCGGCACTATGGAGGTGATCGACAACTTCCCCCATCAGGCTCTGGTGGACTACTACCACAAGTGGTACCGCCCCGACAACCAGGCCATCATCGTGGTGGGCGACATCGACCCGGCATATATCGAAGGTAAAATCAAGGAGATATTCTCGCCCGTCAAGATGCCCGAGAACGCCGCCGAGCGCCTCTATTTTGAAGTAGAGGAAACTCCCGGCACCATCTACGCCATAGGCTCGGACAAGGAGATGCAGATGCCCGTGGTGGACATGTACTTCAAGAGCAACGACGTGCAGCTTCCCCGCCAGTACCGCAACAGCCAGGCGTACTTCCAGGTGAACTACATCACCTCCATGATAGAGGATATGCTCAACGCACGCCTCGACGAGCTGTCGCAGAAGCCCGAGTGCGAGTTCGCCCAGGCCGGCATATCGATAGGCGACTTCCTGGTGAGCAAGACCATGGGCGCCGTGGAGCTGCAGGTAGTGGCAAAGGATACCGACGTCGTACCGGCCTTCACGCAGGCCTACCGCGAGCTTCTCCGCGCCGTGAAGGGCGGCTTCACCGTGGGTGAATACGAGCGTACGCGCGCCGAGTTCCTCTCGCGCCTCGAAAGCCAGTACACCGGCCGCGCCGACCGCCAGAACGAATACTTCTCGCGTGCCTACGTCCGCCAGTTCGTCGACAACATCCCCGCGTCGGGCATCGAGAACACTCTGCCCATCTACAAGCAGTTCGCCCAGCTCATCACCGTGGACATGCTCAACCAGTTCCTCCCCTCGGTAATTTCAGAGGACAACCGCATCCTCCTTGCCATGCTCCCCGAGGCCGAAGGCTTCGTGATACCCACCGAGGAGATGTTCGTTGCCGCAGTCGAGGCCGTCGATGCCGAAGAGCTCGAGCCCTACAAGGACCAGATGCGCGAAGATCCTCTCATCCCCGAGCTCCCCGCTCCCGGCAAGGTAATCAAGGTAGGCGACTACAAGCACTGGGGCGCCAAGGAATACACGCTCTCGAACGGCGTCAAGGTGGTTGTCAAGCCCACCGACTTCAAGGCCGACCAGATAGTGTTCCAGGCCATAGCCCTTGGCAATGCCAACAGCACCCTCGACCAGAGCCAGGCCGCTTCCATCAAGTATGCCGACATGGCCCTGAGCGCCCTGAGCCTCTACAACTACACCAGCTCCGACATCAAGAAATACATGCAGGGCAAGCAGGCCCAGGTGGGTATCGGCAGCAGCGACTACACCCGTGAGGTTACGGGCCAGAGCACCGTGAAGGACCTCCCCACCCTTATGGAACTCATCTACGCCTACTTCACCGGCATCGGTCTTGACGAACAGGAATTCATCGCCACCCGCGACGCCATGGCCGGCGTGCTCGCCAACCAGACCAGCACCCCCAACTTCGCCTTCTCGCGCGACCTCATGAAGAGCCTCTTCGCCGCGCCCTCCAAGCATGTAATCGAAGTTGAGGACGTGAAGAACGCCGACCGTCAGGTAATCGTCGACATCACGCGCGCCATGCTTGCCAACGCCGCCGACTACACCTTCTTCTTCGTGGGCAACATCGACGAAGCCACCTTCATCCCCCTGATGGAGCAGTATATCGCCACCCTTCCCGCCGATGCTGCCAACGCATCGAAGAGCTACACCGGCAACGCCGCCTTCGAGCCCCAGGGCGGCACCAAGACCGACACCTACACCATGGCCATGGAGACACCCCAGACCTTCGTCTTCATCGGCATCATGGGCAAAGTGCCCTTCTCGACCAAGAATCAGCTCGTGGCATCGGCCGCCGGCCAGGTTCTGTCGAAGCGCCTCCTCAACAAGGTGCGCGAGGAAATGAACGCCGTATACTCCATCGGCGCCGTGGCACAGGTGGGCCGCACCAACGAGCTCAACGCCATGATCCAAACGGCCTTCCCC
The DNA here is from genome assembly GCA_902475285.1 of uncultured Porphyromonadaceae bacterium. GTDB lineage: Bacteria > Bacteroidota > Bacteroidia > Bacteroidales > Muribaculaceae > CAG-873. The sequence goes on from CABRZA010000100.1 coordinate 4,842, forward strand.
ATGAAGCCCGAGCTTAAAGACCAGACCCTCAAAGCAATCCGCGAGATATGCGAGGCCATGACGCAGGACGTAACGGCCGAAGAGCTCAAACCCGCCATCGAATACCTCACCAAAACCAACACCGAGGCTCAGAAAGAGAACGACGAGTGGGCCGGCTACATGGTTGCCGAGTGCATCAACGGCGTGGATACCTTCACCGGCCGTCAGGAGGTAATCAACAGCATCACTGTTGAAGACATCCAGAACTTCATGCGCGACATGCTCGCCCAGGACAACTACCGCGTGGTAATCCTCGACCCCGAGGCCGGCAGCGCAGTAGAAGCCACCGAGACTCCCGCAGAATAATCCCCTACTCTATCCATACCGACTCCCGGGCCGCGCAGCCCGGGAGTTTTTTCATGCTGCCACGGACACGGTTGCCGCGCAGGATTTTTTGAGCAACTTTGCAGGCCGATATATCAGAACAAGCCACTACCATCACCCGCAGATGAGAGCAGCAGAATTCGAAACGCCAATCAGAAAGCTCAACCTTCCGCCGGGCCTGTAGATTGTCGACGCCGATACGGCTGAGAATATGGCACAGAAGGCGTGGCGCAACGACTCAACAGGTGCCGGTGCAGTCGCCGCACAATCGTCGGCGAAATGCACCGTCGGGGTCGCCGCATTCCTCAAAGAAGTTCTAAACGAACAGTAGGGCCGTGCGGTAGACAGCGAAGGCGGCGATCCACGCCACGAAGGTGTTGTAGACCACGCTGAATGCAGCGTAACGCCATGAGCCTGTCTCGCGCGATATCGCCATCACCGTGGCTATGCACGGGCAGTAGAGCAGGATGAACACCATGAAGGCCAAGGCGTTGGCGGGAGTGAAATCGGGCTTGCCCGTCACCGTTGAGGGAGCGGTGAGGCGTGCGCCCAGGCGAGCGTCGGATACCTCCTCGTCGTTGGTATAGAGCACACCGAGGGTCGACACCACAATTTCTTTCGCCGGCACGCCTGCCATGGCTGCCACCGTGGCACGCCATTCGAAGCCAAGGGGTTTCATTACGGGATTGACGAACTTGCCGGCCATTTCAAGATATGAATCGTGCGCCGGGTCGATGGCGGAGCTGTCGTAGGCTTCGGTAGCGGCCAGTTCGCCGGCAGGTTGGTCGTCGTGCAGCGGGAAGTAGTTGAGCGCCCATACAATTATGCTGGCAAAGAGAATGATGCCGCCCATTTTCTTGAGATACTGCTTGCCTTTGGCCCATGTGTGGACCATCGAGGCTTTGAGCGTGGGCATGCGGTAGGGAGGCAGCTCCATAACAAAGGGTGTCTCATCTTTCTTGAACAGGAAACGCCTCAACAGACGCGCCGTGATTATGGCCACGAGGATGCCGCCGAAATAGAGGCCGGCCATGACGAGGGCGGCGTGCGATGCAAAGAAGGTGCCGATGAGCAGCACATAGATTGGCAGGCGCGCCGAGCACGACATGAAGGGATTGATGAGAATGGTGATGATGCGGCTCGAATGACTCTCGATGCTTCGCGATGCCAGTATGGCTGGCACGTTGCAGCCGAAGCCCATCACCAAGGGTATGAACGACTTGCCGTGCAGACCGATGCGGTGCATCACCTTGTCCATGATGAAGGCCGCGCGGGCCATGTAGCCCGAGTCTTCCATGAAAGATATGCAGAAGAATAGAATGAGGATATTGGGCAGAAAGACTATAACACCGCCCACGCCGCCTATTATGCCGTCGGCGACGAGGTCTTTGAGCACACCGGCCGGCATGAGCTTGTCGACTGCTTCGGCTATCCACTCCACGGCGGCCTCAATCCACTCCATGGGGTAGTTGCCCAGGGCGAAAGTGGCCCAGAAGATGAAAATCATTATGGCGAAGAATATCGGGAAACCGAGGATGCGGTTTGTGGCGAGCTTGTCGATTACTCGAGTGGTGCGCCCCTTGTGGGTGCCGGGAGTATATGTTTCGGCAAGGGCTCCCGAAACGAAGCCGTACTTCTCGGCGGCGGCAAGCGACGATATGTCCTGGTCGTGGATATTCTCTATGTGTGCCCGCAGCTTGTCGCGCAGCAGGATGAGCGGGCTGTCGTCACGCAGGTTTACATGCTCTTTCCATGCCTCCCCGCCGTGGCTGCCGTGAAGAAGCCTTTGCCCCCAGCTCCGGCGTCGGGATGCCGTTCTCTCCTCAGGCGGTGTCTGCGAGGGTTTGCCGGCCGATATTTCCTCCTCTATCTCGTGGTCGCCTTCGAGGAGCTTTATGGCAAGATAGCGAGGTGAGAAATGCTTGCTCATGGCCGGTGTGGCCTTGATGGCGTCGACGAGCTGACGGACGGCCAGCTCGATGTCGTTGCCGAGGTTCACATGCACATGGCGCACTGTATCGTCGCGCCCTTCGTATACGGCTATCACGCGGTCGAAGAGGTCGTGAAGGCCCGTGCCCGTTCGCCCGACAACCGGCACCATCGGCACGCCTATCATGCGGCCAAGGGCGTCGTAGTCGAGCTTGGCGCCCGAGCTCTCGAGCTCGTCGTACATGTTGAGGGCTATCACCATGGAGTAGTCCATGTCGATGAGCTCGGTGGTGAGGAAGAGATTGCGCCGGAGATTGGAGGAATCTACCACGTTGACAATCACGTCGGGCGTATGCTCGCGCAGATACTGGCGCACGTATAGCTCCTCGGGAGAGTAGCATGTGAGGGAGTAGGTGCCGGGGAGGTCGACGATGTTGATGGAATAGCCGGCGTAGTTGAAGTGGCCGTCCTTGGCGTCGACGGTCACGCCGCTGTAGTTGCCCACATGCTCACGGGCGCCGCTGAGGGCGTTGAAAAGTGTGGTCTTGCCGCAGTTGGGATTGCCGATGAGTACCACGTTGATGAGATGCCTCTGGCGGTCGAACGAGCGGTGAGCCTCCGTCTGCTCGTGTGTGGGGGGCAATTGTGACACTATCTTGTTGCCTACCACGGCAAGTTCGGCGTCGTCGACCTTGACCACGTCGATAAGGGCGGCCTCGGCAGCGCGAAGCGATATCTCGTAGCCGAGGATAGAATATTTTATTGGGTCTTTAAGCGGGGCGTGGAGAATCACTTTCACTGCATGTCCCTTTACGAAGCCCATCTCTATCAAGCGTTTGCGAAAGGCTCCGTGTCCGTGGATTTTCACCACGATGCCGGTCTGACCCGTATGAAGTTCGGATAGTTTCATCATTTATAATTCAGCCCACGAAGATAGCTATTTTCCCGCACCCCGCCAATACCCAAAGGGGAGTATTTTTCCGCAATGGGAGTTGATTGATTCAGAAAAGGCGGCGGAGACCCACGATAATGCGGGTAAAGCCGGGCATGTGGTTGAGCAGGCGGTCGAACCAGCCAATGTGGGCCGAGACGAGCTTCACCACCATGCCTACGTAGACCATGGCAAAGAGCGTGCCCACGCCGGTGACGTTCCACATCCAGCGGCCGAAGAAGAAGTAGCCTGCCACCACGGCAAGGAGCACCAGGACGGTGTCGACGATGATTTTCACCTTCGGGAAAGCTCCGCCGCTCACACGGCAGATGGCCATTGTTATACCCTCGCCGGGCATCGTCACCGAGCCGCATTTCACCTCAAAGGCTATGCCCACACCCATCACGGTGCATCCGGCGAACTGGAGGAATATCTGCATGGGGAGAGTATCGGTCGGTAGCATCGCCACGAGCATCATGTTGAGGTCGATGAGGGCACCGAACACAAAGCCCATCAGCAGCTGGAAGAGCTGCACGGCCTCGAAACGCCGGCGCAGGATGGCAATCTGCATACCCACGAAGATGAAGTTCATCACCACGGTATATGTTCCCACCGTCCAGGGCGCCGCTTTGCCGGCCTCACCGGCCAGAGACATCGCCAGAGGCAACGACGATATCACACTGCTGCCAAGCGCCGAGCGCACGCACAATGCCACACCGAGAGTCATTAAATAAAGAGAAATCAACAGCAACGTGTGCTGCCATACGAACGAAAGCACTCTCTGCTGCCGTCCGGAGACTATTGCTTGTTCCATTTTGTACCTTATTTCGGATACAAAGTTACTACAAAAAAGTGGAATACGGAAGAATGAGGTAATAGAATTGAT
>CABRZA010000101.1 GCA_902475285.1 uncultured Porphyromonadaceae bacterium
TGCAAACAGAGCTACAAGATATATATAGAAGAAGATGGCGCCAAAGTTATAGTCTCGAGTGTAGGTCTCGGCGACGTGGTGGCCGACCGAAACATTGAGCTGGTATTCGACCGACCTTTCTTTGCCCTAATCCGTGCTAAGCAAACCGGTGCCTGCATCTTCGCCGGCAAGATTTGCTATCCTCAGAACGAAGACGAATACTGCAAGCGTCACATAGAACATGACTGATACTTGGACCTTGCAACGCCGCTGAGAAGGCGTTGCAAAAGCCCAAACTTCCGAATACACATGCCTCCCGAGCGGGGGCATGTGCGTTTTTTTGATGGTGTGATTTTTTGCGGTTAGCCGAAAAATATGTAATTTTGGCTAACATTACAACTAACGCTAAAACCATGACTATCTACACACCTGCCGACAAGGCCCAACTTGCCGCGAAAGGCATAGGCGAAAGCGCTGTGGACCAACAGTTAGAGCGCTTCCGCACGGGCTTTCCCTATCTTACTCTCGATTCGCCCGCCACGCTGGGCCAAGGCATACTGCCCTGCGACGCCGACACCATCGACGCCTGCATAGAACGCTGGAAAAAATACCTTGCCGACGGGGGCGACGTGATGAAGTTCGTGCCCGCGTCGGGCGCCGCCTCGCGCATGTTCAAGGCGCTCTTCGCCTTCGTCAACGGCACCGACGACGTTCCTGCCGCCGGCAGCCCCGTGGCCGAGCTCACCGAACATATAGCCGACTTTGCCTTCTACGGCGACCTCTGCAAAGCCACCGAAAAGCTCTACACGGCCACACCCGAGGAGCTCATCGCCGCCGGGCGCTACAAGGACGTTGTAGGCGCCATCATCCTTCCCGAAGGCCTCAACTACGGCGCACTTCCCAAGGCCCTTCTTGCCTTCCACCGCTATGCCGACGGCCATGTGCGCACCGCCATGGAGGAACAGCTCGCCGAAGGCGCCGCCACGGCGGCCAACAGCACGGGCAAGGTGCGCCTGCACTTCACCGTGAGCGAGAACCACCGCCCGCTCTTCGAGGCCAAGCTCGCCGAGGCCGTACCGGCCATGGCCGAGCGCTTCGGCGTGGACTACGACATAAGCCTGTCGGTGCAGAAACCCTCGACCGACACCATCGCCGTCACCCCCGACAACGAGCTCTTCCGCGACGACGCCGGCAAGCTCGTGTTCCGCCCCGGCGGCCACGGCGCGCTGATAGAAAACCTCAACGACGTCGACGCCGAGGTGGTGTTCATCAAGAACATCGACAACATCACCGGCGACGGCCTCCGCGCCGACACGGTGCGCTACAAACAATTCCTCGGCGGCCTCCTTCTGACCGTGCGCGACGCCATCGCTGCCCTTCAGGCCGAGCTGGCGTCGGACCCCACGGAGGAAGTTGTGGAGAAAGCCACGGCCTTCGTCAACCAGATACTCTTCAAGCAGAGCCGCGACCTCGACCCCGAGCGCAGCCTCGGCGAGCGCCGCGACGCCCTTCTGTCCATCCTCGACCGCCCGCTGCGCGTGTGCGGCATGGTGCGCAACGAGGGCGAGCCCGGCGGCGGCCCCTACAACGCCTATTCGTCGGACGGCAAGGAGATAGCGCCCCAGATTCTCGAATCGACGCAAATCGACCCCGCCAACGAAGCCTACGCCGCCATGCTTCGCCAGTCGGCCTACTTCAACCCCGTCGACCTGGTGTGCTATCTCAAGCGCGAGGACGGCAGCAGCTACAACCTTCCCGACTACGTCGACCCGGCCACGGGCTTCATATCGCAGAAGTCGTTGGGCGGCCGCGAGCTGCGCGCCCTGGAGCTTCCGGGCCTGTGGAACGGCGCCATGAGCCGCTGGAACACCGTGTTTGTCGAAGTTCCGGCCACGACCTTCAACCCCGTAAAGACCGTCAACGACCTTCTGCGCCCCGCGCACCGTTGACCCTCAAAGAGATATGAAACAAGGAAAAATCATTGTGTTCGCCGCGCCGTCGGGCTGCGGCAAATCGACCATCATCAACGCTCTGCTCGACAGCGGCGACCTCAACATGGGCTTCGCCGTGTCGGCCACTACCCGTCAGCCCCGCGAAGGCGAGGTTGACGGGGTGAACTACCACTTCATGAGCGAGGAAGCCTTCCGCGACGCCATCCGCGAGGGTGAGTTCATAGAGTTCGAGGAGGTGTATCCTGGCCGTTTCTACGGCACTCTGCGCTCCGAAATCGACCGCATCACCTCCGAAGGTCACAACGTGATACTCGACCTCGACGTGAACGGCGCCTTAGGGGTGAAGCAGCTCTACGGCGGACGGGCCATGACGGTGTTCATCGAGCCACCGAGCATCGAGGAGCTGCGGCGGCGCCTGGAATTCCGCGGCACGGAGACACCCGAGGTTATCGACGTGCGGGTCGACCGGGCTCAGTACGAGCTGTCGCGCGCGCCGGAGTTCGACCGCACCATCGTCAACGACAGCCTCGACACCGCCATCCGCCAGGCCCACAACCTGGTGGAGGCGTTCATTAAGTTATAGGTCAGAGTTATTAGTTATGAGAAGTAGGGGCGCAATACATTGCGCCCGCTCAGGCGAAACATACTTTTCAAAAGTAAATGTCATTATTTGGCGTCCATTCGAGAGGCGGGCGCAATGTATTGCGCCCCTACTCCGTTGCCATCGACTTGACAATCAGCAAACTGCGTCATTCGAGCCACATTATGCCACGATAAGGGCCGAGGGGCTCATTCAATATAGATTATGGCAAAGATAGGAATCTTCGGAGGGTCGTTCAACCCCGTTCACGCGGGCCACATGATGCTTGCGTCGTACCTCACGCAGTGGGGGTACTTCGACGAGGTGTGGCTCACGCTGTCGCCGCGCAACCCGCTCAAAGACCCCGGCGACCTCCTTCCCGACACCAAGCGGCTGGCCATGCTCAACATCGCCGTGAAGGGAGCGCCGGCCATCGACATATGCGACATCGAGCTGTCGATGTCTCGTCCGTCGTACACCATCAACACGCTCGACCTCCTTGCCGAGCGCTACCCCGAGCACAGCTTCCGGGTTGTGATAGGCAGCGACAACTGGCGCATATTCGACCAATGGCGCTCGGCGGCGCGGATATTGCAGCAGTACGGCGTGACGGTGTATCTCCGTCCCGGCTACCCCGTGGAGCGGCGCCACATCGACGGCCTGGAGGTGGTCGACGCGCCTATGGTGCACCTGTCGAGCACCTTTGTGCGCGACGCTCTGGCCAAGGGGCGCAATATGAACTATTTCCTGCCGCCCGGCGTATATAAATACATTATCGACAACAAGCTGTACCGCAAATGAGCACTTCCGAAAACACTCCCGGCATGCGCCTGACGGTGCTGGCCGTGAGCTTCACGCGCACCGTGGCGGCCGCCGCGCAGGCCGGCCTCGCCGACACCCTCGAGCGCATACTCCACCTTCTGCCGGCCATCTACGGCGCCTGCCTCGACCTCGACCCCTACGGCACGGGCGCCACGGGCATAACCGACGACTACGACACCGGCGCCATTGCCGCCACCGTAGACGAAGAGCAATACGACGACGCGCGCCGCGTGCTGGCCGAGATGCTTGGCGAGAACGACGTATACCTCGACACCGCCGTGGAAGACATGCGCTACTCCGACACCCCCGTGGCCGTGTCGCTGGCCGAACAGCTGGCCGACATCTTCCAGGCCATGGCCGACTTCGCCTCGACCATGGCGCAGCTCCCCGCCGACACCGCCGGCGTGCTGGCCGACATGAAGTTCCGCTTCCACACCTATCTCTCCACCACCATCTGCTCGGCCCTCAAAGCCGCCAACGCCGTATATATCAACACCGACCCGGAAGAAAAAGAAGAAGAATGAACCACATAACCGACCTTTGCAATTATCTCGACTCGTCGCCCGTGAACTTCTGGGCCGTCGACAGCGCTCGCCGCATACTTGAGGTGGCCGGCTTCACACCCCTCGACCCACGCGAGGAATGGCACCTTCAGCCCGGCGACCGCCGCTATGTGATGCAGAACGGTTCGGCCATCTTCGCCTTCGTGGCGGGCGAGAGCGGCACGGCGCCCTTCGACATCATAGCCGCGCACAGCGACTCGCCCGGCTTCCGCCTCAAACCGCACTGCGAGATGGCGTGCGAGGGGGGTGCGGTGAAGCTCAACACCGAGGTATACGGCGGCCCGATACTCTACACGTGGTTCGACCGCCCGCTGTCGATTGCCGGACGCGTGGCCTTAGTCGGCACCGACGTACTGCGGCCCGACATACGGCTGCTGCGCATCGACCGTCCGCTCATGGTGATACCCCACCTGGCCATACACTTCAACCGCGCCGTCAACGAGGGCAACAAGCTCTCCAAACAGAAGGATATGCTGCCCGTGGCGGCCCTCGAATGCGGCGACCCCAAGCACCTCGTGCGTCGGCTTGCCGCCGAGGCCCTCGACGTCGACCCCGACATGGTGCTCGACTACGACCTCTCGCTCTACACCTGCCAACCGGCCGCGACCGCGGGCCTCGACAACGAGATGATATGTTCGGGGCGCCTCGACGACCTGAGCATGGTGCACGCCGGGCTCACGGCCCTGGTTGACGCCGCCGACACGTCGTCGCGCCACACGCGCGTGCTTGCCGTGTTCGACAACGAAGAGACCGGCTCGGGCACCAAGCAGGGCGCGCACTCGCCCGTGCTGCGCGACATACTTCGCCGCGTGTGCTTCTGCCTGGGCGGCGACGAGAGCGACTTCCTTCGCGCCGTGGCCGGCTCGTTCCTCATCTCGGGCGACAACGCCCACGGCTACCACCCCAACTACGGCGAGAAGTACGACCCGACGAACCACCCGGTGCTCGGCGGCGGCCCCGTGATAAAGGTCAACGCCAACTGCAAGTACATGACCGACGCCGACAGCGCCGCGGCCTTCCGCTCGCTGTGCGAGGTTGCCGACGTGCCGTGCCAGAGCTTCGTGAACCACAGCGACAGTGCCGGGGGCTCGACTCTGGGCAACATCCTCACGGGCCAGATGGCCCTGCGCGGCGTCGACATGGGCGCACCCGTATGGGCCATGCACTCGGCATGCGAGACGGCGTCGACGCTCGACCACATCTACACCATCAAGGCCTTCACTGCCTTCTACGGCCTCTATCCCGCCTGATGAGCAGCTATCTCGACGGCCTCAACAACGCGCAGCTCGACGCCGTGCGCACCACCGAAGGTGCGGTTCGCGTGCTGGCGGGAGCCGGCACGGGCAAGACCCGCGCCCTGACGGCACGCTACTGCTACTTAGTGGACCTGCTGGGCATCGACCCGGCATCGATACTGTGCGTGACCTTCACCAACAAGGCCGCCGCCGAGATGAAGAACCGCATACGGCGCCGTCTGGGCGACGTGGACATGCAGTATGTGTGCACCTTCCACTCGTGGTGCGCGCGCATGCTGCGCGAGGACATACACGTGCTCAACTACCCCTCGGAGTATCTCCTGCTCGACGAGGAAGACCGCAAGGAAGTGCTCCAAAAGGTATACATCGACCTGGGCATCACCCTCAAAGAGCTTCCCATACGTCGCGCCGTGGAGTATATAGGCGAGCGCAAGAGCCGCGAGGGGTATATGGCGGTTATAGAGACCCTCAGCAATCCGCTGCCGGCCAAGGCCGAGGGCGCCAAGGCCGCCGACCGCATGGGCGAAATCTACGCGCGCTATCTCTACGAGCAGAAGAAAACTTTCGCCCTCGACTACGACGACCTCATAATCTTCGCCCACTACATATTGAAGAACTATCCCGAGGTGGCGCGCAAATGGCAGGGCAGGATGGAATATGTGATGGTCGACGAATTCCAGGACGTGAGCCGGCGGCAGTACGACATAGCGTCGATCCTCGCCGGGCGCCACGGCAACCTCTTCATAGTGGGCGACCCCGACCAGACCATCTACACCTGGCGCGGCGCGCGCGTTGAGCTCATACTCGACTTCGACAAGGCGTTCGCGGGCTGCACGTCGATAGTGATGGACGACAATTACCGCTCCACGCCCGAGATACTCCGAGTGTCGAACACTCTGATAGCCCACAACCGCAACCGCTATCCCAAGAGCCTGCGGGCGCACGCCGATGCGGGGACGCTGCCGCGCCTCTACCACGGTCGCAACGACCGCGACGAGGCCCAGTGGGTGGCACGGCGCATAGCCGAGGAAATCCGCGGGGGCACACAGCCGCGGCAGATAGCCGTGCTCTACCGCGCACACCATGTGTCGCGGCCGCTCGAGGATGTCTTCATCAAGCGCGGCATAAACTATGTGATATACTCGGGCACAGCCTTTTACAGCCGCCGCGAGGTGAAGGACACCATAGCCTACCTGCGCATGCTGGTCTACGGCGACGACCTGTCGTTCCTGCGCACGTTCAACACGCCGTCGCGCCGCATGGGCACGCAGAAGCTCAACGCCATCCGCGCCAACGCCGAGGCGCGTGGGCTGTCGCTCTACGAGTCGCTGCAAGAGCTTGCGGCGACGCCGGCCTTCGCGCGCACGGGCGCCAAAGCCTATATCGACACCATCGAGGGCTGCCGCGAGCTCGTGGGGAAAGTGCCGCTGGGCGACCTCGTGCAGGCCGTTGTGGAGCGTTCGGGCTACGAGGAGCTGCTTCGCGGCCTGAGCGAATGGGAGCGCATCGACAACCTCGCCGAGCTCAAGCGCGCCGTAGAGGAAGCCGGGCACGACGACGACGCCACCCTGGAGCAATATCTGCGGCGTGTGGCGCTAGTGACCAACCTCGACGCCAAGGCCGAGCGCGACGACGCCATCCTCATGATGACTGTGCACACTGCCAAGGGCATGGAGTTCGACACGGTATTCGTGTGCGGCATGGCCGAGGGCTCGTTTCCGTCGAAGCGGAGCACGGGCACCGACGACATCGAGGAAGAGCGGCGGCTGGCCTACGTGGCCTTCACGCGCGCCCGCAAACGCCTGCTGGTGAGCGACGCCGAGGGCTACGGCCACGACCGCACCGAGCGCACGCCCTCGCGCTTCATCTACGAGGCCGGGCCGGCGAATTTCGACATCGAGCGTCCTCTGCCCGAACAGGCACCCGTAGCGGCGCCCATGGCCGGAGATGGCGAGAAGCTGCTCTTCGCCCCCGGCGACCGCGTGGAGCACCCCGTGTTCGGCCCCGGCACCGTAACTTCCGTCGACAACGACAAATACACCGTGGCCTTCGACCGCCTCGGCACCGAACGCAGCCTTCGTCCCGGCGCACCCCTCGACAAGTTATGAAGACTAAAACACTGTATGTAAGCGACCTCGACGGCACGCTCCTGAGCACCGACAGCCGTATATCCGCCCGTTCGGCGGAAACCATCAGCCGCCTCACCTCCGAGGGGGCGCTCATCACCGTTGCCACGGCGCGCACGCCGGCCACGGTAGTGCCGCTGTTAGGGCAGACGGCCATAACGCCCCCGGCGGTGGTGATGACGGGCTGCGCCCTGTGGCAGCGCGAGGAGGGGCGCTTCCTGCGCCCGCACTTTGTGCCCGAGGGTGGCCTTCGCGGCGCGCTCGACTTCTGCCGCACCCACGGCGTGCACCCCTTCGTGTATGTCATGGCTCCCGACGGGGCCACGCTCGACGTATACCACGCCGCCCCGCGCCTCAACCGCCCCGAGGAGGCTTTCTACCTCGAGCGCCGCGGGCTTACGCTCAAACGTTTCCATCTCGGTCAAGGGGCTCCCGAGCGCGCGGCCGTCTACACCATGCTCCTCTTCGCCATGGGCGAGGAGAAGCCCATTCGCGCGGCTTTCGAGGCCTTCCGCAACACCTCGGAGTGCGCGTCGTACTGCTACCCCGACGTGTTCAACCCTCATGTTTGGAACTTCGAGGTGTTTCCTCCGCGCATCAGCAAGGCCATGGCCGTGCAGCGGCTCAAAGAAGAGCTTGGCTGCGAGCGACTTGTGGCCTTCGGCGACAGTCTCAACGACCTTCCCCTATTTGCCGTGGCCGACGAGGCCGTGGCCGTAGGCAATGCCCTCCCCGAAGTGAAGTCTGCTGCCACCACCATCATCGAGCCGAACTACACCGACTCGGTGGCCCGTTTTATTGAGAAGGACTTCGGGGGGCGGGGGTGAAAAAATAAGTCAATGTGCGCTTGAAAGATTTTGGCTCTTTCGGGCCAGAGGGGGGCGGTGCTATTGGGGAGCGCCGCGGATGGGTGGATGCGCTGCGCTCCACATGGGGCTAAACATGAGCGCGCCTCTTCGAGGCTTCGAGGGGGATTCGATGGGTGGGGCGAGTGGGCTGACACCCACTCGGTCGAAAATGTCGCCGCTGACGCGGCTCGTCCGCTTTATCGCTGATTTACACGGGCTTACGCCCGTGCCTACAAAATTGTCGCCGCTATGCGGCTTTTGGCGCGGCCGTTGGCCGCTTCCGTAAAGTAAACTGGTAGGATTAGGGGGGAGTTTGTGCAGGGTGGGCGGGTGTCGCTGAAGCTCCACGCTGGGACGATTGGCAAGGCGGGTGGGTCGGTCGAGCGCGACCGACCACTTTGAATGTGCAGGCTGTGGGAAGGGGGCGGTTTTTGAGGGGAGCACAATACCGCCTCTTCGAGGCTCGTTTCGATTTGCTTGTATCGGTACCCCATGTTGCGCTGCGCTCCACACGGGGCTAAACACGAGCGCGCCTCTTCGAGGCTTCGAGGGGGATTCGATGGGTCGGTAGAGCGCGACCGACCACTTTGTTAGTTCCGGCTGGGCGGGGGCGGTGGATTGCGCCCCTACGGAGGGGCAGGCGGGTTCGTTAGTTGACGATATTTCGGGGGCTTCGGGAGGGGTGGTGATTTCGTCG
>CABRZA010000102.1 GCA_902475285.1 uncultured Porphyromonadaceae bacterium
TTATTTTAGAAGCCTTGGAGGCTTAGATTTGTTCGTTCTTCTTTTCGAGGGGCTCGATTATGGGATCGGCACCCCACTGCTGCTGTGCAAGGCGGAGGTAGTTGTTGTAGCGCCACTGGGCATTGGCCTTGGCTGCGGCGAAGAGCTCGGCAGCTTCGGCGGGATACTGCTTCTGAACGGTGGCGTAGCGTACCTCACCGAGGAGGAACTGGTCGAAGAGGCTCCAGTCGGGCGTCTTGCTGTCGAGAGTGAAGGGGTTCTTGCCTTCGAGCTCGGCGGCAGGATTGTAGCGCCAGAGGTGCCAGTAGCCGCAAGCCACTGCACGTTGCTCTTCATCCTGCGAGCGACCCATGCCGGCCTTGATGCCGTGGTTGATACAGGGCGAGTAGGCGATGATGAGCGACGGGCCGTCGTAGGCCTCGGCTTCGCGGATGGCTTTGAGGGTCTGTGCCTGGTCGGCACCCATGGCCACCTGTGCCACGTAAACATAGCCGTATGTGGAGGCTATGAGGCCGAGGTCCTTCTTGCGGATGCGCTTGCCGGCGCTTGCGAACTTGGCGATGGCGCCGAGAGGAGTGGCCTTCGACGACTGGCCGCCGGTATTGGAGTAGACCTCGGTGTCGAGAACGAGGACATTGACGTTCTCGCCGGAAGCGAGCACGTGGTCGAGACCGCCGAAGCCGATGTCGTATGCGGCACCGTCGCCGGCGATGATCCACTGCGAGCGGGCGGCGATGTACTGTTTCAAACCGAGGATGGCCTTGCAGGTGTCGCAACCGCAAGCCTCGCAGAGAGGCACGATTTCATCGGCCACCTTGCGGGTGACAGCGGGATCGTGGGGAGCTGCGAGCCATTGCTTGGCGAGGTCCTTGATAGCTTCGCCGCATGTGGGGCAGTCGATTGCCTGCTGCATGAGCACGGCCACGCGGTCGCGGAGCTTGCGGGTGGCAATCTTCATGCCGAGGCCGAATTCGGCGAAGTCCTCGAAGAGCGAGTTGGCCCATGCGGGACCGTGACCCTTGGCATTTGTGGTGTAGGGTGTCGAAGGCACGGAGCCAGAGTAGATGGAGGAGCAGCCGGTGGCGTTGGCTACCATCTCGTGGTCGCCGTAGAGTTGGCTGATGAGCTTCACGTAGGGAGTTTCGCCGCAGCCCGAGCATGCGCCGGAGAATTCGAAGAGAGGCGTGGCGAACTGGCTGTTCTTCACGTTGGCCTTCACGTCGACGAGGTCCTGTTTGGAGGCCACGTGGTTCACGCAGTAGGTCCAGTCCTTCTGCACGTCGAGCTGAGTTTCGAGGGGCTGCATCTGAAGAGCCTTCACGCCCTTCTTGCCGGGACATACGTCCACGCAGTTGCCGCAACCGAGGCAGTCGAGAACGTCGACGGCCTGGATGAAGCGCATACCTTTGAACGACGGACCGAGCGCCGGAATGGTGCCAGCTTCGCCGAAGGGCGATGCGGCGGTTTCGTCCTCGGTGAGGACGAAGGGACGGATGGAGGCGTGGGGGCAGACATAAGCGCACTTGTTGCACTGTATGCAGTTCTCTTCAAGCCATTGGGGCACGAAGGCTGCCACACCGCGCTTCTCATAGGCGGCAGTGCCCTGCTCCCATGTGCCGTCGGCATTGGCAACGAAGTCGGACACTTTCAGGAGGTCGCCGTTCTGGGCGTTGATGGGACGGACAATATTGTTGATGAAGGCAGGATCGTCGTTGGGCTGGGGAGCGTCGGCGGGAAGGCTTGCCCATGCGGGGTCAACCTCGAGCTTGTGGTACTCACCGCCGCGGTCGACGGCCTGATTGTTCTTGTCGACCACGTCCTGACCCTTCTTGCCGTAGCTCTTGACGATGAATTTCTTCATCTGCTCGATGGCGAGGTCGACGGGGATGACTTCAGTAATGCGGAAGAATGCGCTCTGGAGAATGGTGTTGGTGCGGTTGCCCAGACCGATTTCCTGAGCTATCTTGGTTGCGTTGATGTAATATACGGTGATGTTGTGCTCGGCGAAGTAGCGCTTCACGTCGTTGGGGAGGTTTGCCACGAGCTCATTGCCTTCCCAAATGGTGTTGAGAAGGAATGTGCCGCCGTCGCGGAGACCGCGTGTCACGTCGTACATGCGGAGGTAAGCCTGCACATGACATGCCACGAAGTTGGGGGTGTTCACAAGATAGGTCGAGCGTATGGGCTTGTCGCCGAAACGCAGGTGCGAGCAGGTGAAGCCGCCCGACTTCTTGGAGTCATAGGCGAAGTATGCCTGGCAGTACTTGTCGGTGTTGTCGCCGATGATCTTCACTGAGTTCTTGTTGGCGCCCACAGTACCGTCGGCGCCGAGGCCGAAGAACTTGGCTTCGAATGCGCTCTCATCGCCGAGGGCGATTTCGGGCATGAGGGGCAGCGAGGTGAAGGTCACGTCGTCGACGATACCAAGTGTGAAGTGATTCTTGGGCATGGGAAGGGCGAGGTTCTCGTATACGGCGAGAATCTGTGCCGGGGTGGTGTCCTTTGAAGCCAGACCGTAGCGTCCGCCTACGATTTCGGGGGCATTCTCCTGACCGTAGAAGCACTCCTTCACATCAAGGTAGAGGGGTTCGCCGTTGGCGCCGGGTTCCTTGGTGCGGTCGAGCACGGCTATGCGCTTTGCGGTAGCGGGCACAGCAGCAAGGAAATGCTTGGCAGAGAAGGGGCGGTAGAGATGCACTGCCACAAGGCCCACTTTCTCACCCTTGGCCACGAGATAGTCGATGGCTTCCTCGATGGCCTGTGTCACCGAACCCATGGCGATAATCACGCGCTCGGCGTCGGGGGCACCGTAGTAGTTGAAGAGGTGATACTCACGGCCGGTGATTTCGGAAATCTTGCCCATGTATTCTTCCACGATTTCGGGCACGGCGTTGTAGTGGGCGTTGCAAGCTTCGCGGTGCTGGAAGAATACATCGCCGTTCTCGGCCATGCCGCGTGCCACGGGAGCGTCGGGACTCAGGGCGCGGTTGCGGAAGGCTGCGAGGGCATCGCGGTCGAGGAGCGGAGCGAGATCGTCCTGCTCCATCACTTCTATTTTCTGAATCTCATGCGATGTGCGGAAGCCGTCGAAGAAATTGACGAAAGGCACGCTCGACTTGATGGTGGCGAGGTGGGCTACGCCGGCGAGGTCCATCACTTCCTGCACGGAACCTTCGGCGAGCATGGCAAAGCCGGTCTGACGCACCGACATTACATCCTGATGGTCGCCGAAAATAGAAAGGGCGTGCGAGGCGAGCGTACGGGCCGACACATGGAACACGGTGGGCAGAAGCTCACCGGCAATCTTGTACATGTTGGGAATCATCAGCAGGAGGCCCTGCGAAGCGGTATAGGTGGTAGTGAGGGCACCGGCCTGGAGCGAGCCGTGAACAGCGCCGGCGGCGCCGCCTTCGCTCTGCATTTCCTGTACGAGGACTGTTTCGCCGAAGATGTTCTTGCGTCCTGCGGCCGACCATTCATCGACATATTCAGCCATTGTCGACGACGGAGTGATGGGGTAGATGGCAGCCACTTCGGAGAACATGTAGCTCACGTGGGCGGCAGCCTGATTACCATCGCAGGTCAAGAATTTTTTTTCTTTACTCATAACGTTTGTAATCGTTTATATACGGAATTGATTATTATCTGAGTTCAAAAGTCGTATTTTAATTGGTGCAAAGTTACGAATTTTTCGGCAAACTGCCGCACCCCGCAGGGCCAGGAAGACTGAAAAACGCGCCCTCTTCACACCTTTTAATACAGAATTGAAAGAGAAAAATACAGAATTGATATAGCCATTGTAAAGTATGGCTGTCTTACGCTCAGTTGCGGACGTAATGCGGAAGCTCTGCGGGAAGCTCGACGATGATTTCGGCCAGCCCTGCCACACGGCCGCCGTCGGTCCACGCACTTTGGTAGATGAACTTGCGTATGCCGTCTTTCTCGATTGTGTAGGCGTTGTCGCCGCCGGTGTCGAGCATACGCCGTATTATGTCTTGCGAGCGTTCGTTGTGGCAGCCGAGTATATTGGTTCCCAAAAGATTGCCTTTCGATGCCAGCGAGCGTTCGTTCATATAGATTATGTCGCCCTTGGCATCGCATACCATTATTCCGCAGTTGAGGCCGCGGGTCCATTCGGGGATGTGTTTGTTGTCCATGTCGTATGCGTTGAAATTTGCCGCAAAATTAGCGAATTTCGCGCAAAAAAATGTTTATTTTACATGCGAGAACAACTTCACCGGGCATTTGGTGCCGCCCAATGTGTTTTTTATTACAATTTTATGAAATATTACGGTAATATTGACGGGATATGGCTGCCGAATGCTATCTTTGCAGGTGTTAAAGCAATAAAACATGAGCCCACGACAAAGAATACTTGTGGTCGACGACGAGGCCACCCTCTGCGAGGTATTGAAAATGAACCTCGAGCTCGAAGGCTACGCCGTCGACACCGCTTGTAGCGCCGAGGAAGCCCTGGCGCTCGACCTTTCAGTCTACGACCTCCTGCTTCTCGACGTGATGATGGGCGATATCAGCGGCATTGCCATGGCGCGCATCATCAAGAAGAACACATCGCTGGCCGACATCCCCATAATATTCTGCACCGCGCGCGACGCCGACGCCGACATGATAGAGGGGCTGGAAACCGGTGCCGACGACTATGTGACCAAGCCCTACAACATACGCAACCTCATGCTGCGCGTGCGCTCCGTGCTGCGCCGCAGTGCCGGACGCCCGAGCGACGCCGACCGTAGCTCTGTCCCGTCGCTTTCGTTCGAAGGCCTCACCGTCGACACCGAGGCCAAGCACTGCACCGTCGACGGCGAACCCGTGCGGCTCCCCCGCAAGGAGTTCGAGATACTCTGTCTTCTTCTGGCAAATCCGGGCAAAATATTCACCCGCGAGGAAATCCTCGGGCGCATATGGCCCGAGCAGATTGTGGTACTTCCGAGAGTTGTCGACGTCAACATCACGCGTCTGCGCTCCAAAATCGGGCCTTATGGCAAACATATAGTGACCCGCTCGGGCTACGGCTATGGTTTCGAGGAATAAGCTTCCGTATCACTGGCGGCTCTTCGTGCTGCTGCTGGCCTTCGCGTGGGTAATGGTGGCCTGTTTCGTCATCTTTCAGTACAGTCGCGAGCGTGCCTACAAAACCGAAAGCCTCAACGCACGCCTGCAACTTTTCAACCACCATCTCATCGACGCCCTGACAAGCGACTCCATCGACTTCGACGCCGTGGTGGCGCGGAGGCGCCTGCCAGTCGAGGGACTGCGGGTGTCGATAATAAGCATTGACGGCGACCTTGAATTCGACAATACCCTCGACAGCCTTCCCGGCACCAAGCACCTCGACCGCCCCGAGATAATCAAGGCCTTGGCCGACGGCAGCGGCTACACCACGCGCCGCCACTCGCAGAGCCTCGACCGCACATATTTCTACTCGGCCACACGCGGCGACAGCTATGTGGTGCGGTCGGCCGTGCCCTACGACATCTCCCTGCAGGAGATACTGCGGGCCGACAAGTCGTTTCTATGGTTTATGGGCGCGGTGACGTTGTGCCTGAGCATCGTGGGCTATTTCGCCACGCGCAGCATCGGCAACACCATATCGCGCCTCAACGCATTCGCCGCCAGCGCCGAGCGCGGCGAACGCATACGCGAGGTGGAGCCTTTCCCCGGCGACGAGCTGGGCAGCATATCCGACCACATAGTGCGTCTCTACGCCCGACTGCAACAGACAGCCGCCGAACGCGACTCGGAGCACCGCGCCGCCATGCGCGAGCAGCAGGAGCGAATAAGGATAAAGAAACAACTCACCAACAACATCAACCACGAACTCAAAACTCCCGTAGCATCGATAAAGCTGTGCCTCGAAACTGCCCTCGAACACCGCGACCTACCACCCGAACGCCTCTGGGACCTCATAGAGAAATCCTATGCCCATACAGAGAGGCTCACCGCCCTGCTCAACGATGTATCGGCGCTCACGCGCCTCGACGACGGCGAAGCCAACATAGCCCGCGAAAGTCTGACGCTCAACGACATCATCGACGAGGTAGTGCGCGACATGACGCCCCGCGCCACGGCCGCCGGCATTTCCATATGCGTCGACATGCCTCCCGCAACCGTCATGACCGGCAACCGTGCCTATCTCCACTCCATATTCAGCAATCTCCTGGACAACGGCATAGCCTACAGCCACGGCACACGTATAAGCATCCGCTGCTGTTCCGTCAACCCCGACACGCTTCTTGTGGAAGTGTGCGACGACGGCGTGGGTATCGCCCCCGAGCACATCGGGCATATCTTCGAGCGCTTCTACCGCGTCGACAAGGGACGCTCACGCCAAAACGGGGGCACGGGCCTCGGCCTGGCCATAGTGAAGAACGCCGTGCAGCTCCACGGAGGCACAATCACGGCCGAATCGGAACCCGGACACGGCATATGCTTCTCCTTCACCCTCAAAAGAAATTAAAACTTAACGGCGTTGAAACATTTATGAAATAATATTCCCGGACTTTTGCAGTGTAAAAAACGGTAAACTGCAACTTATGGAAATATTGTTTCTCTGCATCATCGTCTTCCTCTTCATTCTCGCGGTGTTCGACCTCTCGGTGGGTGTGAGCAACGACGCCGTCAACTTCCTCAACTCCGCCATAGGCAGCCGGGCAGCCACGTTCCGCACAATTATCATAGTGGCCTCGGTGGGCGTATTCTGCGGTGCGGCCATGAGCAACGGCATGATGGACATTGCCCGTCACGGCATCTTCCGACCGGAGCATTTCTCATTCTACGAGCTAATATGCATCTTCATGGCCGTGATGGTGACCGACATCATCCTTCTTGACATCTTCAACTCGCTGGGCATGCCCACGTCGACCACGGTATCTATGGTGTTCGAGCTACTCGGAGCGGCCTTCGCCGTGGCACTGATAAAGATGGCGGCCGACGGCAGCGACCTCGGCCTCACCGACCTTCTCAACACAGGCAAGGCACTCTCGGTGATACTCGGCATCTTCCTGTCGGTGGCAATAGCGTTCGTCACCGGCACATTGGTGCAGTTCGTCACACGAGCGATATTCTCATTCGAATACCGCTCGAAACTGCGGTGGAAGATAGGTATCTTCGGAGGTTTCGCCACCACTATGATAATCTACTTCCTGATGATAAAGGGTGCAAAAGACCTTACCTTCATGACGCCCGAAGTCAAAGACTTCATAGCGCAGCACACGGCGCTCATCCTCCTCTCATGCTTCGTGGTGCTGTCGGCACTCATGCAGCTGCTGTACGTCCTTAAAGTCAACGTGCTCCGCACGGTGGTGCTTATAGGCACATTCGCGCTGGCCATGGCCTTCGCCGGCAACGACCTCGTGAACTTCATAGGGGTGCCCCTGAGCGGTTTCTCGGCCTGGCGCGACTATGTTGCCAACGGCGCCGGCGATGCCCGCGGCTTCATGATGGGCTCGCTCAACGCCCCGGCCGACACGCCGGTCTACTTCCTCGTGGGCGCCGGCATAATCATGGTGATAGCCCTGGCCATGTCGAAGAAGGCACAGCGGGTGTCGAAAACCGAGATAGGGCTCGCAGGCAGCACCGAGGGCGACGAGATGTTCGGTTCCTCGCGAATAGCCCGCCGGTTGGTGCGCATGTCGCTCTCGGCCCACGGCGCCATGCAGCGCCACATCCCGCAGCGGGTGCGCACGTGGCTCGACAGCCGTTTCGACACATCGCAGATGGTGCTCGAGCACGGCGCGGCCTTCGACCTCGTGCGCGGCTCCGTCAACCTCATGCTCGCAGGCATGCTCATAGCCCTCGGCACATCGCTCAAGCTACCGCTGTCAACCACCTTCGTCACCTTCATGGTGGCTATGGGCACCTCGCTGGCCGACCGCGCATGGAGCCGCGAGAGCGCCGTGTTCCGCATCACGGGCGTGATTTCGGTTATAGGCGGGTGGTTCATCACCGCCGGCGTGGCATTCATAGGCGCCGCACTCGTGGTATCGGCAATGTACTGGGGCGGCGGCGTGGCCATGATAATAGTGTCGCTGTTGGCCATAGTCATCATCGTGCGCAGCAACATGCGCTTCAAGGAGAAGAAAGCCGACACCGAGGCCGACACGATGTTCCGCACCATCATCTCCACCCCCGATAAAGCCGAAGCCCACAGCCTGCTCAACATCTACATGGCCCAGAAGCAGGCGGCTTTCGTGACCTTTGCCCGAGTGACCTACGACAGCGTGACCCGCGCCTTCGTCGACGACGATGCCCGCACACTCTCGCGTGCCGACCACGCGCTCGACAAGGAGAAAACCCTCCTCAAAAACGCCCGCCGCAAGGAAACGCTCTGCTGGCGCCAGGTCGACCAGACCACAGCCATCGAAAAGAGCGCATGGTTCCACCTGGCCAACAACTCATGCATGGCCATATGCTACAATCTCAGGCGAATAGCCGAGGTGTGCGGCGAACATGTGTCGAACAATTTCCGACGGCTTCCCGAGGCCTTCCGCGAGAGTTTTGAACCTCTGCGCCTCGATATCCTCGACACTCTTGCCCAGGCCGACACTCTCCTAATCGCAGGCAATACGCCGCCCGACGACATCCAGGCCCTCCGCCGCCGCTGCGACGGCATAAAGGACGCCATCAGCCACGAGTGCCGCAACGTGCACGAGCATCTGCGCAGCGATGCCCCCGAACATCTCACCGTGGCCTACGTCTATCTAAACCTCCTGCAAGAATCGCAAGAAATGGTTTCTTCTCTCCGAAAACTCCTCCGCGCTTCGGCAAAACTTCGCGACTGATTTCTAACCGCCTTA
>CABRZA010000103.1 GCA_902475285.1 uncultured Porphyromonadaceae bacterium
CCCATTCAAAATTCAACATTCAACATTCAAAATCCCATCCCCCCTCCTCCGCCCCATTCAAAATTCAAAATTCAACATTCAAAATTAATGACCTCCGCCATACGCCTCTTCTTCGAACAGCACATCACCTGCGCCGGCGCACCGGTGCTCATCAACATCGTCCTCATCGTGGGTGTGGCCCTGGTGAGCGCCGCGGCCTACTACATATGCAAATGGCTGCTCACATTCGTGGAGCATGTGGTGCGCCGAAGCCCCACAAAATGGGACGACGACCTCCTCAACACACGCCAGTTCAAGGCAATATCGCAGCTTGCCCCGGCGCTCGTGGTGCGCAACCTCCTGCCCGGGCTCTTCGCCACCACGCCCACGACACTGTCGTGGCTATCGTCGCTCACGTCGCTCTACATCGTCTTCGCCGCTGTATATGCCATAGTGGTGTTCTTCGACAACCTCTACGACGCCATGCTACACCGCGACAAGCTGAAAATGTATGCCGTAAAAGGCATATTCCAGATGGTCAAGCTCATCACCATCGCGCTGGGAGTCATTGTGGGACTAAGCATACTCATAGGCCGCTCGCCCGTGGCCATCATTACGGCATTGGGAGCCTCGGCCGCTGTACTGTCGTTGGTGTTCAAGGACACAATAATGGGCCTGGTGGCGTCGGTACAACTAACCGCCAACGACATGCTCCACCGGGGCGACTGGATTGTGGTCGACAAGCACGGCGCCAACGGCGAGGTCATCGACATTACCCTCACCACCGTAAAGGTGCTCAACTGGGATAAGTCGGTGCAGACCATACCGCCCTACTCGCTCGTCTCCGACTCCTTCCGCAACTACGAGCCCATGGTCAACGGCGCGGGCCGGCGCGTCGACCGCGCCGTATACATCGACGCCAACACCGTAGGCTTCGTCCCGGCCGACAAGCTCGAACAGCTCCGCGCCGACGGCATGCTCGACGGCATCGACATCGACGAGGCTCGCCGCACCGTAAACTTCTCCCTCCTCCGGCGCTATCTCGTGAACTATCTCCGCAACGACCCGCGCGTAAACCCCGACATGACGCTCATGGTGCGCCAACTCGAGCCCACGCCTTCCGGCCTCCCCCTCCAGCTCTACTTCTTCACACGAACAACGGCATGGACGGAGTTCGAAGCCATCCAGGCCGACATATTCGACCACGTCTACGCCACCGTGCGCCACTTCGGCCTCGCCATCTTCCAAACACCAGCCGGCAGAGATATAAAGGGTATTGGAGATAGGTGATCGGGAATTGGCAGCGAAGTAGGAGCGTAATACAATGCTGTTTATTTTACGGAAACGGCCAACGGCCGTGCCAAAAGCCGCATAGCGGCGACAATTTTGTAGGCACGGGCGTAAGCCCGTGTAAATCAATAATAAGGCACATTAGCCGCGTCAGCGGCGACATTTTTACCCGAGTGGGTGTCAGCCCACTCGCGTATCGGGAATCATAATTTCCCAAATGAATTTGCACCCCCTCCTCAATCCCCCCCTTTCGGCGGAACGGGCGTGTGTTTGTTCTGGCGCCGGAAGTGGAGATTGTTCATATCCATCGGCGTCAGACGGCGCGCGTCGGGAAGCTGAGGATGGGGTATCTGTCTAACTGTTTTCATGACGGTCGAAGAAGGGGCTTAAAGCGTTCAATCCCAAGAGCACGGCCACATACGCCGCGCCAATGGAAAGTATCGACGGACTCAGCGGAAACGACATCCCGAACCATCCGCCGAAGCCGTAGCACGCCAGGCTCAGCCACAGGCACGCCTGCGTGATGAGGCACAGCGTGCACCAGGCCTTCGCGCGGTACTTCTGGTACCACACGCTCCAAATCGAGAACGGGCAGCAGCACGCGTTGACGAGCGCCAGCGAGCCTATGGCGCCCGGTGCGAAGAGCAGCACGCCGAGCGTAACCGAAAAATAGGCGAAGCCCACCTCGCTCCAGCCGAAGAGCCCGAAGAATTTCGCCGCCGTAGTGCCGAGCACCGTGTGGCAGCCCGAGCGGTCGATTATGCCGCATATGCTGTCGCCGCGACGCGAGGCTATGCCGTAGGTTTTGAGCAGAAGCTCATACGTCACATACAATCCCGCAAGCGTGATGGCGGTGAGCAGCACCGTCGACGCATGGCGCCACAGACCCGCCGTGACGAAGCCGTAGACGAAGACAAAGACCAGCGCCGCGGCCAGCACCCATTTCTTGGCCTTGTCGGCCAAATCGACGAAGCGGTGCTCGCGGTAGTGAGGCTCTTCGGCGTCGGGCTTGGGGAAGGCAAGGAGCACCTCGCCCGTCCAGCGCTTGCAGAAGTCGCCAGCCGCCACCGTCCTGGGGCCGTAGCCCTCGTTCACGGCCACGCCGCCGGGGCCCGTGGCCTCGACTATTACGAAACCGTCGGGCACATGCGCCAGGAAAGGCGCCGTGAGCCGCGGCAGGTCGCCCTCCTTGTCGCCCAGGACATAGGCCTCGCACTCAACGCCGTAGCTTTCAAGCAACTTGCTAAGCCCGAAAAGCGACTGGAAAGTCATCGCGTCGAACTGCACGTCGCTGTTCCGCCGTGTGTGCGGCACGCCCAGAGCAGCCAAAAAATCGGTGAGTATGCTTGCCGGTGCCTGCGCGTCCATGGCTCAGCTCATGAAATTCTCCAACTTTTGCAGCAGAACGTTGCCGTCGATTTCGCCGCTGTAGCGCCACACTGGGGCACCGTCGCGGTAAATGATGAAAGTAGGTGTGCCGTTCACGCCCTCGGCTTCGGCGGCCTCGCTGTCCTTGTCGATGTCGAGCTGATAGATTTTCGCGCTGTCGCCCAAGAGCTCGCGTATCTGTGCCACAACCGGCATCATGCGCTGGCAGTGGGGGCACCATGTGACGTAGAATTCCACCATTACCAGGGGCGACGATTTGATGAGCTGATCGTAAGTCATTGACATAGAGAAGAGGTTTTTGTGTTGAACAATTATATCTCGGGCGCGTGCTGTCGATGGCCGGCGTCGCGACGGGATTTCATCGTCGCGCTTGTGGAAATTGCATTTCCGCGCCGCCTGTCGCGCCTCTGATATTTCCAACACCCCGCACCCCCCGAAAGTTCGCCCGGCACACAATGCGGAGAATCCGCACCCCATTCTCCGCATATTTTGCGGAGATTAACCCCTATTCTCCGCAAATTATGCGGAGAATAATTTGCACATTCTCCGCAAAAGCCAATTTTGCCCCCTTTTCAGCCATACTATCAAAGTGGTCGGCCGCGCTCGGCCGACATCCCCGGAGGCCGGCCATTTTGCCGTCTGAGGATTTTTTTGTAATTTAGCGCTTCAATTACCATTGATATGGAACAAAAACACCGTTATTGCGTGATAATGTGCGGTGGCATAGGCAGCCGTTTCTGGCCGTACAGCCGCCTCAAGCAGCCCAAGCAGTTCATCGACTTCCTGGGCACCGGCCGCTCATTGCTTCAAATGAGCTTCGACCGCGTCAGAGCCTTCATCCCCGCAGAAAACATACTTATCGTCACCAACGAAATGTACGCCCGACAGGTGGCCGAACAGCTCCCCGAACTCGCGCCCGGCCAGATTCTCCTCGAACCGGCACGACGCAACACTGCCCCCTGCATTGCATGGGCCGCATGGCACATCGCCGCACGCGACCCCGAGGCATCGATGATAGTCACCCCGGCCGACCACGTCGTAACACGCGAACGCGAATTCGAGGCCGCCGTAGCCCGAGGGTTCGACTTCGTCGAGAGCCGCGACGCACTCCTAACTCTCGGCATCGCGCCCACACGCCCCGAAACAGGATACGGATACATCCAGACCGGCGAAGCCGTCGACGGCCCCATAAGCAAGGTCAAGACCTTCACCGAAAAGCCCGACCTCGAGCTTGCGAAAGTATTCCTCGCCTCAGGCGAATTCCTCTGGAACTCAGGAATCTTCATATGGAGCACCGCCGCCATTCAGGCAGCCCTGCGCCGATACACCCCCGACATCGCCGCCGTATTCGACTCCGCAGCCCCCGGCACTTTCACCGCGCCCGAGGCCGAGCGCACGTTCATCGAAAGCCGATTCCCCGCCTGCAAGAGCATATCCATCGACTATTCCGTAATGGAGAAGGCCGACAACGTCTACGTCGAGGCCGTGAGCTTCGGTTGGAACGACCTCGGCACTTGGAGCGCACTCTACGACCTCTCGCCGAAGAACAGCGAGGCCAACGTGACGCAGAACTGCAACGTGCTGGCCTACAACAGCCGAGGCAACATCTTCGCCGTCCGCGGAGAGAAGCTAATCGTGGTCGACGGACTCGAAGACTACATCATAGCCGACGCCGACGGTGTCCTCCTCATCTGCCCAAAGGCCTCCGAGCAGCGTATAAAGCAGATGGTGACCGACGCCCGAATGAAATTCGGCGAAAAATATGAATAATTCCGTATATTAGGTAAACAAGTATTTAGAAGCATACCGAAAATGTCGATCGACAAAGTTATATCCCAGTCCGTGGCCGAGGCCGTGAAGGCTCTCTACGGCATCGACTGCCCGGCCGACAGCGTCGTGCCGCAGGACACCCGCAAAGAATTCGAAGGCGACCGCACCGTGGTGGTGTTCCCCTGGGTGAAGGCCGCACGCAAGGCTCCCGAGGCCGTCGCTGCCGAAATAGGCGCATGGCTCGTAGAGCACCAGCCCGCTGTGAAGGCCTACAACGCCGTCAAGGGCTTCCTCAACCTCGTCATAACACCCACCTACTGGAACGGTGTCCTCGCTGCCATAGCCGCCGACAAGGAGTTCGGCACCGTCGCACCCACGGAAGAAAGCCCGCTGGTGATGATCGAATACTCCTCGCCAAACACCAACAAGCCCCTCCACCTGGGCCACCTCCGCAACATACTCCTCGGCAACAGCCTCTCGCGCATCATTGCCGCCTGCGGCAACCGCGTGGTGCGCACCAACATAGTCAACGACCGTGGCATACACATATGCAAGTCGATGCTCGCATGGCAGCGCTGGTTCGGCGGCGCAACACCCGAAAGCTGCGGAAAGAAAGGCGACCATCTTGTGGGCGACTGCTACGTGGCTTTCGACCAGCACTATAAGGCCGAACTCAAAGAGCTCATGGCCAAGGGCATGACCGAGGACGACGCCAAGGAGGCATCGCAGCTCATGGCCGACGCCCGCGCCATGCTCCGCGCTTGGGAGGAAGGCGACCCCGAAGTGCGCCGTCTCTGGGAGATGATGAACTCGTGGGTATACGCCGGTTTCGACGACACTTACCGCCGCATGGGCGTCGGTTTCGACAAGATATACTATGAGTCGCAAACCTACCTCGACGGCAAGGAAAAGGTGATGGAAGGCCTCCAAAAAGGTGTACTCTACCGCCGCGACGACGGCTCCGTGTGGGCCGACCTAACCGCCGACGGCCTCGACCACAAGCTCCTCCTCCGTGCCGACGGAACGTCGGTCTACATGACCCAGGACATCGGCACAGCCAAGCAGCGCTTCGACGACTACCCAATCGACAAGATGATATATGTCGTCGGCAACGAGCAGAACTACCACTTCCAGGTGCTATCCCTCGTCCTCGACCGCCTCGGCTTCAGCTGGGGCAAGGACCTCGTCCACTTCTCCTACGGCATGGTCGAGCTCCCCGAAGGCAAGATGAAGAGCCGCGAGGGCACAGTGGTCGACGCCGACGACCTCATGGCCGAAATGGTGCAGGGTGCTGCCGACATCGCCGCCGAGCTCGGAAAGACCGACGGCCTATCGCAGGACGAAATCGACAACATCGCCGAAACCGTAGGCATGGGTGCCCTCAAATACTTCCTCCTCAAAGTCGACCCCCGCAAGAACATGACCTTCAACCCCAAGGAGTCCATCGACTTCAACGGCAAGACAGGCCCCTTCATCCAGTACACCTACGCACGCATCCGCTCGGTGCTCCGCCGCTCGGCCGACGAAGGATTCAAGCCCGTCGACTTCTCGGCCGTTGTGCCCAACGAGCGTGAAATCGCACTCATACAGCGCCTGAGCGACTTCCCCGCTGTCGTTGCCGAGGCCGGACGCACCTACTCCCCCGCCCTCATCGCAAACTACGCCTACGACCTCGTGAAGGAATACAACCAGTTCTATCACGACTGCTCAATCCTCCGCGAAGCCGACGCCGCCAAGCGCTCGCTCCGCCTCGAGCTCTCCGAAGTCACCGCCCGAACCGTGGCAACAGCCCTGAACCTTCTCGGCATCGGAGTGGTTGAAAGAATGTAACATCCTGATTCTCCTTAACAACATCATAATATGTACAACCAAAACTACAACGACGGCATGCGCTACGACATGCAGCAGCGCGCCGCCCAACAGCTGACATCCACTGTCAGCGGCACAATGAAGCGCGTCTACTTCAAGATGACGCTCGCCCTACTGGTCACCGCCTTCACCGCCCTCTTCTGCGCCGGCAGCCAAAGCTATGTAAACTTCGCCATGACCAACAGCTGGTGGATGTGGCTACTCATCATCGCCGAATTCGGCCTCGTAATAGGCATTTCGGCCGGCATCAACAAGCTCTCCAGCATGGCCGCATCGGGCCTCTTCTACCTCTTCGCCGTGGTCAACGGCATGATGCTCTGGACTATATTCTTCGCTTTCAGCTCCACGGCCATCATCAAGACCTTCTTCATCACCGCCGGAACATTCGGCGCAATGAGCGTCTACGGATACTTCACCCAGCGCGACCTCTCGCGGATAGGCTCCTACCTCTTCATGGCTCTTATCGGCCTCATCATAGCCTCGCTGGTCAACATCTTCCTCCACAGCTCAACCCTCGACTGGATAGTATCCATTGCCGGCGTGGCAATATTCGTAGGCCTCACCGCCTGGGACACCCAGCAAATCAAGAACATGGCAATGGCCGCTCCCGCCGACAGCCTCGGACGCCTCGCCACACTCGGAGCTCTCAGCCTCTACCTCGACTTTATCAACCTCTTCCTCTACCTCCTCCGAATCTTCGGAAACAGAGACTGATAAAGAGGATTGCCAATAGGGAATTGGGGATTGGGCGCCGTCAAGCACCCAATCCCCTCCCCATGCAGTAGGGGCGCAATATATTGCGCCCGCTCAGGCTGCCGCACTCGGCCGCCCCATTCCACATTCCCCATTCCACATTCCCCATTATGCTTTCCCCCACCACCCGCCAAATTCTCACCCTCGCCTTCCCGCTGCTCCTCGGCCAGCTGGGCAACATCACCGTGAGCTTCGCCGACAACATCATGGTGGGGCACTACTCCACCGAAGCACTCGCCTCGGCATCGTTCGTCAACAACGTTTTCAACATCGCCATCCTCGCCTGCCTCGGATTCACCAACGGACTCACACCCCTCGTAGGCGCTCTCTTCGTCAAAGACTCCAAAGCCGAGATAGGCCGCCTCGTCCGCGTAGGCCTACGCGTCAACATCCTCTTCTGCCTCGCCGTACTCATCCTCATGGGCGTCGTCTACCTCAACGTCCACCGCATGGGCCAGCCCGACGAGCTCCTGCCTCTCATCCGCCCATACTTCCTCACCGTCGCCGCAGGCGTGGTGTGGGTCACCGTATTCAGCGTCTTCGCCCAGTGGTGCTACGCCATAAACCGCACAGGCCTCCCCACATGGATACTCCTCACCGCCAACGGCCTCAACATCATAGGCAACTACGCCCTCATCTACGGCCGCTTCGGATGCCCCGAACTCGGCCTCACCGGCGCGGGCATAAGCACTCTCGTGGCCCGAGCACTATCGGCCCTCGCCATGGCATGGGTATTCTTCCGCAGCCCCTTCGCCCGCCCCTACTGCCGGGGATTCTTCCGCGCTCCCGCCGCACTGGGCGAAGTCAAGAAAGTCGTCGCCACAGGCTTCCCCGTAGCCATGCAGAGCACCTTCGAGACAGCATCGTTCTCAGGCTGCGCCGTAATGGCCGGATGGCTCGGTGCAGTATCGCTCGCAGCATACCAGATAGTGATGATAAGCGGCATGATGGGCTTCTGCATATATTTCAGCTTCGCCGCCGCCATGGCCATACCCATAAGCCACGCCGCCGGCCGAGGCGACAACGCCGCCATGCGCCGCACGGCATGGGCCGGATACCGCATCATACTCATCATCATGGTCGCCGTCTGCGTCATCCTCCTCACTTGCGGCCGACACATCATGAGCCTATTCTCTTCCGACCCCGACGTCGTGGCACTCTCAGTCTCACTCCTCATCCCCATGGCGCTCTACCAGTTCGGCGACGCCACTCAAATGTGCTTCGGCAACGCCCTCCGAGGCACCTCGCGCGTAATGCCCATGCTCTACATCGCCTTCGTAAGCTACGTCGTCGTAGGCCTGCCACTCAGCTACGCCTTCGGCTTCCCCCTCGGCGGAGGCCTCTACGGCATAGTCCTCAGCTTCACCGTATGCCTCCTCCTCGCCGCCGCCCTCTACCTCCGCTATTTCCTCCGTACCACCCGCCGGCAATAAACCCCGGCGATGGGCATCCATTCCGAGTGGATACTTTTATCCATTCTGAATGGATAAATTTGCTCAGGTGAATTATAATTGCTATATTTGCCTCATGATTAGCAAAAAAGAAATAGAGCAGACCTCCGACCGGCAGACAAACGACCTGCTGGAAAGACCCTCATACCCACGCGAGGCGATTGACAAAATACATAACGTCGACGGTTTTGCCACCGTGATATCAGGGGTACGCCGATGCGGTAAGAGTACATTTATGGGGCAGTTAATCAAGGAAGAAATCGCAACCACGCCAAAAGC
>CABRZA010000104.1 GCA_902475285.1 uncultured Porphyromonadaceae bacterium
TCTATCTCAAGCATCGGCGAAACGCTTCCGGAGAAGTTTATGTATTTTGTCACAATCTTGTGAGCGCACAAAGGTATACATTTTTCTCGATATTGCCAAACACTCGTCAAGCCGTTCTCCTGCAATATGGTGTCAATTCACGTTATTGTAGCTCGAACGTGCGTAAGAGATGTGGAATGTGATGTTTGTTGTGAATTTTTTCATTGTCGTCCGGTGTTTCGTTTATCCTTTATCACCCCCAGGCGGCAATGGTTAACAACGGCAGGAAAAATTTTATTCCAGACATAGGAAAGATGCCCAGTAGTATGGGTGCGTGTACCCGGCGGCGATGAGCCGGCGGCGCATGGCCTTGATGGCCTTGCGGGGCGTGAGGCCTGCGGCGAGGGCAGTGTAGAAGCTTTCCATGGCTATTGCCGAAGCTTCGTCGGGAACATCCCACAGGGTGACGACGAGGTGCTTCACGCCGCTCGATTTCATTGCTTCTGCCACGCCGTAGACCACGCCCGTGGGATTGGCAATGTCGCCCATGCCGCTCGAACACGACGAAAGGACGGCCAGCCCGACACTTTGCATGTCGAGTCCGGCTATTTCGCGCGAGGTGAGGGTGCCGTCATCGCCGTCGGTGCGATGCGCTTCATTCGCCCCGGCCATGATGAGGCCAGTGCGGTCGCGCACGGCTACGATGCGCGAAGTGCTGTCGGCCAAGGCGTTGGCGTCGGGCTGCTGGAGGGCGAAGCCATGCGTGGCGATGTGCAGAACGCGCGGCATGCGCCGCCAGTCGATGCTCTTGAAGCGCTCCTCGGAGGCCTCGGTGCCGGTGTAGAGGTCGGCGTCGGGAAAGAGGCCTTTTATGACCTCCACTTCGCACAAGGAGTGGGGGAGGAAGGCGTAGCCACCCTTGGCTGCGCCGTAGTCGATGCCGCCGAAAAGCGTGGGGCGAGCCGCGCCGAAGTCGAAGACGTGCTTTTTGACGTGCTCGATGTCGGCGGTGGTGGTCATCTGGACCACGTCGACGGCATCGTCGAGGCATCCGTCGCCATAGGGCGCGACGCCAAAGTTGAACTGCGCGAGGCTGTTGGCCGGCGAGATGTAGAGCGTAGATATGCCGCCGAGGTAAGGTTTCAGCAGTTCGACTACATCCTGGAGCGGACTGCCGGCGGTGTACATCTCATTGACCGCCACGGCGTCGGTCGGCGTGTAGGCGTCGATGCGTTCCATAATGCTCTCGGGCAGGGCTACGACCGCGGGCGCTGCATAGTCATGGCCGAGGATGAGGATTTCCGACGGCACCATAGTTATTTCCACTGCCAGCTCGCCGTGGGCGAGGGCGCGGCGCACATCCTGCCAGCGTCGCGGCCGTTTGTGGAGGCGTGCGGTGTGGTAGTCGAGGAAGTTTTTGCGCAGCAGAGCCAAGTCGTAGGCCATGGTTTCGTGGCCCGGGAGGAAATCGCAGCCAGTGTTGAACCACACTACGAGGGCTGCCAGCATGCGGCCCCAGTAGCGCTCGTCGGCGGGACTGTCGATGTCGTAGTGGTTGAGTTCGAGGAGGTCGACGACGGTGTTGAAAAATTTTTTCCACTCCCGTGCGCCTTCCGGCACAGTCGGCGGCACATAGGCGAGAAGGCGCGCGGCGATTTCAATGACTGTTTCGACGCGTCTGTCGGCGTCGCGGCGCCAGTCCATAGTAGTGCGGTGCTCCTCAATCTTCTCCGCTAACATCGCCACTTCATGGTCGACGACGCCGCCGTTTTCGGTGCTGATTTGTGCCATCTCGTCGAGGCGTGCGGTGGCGCGCTCCCAGCGTCCCTGAAGTACCAGCGCTACAATCTCCATGACGCGCAGACTGTAATACTCTTCTTCAGTGGGTTTTAGCGAGGCTTCGAAGAAAGGCTGTCCTTCGCGTACCAAGGGCTCCACGTCGCCGAACTTTCCCAATGCGTTGAGGGCATAGATATAGCAGTCGTAGAAGGCATAGGAGAGTGGATATGCTTCAAGGGTGTCGCGCGGTGCGGTGAGTGCGTCCCGGCATAGTTCGGCAATGGCTTCCATGTCGTGCCCGTTCTGCATCTCGTTGAGCCGCCGCACGGTGGCGTCGAGGTAGGCTACATCCTTCACTGGCTCGGCGCCCTCTGTGGTGAATGCCGTGAATAGCAGAAGGATGGCGAGGAGAAACTTATGTATCATCGATGTGACGGAGACAGAAATTCGTTGATCTTTTCCTTGATGGCGAGTGCCTCGTTGCCTACGGCTGTACCGGCAGGGTAGTTTGTCAGGAGGGTATCGAGTACGTCGAGGGCTTGATCGTAGGAGCGGTTGTTGATATATGCGCAGGTCAGGAGAAGGCCTATCTCGGGCATGTGCTCGGTGCAGTCGTTGAAGGTGTCGAGGCGCGACTGATGCCACATGTTTTCAAGTTCGCTAATAGTGCTTGCGGATTGGCGCTGAATAACAATGATGTGGTATAACTCGTTGAGCTTTCGGCTTATACTGTCGCCCTCGCCGCGGACGTACTGAGGCTCGGAGAGCATTGCAAGAATCTCAGCCTGAACGGTCGACGAAAGGTGCGGAGGTTCATATATGAAGGCTCTATATCCACCCCAAAGGCATACCGCAATAATGGCTGCAGCTGCCGTAAGCCACCCCATGAACTTGCCGAACGTGAGGGGCTTGTGTTTCTTGCGATTTTTACGATGCTTCTTGCGGAGTTTCTCGCGGATTTTCTTGCGCTCTTCACGGTAGTTTTCCGGCAGACAGCAGGCGCGATAGACACCCGGAGGGGATAACCAGAACTGTTCGCTGTTGTTGTCGGCCAGGTCTTCGGCTTGGTCGAGGGTGAGGGTTTTGATGGCGTCGATGATGGCGCGGTCGCATTCGGGCCCTACCTGGGCCATGGCGCGGGCGAGGCGCGCGGTGGCCACGGCTTTGTTGCGCAGCTCCGCATCGTCGGATATAAGACGGTGAAATTCAGCTTCTTCCTCCTCCAAAAGCTGGCCTTTGAGATAGCGGGAGAGCAGGTCGTCGAACTCGTCGAACTTGCGGGTGTCGTCACTTTCCATAGCTTTTCAGAAGAGTTTGTTGCACAATTGGTTGTATCGGGCGCGGAATTTTTCGCAGCAGCGGTGCTTGGTCACCTTTGCCACGCTCTCGCTGCTGTAGCTGAGCATGGCTGCAAGTGCTCGCATGGAGAGATTGTCGCGGTAGAAGCCCCACAGCAGCTCGTTGCAGGGGTAGGGAAGGTCCTGCACGATGTCGCGCACGAGCTCTTCTTTTTGCTCAACTACGGCAACGTCGTCGGTGTCGAGGGCCAGAAGGGCATCGACTTTGTCGGGGCGTATCTCGCCGTCGCTGAGCGCGAGCAGGGTGTCGCTGTCGGCAGCCTTTCGTTTCGACTTGCTCAGATGCTGAAGCGCCTTGTTGCGGCAGATGGCCAAAAAATAGGTGGATAGCGACGATGTGAGCTCGTCGAGTTTACCTGCGCAGATTTGATCGTAGAGGATGATGAACGACTCCTGGAAAACGTCCTTGCAGTCGTCGTCGCTAAGATTGAAGTGCTTGCGCAGGAACCCCAGGGTTCTGACCCACTGCTCGGAGGCGAAGTGGTTGAGGTTTATGGGTTTGGATATGTCGTGGAGAGGGTCCATCAGTTGCTTTTTTCGCTTACCATGTTCTGCCTTATCAGCCTGGGGTCGCGGGCCATGAGAGCGCGGACTTTTTCAACCCACTGAGTGTCGGGCGAGAGGCTCTCGTCGAGCAGAACAAGATTGACATAGTATGTGAGCGGCCCGCAGTAGCGGCCGTCCTCCTTTATCTCGGTGTTGGTCTGGTAGGCACGACAGGCTTCGAGGATGCAAATGCCGCTCATGCCTGCCTGCGGCGCTACGGCGATGTTGCCGCGCCGGTCGATGGGCGGAATGTAGCGTTTGCCGTTGGGGGTGAAGCCATGGTCGGTGCCGCGCACGAAGAGTTCGTCGTCCTGCATTTCGTCGCCCCGCGCGGCGCCGCCCGAGTGGCAGGCGTCGAGCACGGCGTAGACGTAGCCCTTCGGCCCTACCTTGGTGCGGAGGGCGTCGAAGACGGCGCCGAGTTCGTCGTCGACGATATGTTTTTCGCCTTCGTAGACGCCGCGGCGATATCCACGCAGTGCGTCGTAAGGCACCAGAGCCTCGTCCCAGCCGTCGTCCTCGTCGCCCGAGAGATCCTCGTAGGCCTGTCCGTGGCCCGAGAAATGAACGTACACCATGTCGCCGGCACGGCACTCGGCCACAAGGCGAGCGAATGCCTTCCGCGCATTGGCTGCCGTGGCCTCGCTGTCGGTGAGGGCTGTGATTGTAAATCCCTGGCGGCGCAATGTGCCTTCGATGAGGCTGATGTCGTTGGCGCCGTGAATAGGAGCCCAACGCAACTCTTTGGCCTCATGTTGAGGATAGTCCGAAATGCCTATCAGCAGCGCGCGCTTCTCCGAGGCATGTGCCGCGCACACGCCAACGAGACACATAATTATCGCTGCCAACAGTCGTTTCATGCCGCAAAGGTACAGAAAAAATTCGTAATCGCCTAAAAGAGGGTGCTTCCGCGACGGTTATCGTGCGTGTAAGCAGGAGTGGCGCAAAACAAAAGCGATGGCGGCGGATGCCGTCATCGCTTGCGCTTCAAGATGGACTCGAACCAACGACCCTCTGATTAACAGTCAGATGCTCTAACCGACTGAGCTATTGAAGCGTATTGGCGCACCCCTTTCGGGCTTTGCGGTGCAAAGTTACGCCATTTTTTTTATTCGGCCAAATATTTTGCCGTTTTTTTCAAAAATAATCGAAATTTTGAGTTCCTCACACTGCGCTGCGGTTGCGCTGGAAGTTGTCGCGGAGGGTGTCGATTACGTTTATGATGTAGTCGCCGGTCTTCTCGAGGTCGCCGATGATGTCCATGTAGTAGATGCCGGCCTGGTACTCGTAGTGGTGGCCGTTGATGTTCTCCACATTGGCGCCGCGGAGGATGTTGCGGTAATTGTTGATTTCGCGCTCCTTGTTGTAGCTGTCGATGAGCGACTTGCCGCTGATGTGCTCGAGGTCTTTGAGCTGGGAGTTCATCATCTCCATGGCCTGGTTGACGTAGACGTACATCGTGTCGATGTTGCCGTAGATTTCCTCGTTGAAGTCCACGTTCTGCTGTATCTTGCGGTCGAGAATCTTGCCTATGCCCATGCAGCTGTCGGCTATGCTCTCTATCTCGCTGATGATGTTGAGCATGGCGGCGATGCGAAGCTTGCCCTCGTTGGAGAGCCGGCCTTCGGCGCAGCGGTTGAGATAGTGCGCTATCTCGAGCTCCATGCGGTCGGAAATATCCTCGTATTTTTCAAGACGGCTGTAAAGCGTGTTGTATTCCTCGCTCTTCTCCTTGGTGTGGAGGAGGGTGTGGGCCATGTTTATCATGCGGCCCACGCGCTCGGCGTATACCACTATTTCTTTCTCGGCCTGAGCAATGTTGAGCTCGGCGGCATTCATCAGACCGCCCGAGATAAATTTGAGGGTGAACTCTTCCTCGTCGCGGTTCTTCGACGGCACGAGCCATTCCACGATTTTGACGTAGAGCTTTGTGAGCCATATCATTACCATTACGTTGACGAGGTTGAAGGTGGTGTGGAATATCGACAGTCCGAACGACACGCTCATCTGCATGTTGCCTATCTGGCGGATCACGTCGTGGCCGGCGGGCAGAGAGTTGTCGAAGAGGTGATTGTAGAGTTCGGGGTCGGTCTGCTCGAGGTTGGTCACGAAGCCGTAGAGCGCCTCCGGATTGCCCTGGCCTATGGTCTCGGTGAGCCATGCGTTGAACTCTGCGAAGGGTATGAACACGCACAGGCACCACATCGTGCCCAGAAGGTTGAAGAGCAGGTGGCCCATCGACGCGCGTTTGGCCGCCACGTTGCCGCTGAGCGACGCCAGGATGGGCGTGATGGTGGTGCCGATGTTGGAACCGAGCACCAGGGCGCACGCAAGGTCGAAAGTAATCCAGCCTTTTGTACACATTATAAGTGTGATGGCGAAGGTGGCCGCCGACGACTGTATGACCATCGTG
Source organism: uncultured Porphyromonadaceae bacterium (assembly GCA_902475285.1). Classification (GTDB taxonomy): domain Bacteria; phylum Bacteroidota; class Bacteroidia; order Bacteroidales; family Muribaculaceae; genus CAG-873. The sequence goes on from CABRZA010000104.1 coordinate 6,076, forward strand.
AGCACAAGGCCCACGAGCGTGAAGACGAGCACCGATTTTATGCCGCCCGATGCATAGTCGCGAAGCACGGCGAACATTTCGGGGTTATTCTGCAAGTCGGGAACATAGTCGCTTATGAGTCCCAGACCCATGAAGAGGAACGAAAAGCCTATCAGAAACTCGCCTATGCTCTTGGTCTTGCTCTTGTTCATCAGCAGCAGCACCACGGCCACGCCTATGAGGGGCAGTACGAAGGTCGATATGTCGACCTTGAAGCCGAAGATGGCGATAATCCAGGCTGTGAACGTGGTACCTACGTTGGCGCCCATGATTACCGCCATACTCTGTGCCAGGCTCATCAGGCCGGCGTTGACGAAGCTCACCACCATCACGGTGCTTGCCGAGGAACTCTGTATGAGTGCCGTGATGGCGCAACCCGTCAGAAGTCCGGCGAAGCGGTTGCGCGTCATGGCCGAGAGGATGTTTCGAAGACGGTCGCCGGCGGCTTTCTGAAGGCCTTCGCTCATTACCTTCATACCGTAGAGGAAAAGGCCTACTGCTCCGAGCAAGCACAGGAAATCGAGTATGCTGTAGTCCATATTCGTTGTTGGTGTTTTCTGCCTGCAAAATTAACAATAAATTCTTATAAATTTAATACTCAGCCCGATTTTTTGACTTCGGGCTCGCCACGCCCTCTCTCCGCGCACTCTGCGCCTCTGCGTGAGAATATCATGAAGGCCTTGCATAAGCGGTAAAAAAGGCTCCGCGCGCACCAATCGCGCGGAGCCTATTATGAATTATGCATTCTTGATTTTTAATTATTTCACTACCACCTTGACCGGTGCCGGATGCTGGGCCGTAACCACAAGGTAGATGCCGGCGGGAAGTTCCACTTCCATGCCGTCGTCGACGGCGGGAAGGAGCGCCACTTCGCGTCCCATAGTGTCGTAGATGCGGGCGTCGCTCTGCTGACGCAGGCAGTCGAAGCGCAGGAAGCCCTCGTAGCCGTACACCAGCAGCGGTTCTTCGGCATCTACGCCCGTGATGCCGGCGTGTGTCACAAACACTACGTTCGACATCGGCGACAGAACGCCCAGACGTACCGACTGCACCGAGTATGCCTCGCTGTCGCTCTCGTCGAAGCCCACGATTTCAAGATAGTTGTCCTCGGCCACGAGTGTCTCTGTAAATACCTGCGAGCCCACGTAGCGGGTGCGGGTCACCTGGAAGTAGTCGATCACGTCGCCCGAAGGTGCAGTCCAGTTGGCCGTGTAGCGGTCAGCCTGGATGTCGGTGGCGTCGGTAGCCGTGCAGGCGCCCAGGGCCGGCACCGGCAGACATTCGCCTCGCAGCGACACTCCGCGCGAGCCGAAGCCGCTGTTCTCGAAGAGGATGCGTGTGGAGTGCGCGCCCAGTGCCGTGGGGCGGTAGGTCACCGTAAGCCAGTAGCCCGTTTCCGTGCATGCCAGCTGCGCCGGAATTTTGTTCTCGGTACTGACAAACATATCCTTGTCGCCCGAATAGATGGTCACGGCTATGCTGCCGGTGATGTTCTTGGCCTGCACGAAAATCTTCATCGTGGCGGTGTTGCCCTGGGCAACTTCGCCGAACTGTATCTCCATGTCTTTCAGAGGCGCCACGAGCTCCGGGTCGCCCACGGGTGTCACCGGCACGCTGCCCGGAGTGAACTTCTCGCCCTTCTTCTCGCCCCAGATATACTCGGCAAGCTCGGGCATGTCGATGAAGGGGTTGCGGTTGTTCTGTATGCGGTATACGGCTTCGTTGCGGTCGATTTCCTTCTGACTCACAGGGTCCTGGCGGTGCCAGTCGAGAAGCAGCTCAACCGACCACGGGTTGAGCGTCGGATACAGATTCTGGCTCACCATGAAAGTGTAGCGCCAGGTGAGGTCCTGATAAGTGGTGGCCATATAGAAATAGGTACGCGCGAAGTCGCCCTTGTATTCATCGTCGGGCTCGAACACATAGGGCGCGCCGCCGCCCTGCGAGCGCACGGGGTTGCCCACGGCGCATATGCCGTTGTCGAATTTGAGGCTCTTGGTGCGGTCCACCACGCCAAGAGGATAGTTGCTCTTGGCTGTGTTGGCCTTCATCTCGGAGGGGTAGAGGTGGTTGAGGTCAACATAGGCGCCGACCGACGTCGAACCGCCCCACCAGCTCTTCGGAAATGAATGTTCGCGATTGAGGCCGCTGAACGACGGCGCATACAGAGGTATGTCGGAGTACATGTCCCACCACCGCCGGCTGTCGGGGTAGACGTCGGTCTGCTGGAAGTAAGTCGGCAGCGCCGAGTACGACGAAACGCGCGTGAAATTGTGCGTCAGGGTATACACGGCGGTTTTTAGCTCGCCTTCGCTCTTGCCGTTGAGCGAGTTGTAGTAGCCCGTCGGGACAGCGGCGGCGGCTGTCAGAGCGGCGGCGGCGAGGAGGCTCGCCAGTGCATAACGGATGAATTTCATCGGTATCAATGTGTGAATTTCAGGTTTCTATGAGTGTTGGAGGTCGCAAAGATAGTAAAATTCGCTTACCATTGCAAACAAATCGCCGACAGCTATGGTTCAGGAAATTTTGCATATGTGAATATTTCTTAAAAATTAGCTTTCGGACGGCAAATATTTGCCCACGGAGAAAAAAATACCTAACTTTGCAACCGCAAAATAAGCTACGGCCCATTCGTCTATCGGTTAGGACGCAAGA
>CABRZA010000105.1 GCA_902475285.1 uncultured Porphyromonadaceae bacterium
ATACACTTTTTTTTCGGGAAACAAAAAAATTTTGAATGTCGAATTTTGAATGTTGAATCGGCCGCTTTGCGGTGCGGCGCATTTCAACATTCAAAATTCGACATTCAAAATTCAAAATCAGCTCAATATGCTTCGTCGGGTGTTGGGAAGGCGACGGCCTTGACATCGGCCACGTATTGGCCCACGGCATCGTTGATGGCGGACGCGAGGTCGGCGTAGCGGCGGAGGAACTTGGGGCGGAAGCCCTGGTTCATGCCGAGCATGTCGTGGAGGACGAGTACCTGTCCGTCGCAACCGGGACCGGCGCCGATGCCTATCACAGGGATGTTGATTTCCTTTGCCACTCGTTCGGCGAGAGCCTGGGGCACCTTCTCGAGCACGAGCGAGAAGCATCCGGCGTCGGCGAGGAGGTGTGCGTCGGCCACGAGCTTCTCGGCCTCGGCGTCGCCTTTGGCACGCACGCCGTAGCCGCCGAACTTATTGACCGACTGTGGCGTGAGGCCGAGGTGTCCCATAATGGGTATGCCTGCGGAGAGGATGGCACGTATGCTGTCGATAATCTCGCTTCCACCCTCGAGCTTTACTGCTTCGGCGCCGCTTTCCTTCATGATGCGTACGGCGGAAGCGACCGCGAGCTCGGGATTGCTCTGGTATGTACCGAACGGCATGTCGCACACCACGAGTGCGCGTTTCACGCCTCGCGCCACGCATGCGGCATGGTATATCATCTGGTCGAGGGTGATGGGGAGGGTTGTGGCGTATCCGGCCATTACGTTTGCGGCGGAGTCGCCGATGAGGATGGCGTCGATGCCGGCGGCGTCGACGAGCTGCGCCATGGTGTAGTCGTAGGCGGTGATCATGGCAATCTTCTCACCGCGATTTTTCATTTCGATGAAGCGCGAGGTTGTTACCTTGCGCTGGTTGTCTACAGTGTTGGTTGACATAGTTGTACTCTATTGTATTGTTATAGCGCCCCTATCTCTTCAACGGAGGCCGAGCTGGGCGAGGAGCTCCACGGCTTCAGTTCCGGTGAAACGCCGTCGGTCGAGGAGACGGGAGGCGAATGAGTGCGAGAGCTCCACTACCCCGCTGTGCCGGAAAAGGCGCTGGGCGTAGGCCGAGCACTTGGCGAAGAGGGCGTCGATTTCGTCGGCGTCGAGTTCGAGGTGGCTTCCGGCGTCGAGGCCGAGGGCCTGGCGGATGGTTTCGGTTTCGGTGGCTGAGGGTGCGCGGCGGTCGAGCACATACCGGCGGCAGTAGAGGTTGCCGAGGGCCATCGACACGGTGAGGGAGAGGTCGGAGAGGGTTTGTTCCCAGAGGACTTTTGCCGACATGCGTGGGTTTATGCGCATCTCGAAATGAGGTGCGAGGCGGAGGCATTCGGAAGCCTCGGCGGCGTCGAGGTCGATGCTGTCGAGGATGGCACCGTTTTCGAGAGCCACGACGGTGACGGCCATGCCTGTAATGCCGTAGGCGCGGTCGCGCTCAGAAGTATAGCTTATAGTGTTCATTTGGAGAGCCGGGGGATAGAAAGGAGGCCGGGAAACCCTCGGCGGGCTTCCCGGCACGGTATCGAATTAGTTTATAACAAGGATTTTAGTAACTGCACCCGACGCGTTTCCGGAGGCGTTCTGCGAGGCGAAGACATAGTAAACGCCGGAGCGCACGCGGTTTCCGCCGGCGTCGCAGCCGTCCCATGAAATCATGCCGCCTTCGCTTCGTCCCTGGAAGAAGACGTTGCCTGCGGCATCGGCGATTTTCACCAGAGAGTCGTCCATGAGCCCGGCGATGGTGATCCAGCCGGTATAGTCGGGGCGGACGGGGTTGGGATATGCGTATACTTCGGTATAGTCGTCGGCTGCGGGCGAGGAATCGCTGTCGAAGCTGGCAAGGCCGTTTGCTGTTCCGAAATAGACCACGTTGTCGGTGGGGGAAACGGAGACGGAATATACCGTATTGGAGGGGAGTGCGGAATTTTCGGCTGTATAGTTGGCTATTATCTCGGTGCCGTCGGCGCTCACGAGGTAAACGCCCGATGTTTCGGTGGCTATCCACTTGCGGTTGGAGTGGTCGACGGCAATCTTGTTGATTTTCTGAGTTTCAAGAAGATAGTCGCCGAGGCCGGTGCCGTCGTTGCGGGGCACCACCGGGCGGTGTACCTGAGGGGTGGATGTGCCCATGGCATTCTTGATGTCGGAGATGTAGTAGAGGCCCTGGTCGGTGCCGAACCATACCGCTCCGTCGAGGTCCTCGACCACCGAGATGGTGAATGTGGGATTGAGCGTGTTGCCATTCTGGTCGATTACGTGCGTGTGGTGGACGAAGGTATCGTCGGAGAATGTCATGGGCGTGCCCGATGTGGACTGCACCATGAAACCTCTGTTCCAGCCACCGCCCACATAAATGTTGTATGGCGAGCGACGGAGGAAGGTGATGTTCATGTCGCGGTCGGCGCGGAATGTCGGGCATATTCCGGGTACGGGTATCCAGTCGGTCTTAGTGACATTGGCGATGTTTCGGACCTTGGCTGCGGGCAGGACGAACCAAATGGGTGTGTACTCGCCGTTGTTCTCGGCGAGCATCTCTACGCCGTTGCCCACCCAGAGGTTGCCTTCGGGGTCGAACTCGACGCCGTTCTGATGCTCGGCCCATGCGGCCTTGGTGTACGGGGTGTTGGAGGAGTTGATGATGTTGACGAGTTCACCGTCGCGCACCACGAAGACGCCGGCCACGATGCTCGAAAGGTAATATGTGGAGGGGTCGTTGGGGTCGGTTGCGAGCTGCTGGCTGCCGCCGCCGAATCGGTCGGTTTTGTCATCATGGCATATACGGTCGAAATCGACGCTGCTTGTGGGGTGCTCGACGTACATTGGCACTACGTCGGTGATTTTGTTGCCTTCGATCATCGACACATTTGCCTCACCGTGGTAGGGAATTCCGGCGCAGGTGTAGAAGTGTGTGAAGGTAAGGTTCGCCACATAGAGGCGCGAGCCGTCGGCGGTCCATTCGAGCTGCGCGGGCACCGAGGCGGTGATTGCATCGGGCCTGTAGGGCTGCATGAGCACCGTGGGCGTGGAGCCGGAGAGGTCGAGGCGGGTGAGGCCTTCCTGAGTGGAAGCCCACACACTTTTGAGGGTGTTGAAGAAGAGTGGCGCCTTGGCGTAGGCCTCGGGGCGCGGGGTGCGCGTGACGTTTCCGGAGGCGTCGGAGACGGCTATGTTGCCTTCTTCGAGCGCGTAGAAGCCTTCGGGCAGCTGATAGAGCTTGTCGACGCCGCCAATTTCCATCGAACGGCGGCTCTGGGTCATGGTGCCGAAGTCGATGGTTGTGGAGTAGACCACTTTGGAGGTGTGGAGGAAGGCGAGCATGGTGTCGCTGATTTTGGCCATGTCGGTGCCGAAGATGTCGCCGATGGCGGTGAAGCAGCTCTCGGTATTGTGGCGGCCTTCGAGGGGTGCGGCCATAAGGCTGTTGCCCATCAGGAGCACCAGATGGTCGCCCATGACGAAGATATGCGCAACGTCCTTGCCGAAGATGCCCGACTCGAGCACCAGATGGCGCTTGGAGTCGTATACCACCAGGCCGAAGTCGGTTGCCACGTAGATTCGTCCGTCGGCGAAGGCCACGCTGTTGATGCCTCGCGTGGTGCTCAGCATGGCGTCCTTGATTTCGGCCATGTTCACCACCTTGCCGTCGTCGTAGATCAGGTCGATGTTGCCGTCGGCGTATGCCACGAATAGATACTTCTCGGCGGCGTTGTAGCGCACCAGCTCGATGGCCTCGGCGGTGGAGAGCTTGTTGAAGGAGTTGTAGACGTAGCTCTCGTTGTCGTCGTCGGAGATTGAGAAGAGAGTGGGGCCGTTGTGGAGATAAGTCTTTCCCGGAGTCTCGACGACATTTGTCCATGTCTCGGAGATGCTTGGGTATAGCTGCCATCGGCCGTTTTTCTGTTGTGCCCAAGCCCCGGCCACGCCGATGAGGGCGACAATCAGTATGGTTGAAAGTCTTTTAATCATGGATGCGGTTATGATCGATTTAGAAAGTCACACAAAGCCGCCACAGCGCGACCGCGGTGGCTGACGGCGTTTTTCTCTTCGGGTTCGAGCTCGGCGAAGGTGCGCGAGAAGCCGTCGGGAACGAAATAGGGGTCGTAGCCGAAGCCGTTGGAGCCCCGGGGGGCCTGGGTGATTGTGCCCTCGACGGTGCCTTCGAAGAAGATGGGCTCGGCGCCTCGGCGCAGGAGAGCGACCACTGTGCGGAAGCGGGCCCGGCGGTTGTCGATGCCGCTGAGGCGCTCTATGAGCAGGGCGTTGTTGGCACGGCTGTCGTGACCTTCGCCGGCAAAGCGGGCGCTGTGGACGCCGGGCTCGCCGCCGAGGGCTTCGACCTCGAGGCCGCTGTCGTCGGCGGCGACAGTGTCGACGTCGGGATAGCGGTCGAGCACCCACTGCGCCTTCTGGAGGGCGTTGCCGGCAAAGGTGTCGGCGGTCTCGGGTATGTCGTCGCGGCAGCCTATGTCGGCGAGTCCGGCCACGTCATGGTCGGGTAGCATTCCGCGAAGCTCGAAGAGCTTGTGGGGGTTGGCCGTGGCGAAGATTATTCTTTTCATTCCTTTTATCTAACGTGCGGTAGCCTTGTTTATTGTACTCAGCCCACCACGATGTTGACAATCTTGCCGGGGACTACGATGACCTTGCGGACGGTCTTTCCGTCGAGCCACTTGGCGGCGGCGGGGTCGGCGAGTGCGGCAGCCTCGATGGCGGCGGCATCGGCATCGGCGGCGACGGTGATGTTGAAGCGCGGCTTGCCGTTGAACGACACCGCCATCGTGCGCGTGGCCTCGACGAGGTAGCGCTCCTCGAAAGCGGGCCAGGGGGCTGTAACCACCGAGTCGGCATGGCCCAATGCGCCGTGCCACAGCTCTTCGGCCACATGGGGCGCGAATGGCGCCACGACGAGGGCCAGAGGCTCGAGCACGGCACGCGAGGCGCACTTCTGCTGCGACAGCTCGTTGACGCATATCATGAATGCGGCCACGGAAGTGTTGAAGGAGAATGCCTCGATGTCGGCCGATACTTTCTTGATGAGCTTGTGGAGCGAGCGGAGGCTGTCGGCCGAGGGCTCGTCGTCGGTCACGCGGAGGGTGTCGCCGTTCCAGTAGAGGCCCCACAGCTTCTTGATGAAGCGGTATACGCCGTCGATGCCGTGGGTGTCCCATGGCTTGCTCTGCTCTATCGGGCCGAGGAACATTTCGTAGAGGCGCAGAGTGTCGGCTCCGTAGCGCTCGACGATGTCGTCGGGGTTGACGACGTTGAACATCGACTTCGACATCTTCTCGACGGCCGAGCCGCAGCGGTAGAGGCCGTCATCGCCGGTGACGAACTCGGCGTCGGCGAACTCGCGGCGCCAGGCGCGGAATCCCTCGATGTTGAGGATGTCGTTGTCGACCAGCGAGATGTCGACGCGCAGACGGGTGGTTTCGAACCGGTCCTTGAGCTCCTCGCTCACGAAGGTGTTTGTGTCCTTGATGCGGTATACGAAGCTCGATCGTCCCTGAATCATGCCCTGGTTGATGAGCTTGCGGAAGGGTTCGTCGTCGACGATGTAGCCGTAGTCGAAGAGCACCTTGTTCCAGAATCGGCTGTATATGAGGTGGCCTGTGGCGTGCTCCGAGCCGCCGACGTATAGGTCGACGGAGCGCCAGTACTCATTTGCCTCCTTCGACACGAGAGCGTCGGGGTTGTGCGGGTCCATGTAGCGGAGGTAGTAGGCCGACGAACCGGCGAAGCCGGGCATGGTGTTTAGCTCGAGTGGGAAGCCATCGGGCGTCTGCCAGTTTTTGGCGCGCTTCAGGGGAGGCTCGCCGCTCTCGGTGGGGAGGTACTTGTCGATTTCGGGGAGCTCGAGGGGGAGCTTGTCGTATGGCATGGCCACGCCCTCGGCGTCGTAGCACACGGGTATGGGCTCGCCCCAGTAGCGCTGGCGGCTGAAAATGGCGTCGCGGAGGCGGTAGTTCACCTTCACGCGTCCTATGCCGGCCTCCTCGATGTATTTTTTCGCACGGGCTATGGCGTCCTTCACTTCGAGGCCGTTGAGGTCGAGGTCGGGACCGCAGCTGTTGATCATGCGGCCTTCCTTGGCGTCGAACGATTCCTCGCTGACGTCGGCACCTTCTATAAGGGGTATTATGGGGAGGTCGAAGTGGCGGGCGAAGGCGTAGTCGCGGCTGTCGTGCGCGGGGACGGCCATGATGGCGCCGGTGCCGTAGCCGGCGAGGACGTAGTCGCTTATCCACACTGGCACTTTCTTGCCCGAGAGGGGGTTGATTGCGTAGCTGCCGGAGAAGACGCCGGTGACGCGGCGGTCGATCATACGCTCGCGCTCGGTGCGGTGGCGGATGGATGCGAGGTACTCGTCGACGGCCTCCTTCTGCTCGGGCGTGGTGAGTTGCGCCACATACTTGCTTTCGGGAGCGAGCACCATGAATGTGACGCCGAAGACGGTGTCGGCTCGTGTGGTGAAGATTTCGAGGTCGATGTCGTCGCGGCCGTCGACCTTGAAGTGCATCTCGGCACCCTCGGAGCGGCCTATCCAGTTGCGCTGGGTTTCCTTGATTGATTCCGACCAGTCGATGGTTTCGAGGCCGTCGAGAAGGCGCTGGGCGTAGGCGCTCACGCGGAGGCACCACTGCCACATCTTCTTCTGCTCCACGGGGTGTCCGCCGCGCACGCTCACACCTTCGCTCACCTCGTCGTTGGCGAGGACTGTGCCCAGTGCGGGGCACCAGTTCACCATGCTGTGGCCGAGGTAGGCCAGGCGGTAGTTCATCAGCACGTCGGCGCGCTCCTTGCGGCCCATGGCGTTCCACTCGTCGGCAGTGATGGCGAGTTCCTTGGTGCCGGCGGCATGCAGCCCCTCGGTGCCGTGTTCGGCGAGGTGCGCCTCAAGCTCGGCCACGGGGCGTGCCTTGGCGAGGGCGGTGTCGTACCACGAGTCGAACATTTTCAGGAAGGCCCACTGCGTCCATTTGTAGAAGTCGGGGTCGCAGGTGCGGATTGCGCGGTGCCAGTCGAAGCTCAGGCCAATGCTTTCGAGCTGCCGGCAGTAGCGCTCTATATTTGTCCGCGTGGTTATTTCGGGATGCTGGCCCGTCTGGATGGCATACTGCTCGGCGGGGAGGCCGTAGGCATCGAAGCCCATGGGGTGCAGCACGTTGAAGCCCTGCATGCGTTTGAAGCGCGAGTAGATGTCGCTCGATATGTAGCCGAGCGGATGTCCTACATGCAGGCCCGCGCCCGACGGATAGGGGAACATATCGAGCACATAGTACTTGGGCTTCGAGGGGTCGGTTTCAACACGGTAGATATCGGCGTCTACCCACTGCTGCCGCACGCGCGGCTCTATTTCTTTATGATTGTATTCCATTGCGGGTCGGTGAGATTTATTTTGAAAGTTCGAGCATGCGCTCTATGGGTCGGAGGGCACGTGCGGCGAGCGCGGGGTCGACCTCCACGGGGTTTAGCTCGTGGCGCAGGCAGTCGCGGAGCTTGCGCAGGGTGTTGAGCTTCATGAAGTTGCAGTCGTTGCATCCGCAGGTGCTGTCGACGGGGGGCACGGGAATGAAGGTCTTGCCCGGCGCGCCCTTGCGCATCTGGTGCAGAATGCCGCTCTCGGTGGCCACGATGAATGTGTCGGCGGGGCTTTCGAGGGCGTATTTAAGGAGCACGGCGGTGGAGCCTACCTTGTCGGCCATGAGCACCACGGGACGGCGGCACTCGGGGTGGACGAGCACGGGTGCGCCGGGGTATTCGTCTTTGAGGCGTGCTATTGCCTCGGCCGAGAAGCGCTCGTGCACATGGCAGGCGCCGTCCCACAGCACCATGTCGCGGCCGGTTACGGAGTTGATGTATGCTCCGAGGTTGCGGTCGGGCCCGAAGATTAGCTTGGCGTCGGCGGGGAAGGAGTCGACGATTCGTCGGGCGTTGCCCGAGGTGACGAGGACGTCGCTGAGGGCCTTCACGGCCACGGAGGTGTTCACATAGCTAATCACCGTGTGGCCGGGATGGGCGGCGATGAAGTCGGCGAAAGCGTCGGGCGGACAGCTGTCGGCCAGCGAGCATCCGGCGTCGGCATCGGGCACGAGCACCTTCTTGTCGGGGCACAGGAGCTTGACCGTGTCGGCCATGAAGTCGACACCGCACATCACCACTATATCGGCGTCGGCACATGCCTCGGCGGCTTTCTGAGCGAGCGCCAGGGAGTCGCCCACATAGTCGGCCACGTCCTGCACGGCGCCGTCCACATAGTAGTGGGCGAGCACCACGGCGTTCTTTTCCTTTTTCAGTGTCAGTATTTCATCGACGAGGGCGCGGTTGTCGGCCCCGGCGGTATGCATGCAGTCCATACGATAACAATTTGGCGGCACGCCGCCCGGCAAAAGGCAACGTCCGCAATTCCGCCGCAAAAATAAGCATTTTTTCCCAAATCCCCAACAGCCCCCGACAAACGCTTACCCCGGCGGCGCTACAACATACTATTACAAAAACCGTGCCAAAAACCGCGGGGCGTGGTAAAAAAAAATAAGAAAGTCCGGGGCAAAACAACAAGCCTCGAAGAGGCGATATAATGTTTAGCCCCATGTGAAGCGCAGCGGAACAT